>NZ_JBAWKM010000001.1:117924-444011 GCF_037095675.1 Pseudomonas sp. CCNWLW23 | reverse complement strand
AACGACTCTGATAGTGAGTTATTTTCATAAGCATATGAGTGAAAAGCATATGGGTGCAGCGAACAGGGTCATTCTCGATGGCGGCATGGGCCGCGAGTTGCAACGCGCCGGCGCGCCGTTTCGCCAACCGGAGTGGTCGGCACTGGCGCTGAGTGAAGCGCCGCAGGCGGTCGAGGCGGTGCATGCCGCGTACATCAACAGCGGCGCCGACGTGATCACCAGCAACAGTTACGCGGTGGTGCCGTTTCACATTGGCGAGGCGCGCTTTGCGGCTGAAGGCCAGGCGCTTGCGGCACTGGCGGGGGAGTTGGCACGGCGGGCGGTGCAGGCATCCGGCAAGTCAGTGCGTGTTGCCGGTTCGTTGCCGCCGCTGTTTGGTTCGTATCGTCCGGATCTGTTCGAAGCGGATCGCGTGACCGAGCTGCTGACGCCGCTGGTCAATGGGCTGGCCCCGCATGTTGATCTGTGGCTGGCGGAAACCCAGAGTTCGATTATCGAGGCGCGGGCCATTCACGCCGGGTTGCCGAAGGACGGCAAACCGTTCTGGCTGTCGTTCACCCTCAAGGATGAAGACACCGATGAAGTGCCGCGCCTGCGCTCCGGTGAGCCGGTAGCCGAAGCGGCTGCGGTGGCGGCTGAACTCGGCGTCGAAACCCTGCTGTTCAACTGCAGTCAGCCCGAAGTGATTGGCGCGGCCATCGATGCGGCGCGCGCAACCTTTGAGCGTCTCGGCGTCACGATCAACATCGGCGCGTATGCCAACGCGTTTCCTCCGCAACCGAAAGAAGCCACGGCCAACGACGGGCTCGACCCGTTGCGTGACGATCTCGATCCGCCGGGGTATCTGCACTGGGCGCTGGACTGGCAACAGCGCGGCGCCAGTCATCTGGGGGGTTGCTGCGGGATCGGCCCGGAGCACATTGCGGTGCTGGCGCAAGAACTGCGTCGTTAAGAAAGAACCCGCCAATTGTGGGAGCGAGCCTGCTCGCGAAAGCGGTCAGTCAGTCAATATTTCAGTGACTGACACAGCGCCTTCGCGAGCAGGCTCGCTCCCACAGGGGCTTTGTGACGATCAGCTACGGCACTCGACCAAGCCTTTCACCTGGCCATCAGGCGTTTGGTTTTCATCGCTCAGCCAGCGCTCGAACCCGGCACCAATCGCTGGCCATTCCGAATCCAGAATCGAATACCACGCGGTATCGCGGTTCTGCCCCTTGACCACCATGTGCTGGCGGAACACCCCTTCGAAGCTGAAGCCCAGACGCTCGGCCGCGTATTTGGAGCGGGCGTTGCCGTTGTTGCACTTCCATTCCAGGCGCCGGTAACCCAGCTCGAACGAATACTTGGCCAGCAGGTACACCGCCTCGGTGCTTTTCGGCGAGCGCTGCATTGGCGCACCGAAAGTGACGTGGCCGATTTCGATGCGGCCCTGAGCCGGGACGATCGACATCAGGCTGAGGATGCCCTGCACCTGATTGGTCGCACGGTCGATGACGCTGAAGAAATACGGGTCGCTGTTGGCCGCATGATTGTTCAGCCAGTCGTTGAATGCGCTGCGCTCGCGAAACGGCCCGTAAGGCAAGTAATCCCAGAGCTTCGGATCAGCACCCGGCCCTTCGAGGGCGGCGTAAAGCTGCTCGGCATGGCGCGCCGGGTCGAGCTTTTCCAGGCGGATGAAACGGCCTTCGAGCAGGGTGGCGGAGGGGGCGGGGACGCCTTTCCAGTCAGCGAGTGAAGCGGTCATGTGCGCGTCTCCTTAAAGGGCTTTACGAAACTGGATGAATCCCGGACGTTCGGCAATGCGCTCGTAGAGCTGGATCGCCGTGGCGTTGGTTTCATGGGTCAGCCAGTGGACTTTGCAGCAACCATCAGCCTTGGCGGTAGCGTAGACATGCTCGATCAACAGCCGACCGACACCGGTGCCACGGGCTTCCGGCACCACCAGCAGATCCTGCAGATAGCAGGAATTTTCGATGCTCCAGTTCGAGCGATGATAGATGTAATGCACCATGCCCAGCGCTTTGCCTTCAGCCCAGGCGAGGGCGGCGTGGGTCGGTTCGTTCGGGTCGAGAAAACGCTGCCAAGTGCTTTGGGTGACAGCGTCCGGCAGTTCCGTGTTGTAGAAGCGCAGGTACGCCTGCCACAGCGGCAGCCAAGCGGCGTGGTCATTGGCGCTGACCGGGCGAATGTCGATCTGGGTCATGGGTAGATCCTTAGGGCATCAGGCTGGCAAGGGTTTGGTCGTTGGCGTCGGGGCTTGCGGCGAGGCCTTCGCGCACCCCGGCAATATCTTCGGCGCTGCGGTTCTGGCTGAGCTTGCGTTTGCCTTCGAGGCGGTCGATGGGAATGGCGAAGCCGACGATGGCTTTGAGCATGGTGTCGATGTAGTCGGCCGGCGCATCGTCGACCGACCACGGCTGGGCACGGCCTGCCTCGTGACGGTCGGTGAGGGTGCTGACAATGTCGAGCAAGCGGCCGCCATCGCTGAAGGTCTCAGCCTGGCCGTAGGCGTGCACGGCGATGTAGTTCCAGGTCGGCACGACCTTGCCGTGCTCGGCCTTGCTCGGATACAAGCTTGGGCTGACGTAGGCGTCTGGTCCGGCAAAGATCAGCATGGCCTCGGCGCCGTCACGCAGGTCTTTCCACTGCGGATTGGCCTTGGCCAGATGGCCGTAGAGCGTGCCGTATTCGCCCTGTTCGCGATGCAGCAGCACCGGCACGTGGCTGGCTTGCAGGCCGCTTTCGCCGTGGCTGACCAGAATGGCCAGGCGCGTGGCGAGGATCAGTTCGTGCAGTTGGGACAAGTCTTCGATGGCAAAGGCGCGTGGCGTGTACATGGACAGATTTTCCTTGGCGAATGCCTGCATCCTAGGCAGGCTATTGGTCCGTTGTAAGAGCCATTGCTGAGCCATTTCATAGGTCCATTCGCCATGCCTGATTTGCCACCCTTGTCGATGCCTTTCAATCCGGCCGGAATCGAGCTTGATCGCCGTCAGGGCCTGAGCCGCCAGCTCTATCAGGCTCTGCGCCTGCGGGTGCTGGATGGACGTCTGGCCAGTGGCACGCGATTGCCGGCCAGCCGAGACCTGGCCTCGGCGCTGGGCATTTCCCGCAATAGCGTGGTGCGCGCTTACGATCAGCTGTATGCCGAGGGCTTTATCGAAGGGCGCGTGGGCGACGGTACTTACGTGGCGCAATTGGCTCAGGCATCCACGCCGAAGAAAAAACTATCCACAAAATCATCCACAGGCTTGTCAACAGGCTTACCCACAGCCTTATCCACAAATTGGCTGGATTTACCTGTGAATCCATCCAGCAAAGTTATCCACAGCGACGGATTTTGCCGCATTGAAAAGCATCATTTGCCACGACCACCGAGCGGTCCGCCGCGTGCTTTTCGGGTGGGTGTGCCGGCGTTCGATCTGTTTCCGTTCGAGGTCTGGGCCAAGCTCAACGCGGCTTTCTGGCGCAAACCGGATCTGCAGCAGCTGTGTTACGGCGACCCGGCCGGTGACGCGCGGCTGCGCGGCATGATTGCTGCGTATTTGCGCAGCTCGCGCGGCATGCAGTGCACGGCTGAGCAAATTGTGATCACCAGTGGCGCGCAGCAGGGCATCAGCCTTTGTGCACAGCTGCTGGTCGAGCCTGGGGACGGTGTGGCGATCGAGAATCCGGGCTATCGCGCCGCCGGACATGCCTTCGCTGTAGCGGGGGCGCAATTGCATGGGGTGGCGGTGGACAGCGACGGCATCGATTGCAGCGCCATGGCTCAGCTCAGTGATTGTCGAGTGGCTTACGTGACGCCGTCTCATCAGTACCCGACCGGCGTGGTGATGAGCCTGGCCCGGCGTCTGGAGCTGCTCGCCTGGGCCGAGCGTGTCGGCGGCTGGATCGTCGAGGATGATTACGACGGCGAGTATCGCTACACCGGCGCACCGCTGGCACCGTTGGCGGCACTTGATCGTCAGGGGCGTGTGCTCTACGTCGGTACGTTCGGCAAGGTCGCTTTTCCGGCGTTGCGCCTGGGCTATCTGGTGCTGCCGCCCGCGCTGGTCGAGGCGTTCGCGCAACGCCGCGCCGTCGATGTGCGGCACTCGGAGGTCAGCACGCAAGCGGTGATGGCCGAATTCATGGCCGCCGGGCATTTCCAGCGGCATATCCGCCGCATGCGCCGGGCTGCGCTGAGCCGACGCAACTGCCTGCTCGAAGGCTGGCCGACGGTCGCCGGCGTCGGTCAACTGCCCGCCATGCCGGCCGGGCTGCACTTGACCGTCGCCGTGGACAGCATCGAGCGCGAGCAGCAATTGATCGCTCGGGCCGCTGAGGTCGATGTCGAAATCAACGGCCTGAGCAGCTACTGGCTCCCCGATTCGACTACGCCCATGGATAAGCGCGCCGGCCTGGTGCTGGGGTTCGCTGCTGTACCAGAGCCAGCAATCAAAGCGGCGCTGTCGCGTCTGCGGCAGGCTTGGCGAGATTGAAGAACAGCGTTTCGGCGCTGCGACTGGAAATTTCGCTGCGATGGATTTCGATCAGCCTCTGATTATCCACATCGGTTATTTCAGAGGTGCCTCCCAGGCGGTGCTGGGCAACTGTCTTCATGTGTCCACGCAAAAATGCGCCATCGGGCGCGTCGGCGCTGCTGTAATGGAAATGCGCATAGCAGAGGACCTTGTCGGTATGCGCATCACGAATCTGATACTCGTCGAGGAAGTCATTCTTATGGCGCCTCAGGCGCCGTCGGGTCAGGGTTTTCGAAATGTTCACTTCGCCCTTGTCCTTGAGCCACTCGACCCCGGCGGCTGTTGGTAGTTGTTGCTTGACCAGACGGATTCGCGTGCTGGTGCCCTTTTCCTCCAGCGTCGTAGCCGCAGCGTCGAGCTTGTGGTTGAGCGTTTCGGACGGTTCATGCAGAGCTGCGGTGAGGTTACTCACCGTCAACGCTTCATCGATGGCGGCACCGGCCTTGCGCAACAGGGCGGCGTGGTTGTGGTATTCCTCTTCGACTTCCACCGGAATGCGCGAGCCGCGTTTGAGGCGCGCCTCGATGCGCCGATGGAACGCCGCCAGCCCGTCGATCAAGGCCTGCCCTGCGCTGATGCTGTTGTTGAGGTTGGGCCGGGCTTTTGGCGACGGTGCCGGCCGTGCATTCTGCTCGACCCAGATACCTGGCGACTCCTCCTTGAATGTCGCGATGACTCTCGTCAGTGCTGTACTGACCTCGACCAGATCGGTGTCTTTGCCGTCGAGGCTTTTTTTCCGTTCGCCGACCAGGATGCCCTTGTTGCGCGTCTTGATGATCTGCCGATTCGAAGATGACGTTGAAGGTCTCGACGGACCGGCTTGCGGCACCAGTAAATGCCGGTAGCGCAACAGATCGGCGAGTCGATTGTCGGCGTTTTCCTTGAATGCGGCCACGCGCGCCTGCAACTGCTTGAGTCGCTCCGTGTGTATGTGTTCGGAATATTCACTCGCCAGGTCATCGAATCGCTTGTCCACGGAAGCAAACTGTTCGCTCACCTGGCTCAGGGCGTCGATGCGTATGCGCAGATCACTGAGGCTTTCATCGGCGCTCAGGTCCCGTGAACTCTGAACGTTCAGCGCAGCATCTTCGAACAGACCGGCCAGCGCTTGTTGTGCCTCGACATGAGCGGTGGAATCGCCGGGCTTGATGCAGGTGTACTGGCCGAGACTGATCTGCAGAGTCTTCAGATCATCCAGCGGGTAGGGCGCAAGGCTGATGTTGTATTTCTGCTTTACATCAAAGCCATCCGGTCCCAGCCTGGTGAGCTCCACCATGCAGGCTTCAGCCGACTCCATTTTCTCGATAATGGTTTGAGTGACATCGTTCAACTGTTCGAACGCAGAGGTGGCGGCCTGCGATTCGCTGCGCAGTTCGTCGTCGAGTATCGCCTGCACCGCCAGTACCCGCTGCTGGTAATCCGAAGCGTTATTACTCAGCCACTCCTGTCCCAGAAACAACTGCATGTCCAACCGCTCCGGCATTACCGTGCGGTAGTTGGGGATCGACTGCTTGCAGTTGAGTTTCTTGATCAGCTTTATGTTTGCGGCATATTCGTTGTGCTGTGAATCGAGCGTGGCAAGGTACTGCGCAAGCGCTTGCTCGCGTGCCTGCGCAGGGGCATCGTGCAGGCTGTTGCGGTCTGCATCGAGACGGCTCCCTTTGCTCTCCATCGTCAAATCGAACGCAGTAATCTGCTCGGCCAATGCGGCCACCTCCTTGGTTCTTATGCCTTGCGCGGCTTGGCGACCTTCCTCCAGTCCGCCGCCGCGCAGACGCAAGCGCAGATCGATTACCCACTGGCCGTTGGCGGTATAGGCCAGCCTGGGTCCGGCAGGTCGGGTGGGCTGACGCGTATCGACAATGTGCACATCGCCATGCGCGTTGCGCGCGACTTCGAACCAGCGTTCACCGACGCGGGCGTACCATTTGTCTGCGTGGGCGTAGAGGCCTCGCTGCGCACCCTCTCTGGTGGCAGCGCCAAGCCCTTTGGGCTTGGCGAGGTTGAACGTATCCAACAGCTTGGCGAGGGCCAACGGGGATCGTTTCAGCGCCGTGATGCTGTCAATCGATGTGCCATGGGCTTCGGTCAATTGCGGGCCGGTGATGTCCGGCTGGCGCAGCGCTTTGACGATTCTGGCGGCAGGTTTGCTCGTTGCTGTGTCCTCTTCGAGCGTTGTGGCCACGGGCGTCGATGGCGCATCACCCATTGCCGCACGATGGGCGAGCACCATGCCCAGCGCCAGGAGGATATCGGCGATGGCCGTCCAGGCGACTTTCGCCGATTGCTCGTTGGCGCCGTCGGTGATTTCCTGCAGATCATCCATGATCTGCCAGATCCACGCCGCTGTACCTACGCTGCGGCCCAGAAACGGCAGTGCGGCATTGAGCATCACCCAGCCACCCTGTTTCAGCGAGGCCCAGCGTGCTTCTGCATCGGATACCGATTGCCGGTCGGCTTGAGTGACAAGCGCCTTGACGTTGCGTTCGTGCAGGGTGGCGAGGACATCGCTGGCGATCACCTGAGTGCCCAGCGCGACCGCGCCGGACATGTCCAGTGCTGTGGTCGGGTTGATCATCAGTTGCGGGATCGTCCACACCGACGGCAGCCTGGCGGTGAAGACGAACTGGCTGTAATTGAAGCGCACATCGTCCGGCAACCAGGCCAGTACCGAATCGCGCAGATGTCGCGAATGCTGGATCGCAAAGAGCAGATTGGCAAATCCCGGATATTGCAGCAGAGCCTTGTCGAACAACGGTCGATACAGCACGCACGGCCCTTTGTCGGCATCGCGCGGGCCTATGACATACATGTTGTCGACAGTGTCTGCGGTGGAGCGGCTGCGATGGGCCACGAACGCCAATGGGCGAATGACGATTTCCTCACCATCGACGTAGCGTTCTGCGTCAGTCGTGGCCAATGCGGCAACCACGTATCGATAACCCGATTCGTCAATGCCGGCTCTGCCCTGGATCTTGTGCTGCAACGCCAGCAATGGCAGCTCGACGCGTAGCTGACTGGTATAGAGCCTTTCCAACCGTGATGTTTGCACTGAGTCGTCTATCAGTACGGCCTTGAGATGCGCCGGGTAGGTCTTGCCGATGTCGACCGTGCTGACCAGCTTCTCCAGAAAAGTCGCGCTCATCCACTCGGGTACCGGGCTGCCATCCTTGTACCGCACAGTCTTGTTGCCCAAGGGCAGGCCGGCGAGATTTTGCAGGGCGAGCTCGGTCAGCGTCCATGTCTGGGTCTGAGTATTTCCCGGCAACACAAACGTGCCCCAGACCACGAGACTGGTGATGGTGATTTCGATGTTGTCGATGTCCAGGTCTTTGGCGTCGGGCTGCTCCTTGAGAATCTGTTTGATCAGCGCTGCCCGAGTGAACGCCTGCAGGCTGGTGATTTCGTTCTGAAAGGATTTGCCGTTGTTCTCGTGCTGCAGCGTCGTCAGGTCCAGCAGGTGCCGGCTGTAACGTGTCTGATCGATGGGCAAGGCGTCGTTCAGCCAGTCCGGAAGCATCGGCTGTAAACGCTCGAAGTGCGCTTCGAGGCGCGGTGTCGGTTGTGCCGGTTTGCCGGCCGTGCCGGTATGCGGATAGACGCGTTTATCAGGGGAGTCCTGAAAAAAACTGATTTTGCCCAAGGCATCCGCTTCCAGGGAAATCAGGGTGCAGGCCTGCTGGTCGAAGAAATTTCCCTGGGGTTCGACCAGCCGCCACTTGAGATCTTCGCCCGAGGCGTTTGTGCCATATATCCGCAGCAGAGCCTCGCCGAGTTCTTCCAGTGAATCGAAACGCTGAAAGCCCTGAGTAATCGCGTGGGTGAGAATCAATGTACGGTCTGCGATGCTGCCGACCAACACTGCGGCGTCGAGCAGGGTCAAGTGGCTTTGCGTGTCGGCGTTCCCCTGATCGAGATCAATCAGATATGCCTTTGCCGAGTACGGGGCGGGGGCCAGGCGTTGTTGCGGGTCGGGCTGTTTGAAAATCGCCTGGGCCATGGCGATTTCATCGGCATCCCAGCCGACGCTGGCATCGACGTTCCACAGGTTGCGCAGTGCCTCGGACAATTGCTGCCAGCGCGGTTGCCCGGGATAGGTGAACTCGTCCCAGTAGTCGACGTGCTGCTCCTTGTAGGCGATGAACAGCAGCGGTGCCAGTTCGTTGAGCAACAGGCCGATCGCATCGATCTTCACCGGCAGATGCGCAGGGGCGGGCACGCCGGGTTGCAGGGTCAGGTAATGCTCACCATCGAGGTACGTCACCGTGGTACCGGACAGGCCGAGCCGCACCAGCGCGTTGGTCAGCGATCCAGCCTGATACCCGTCGGGTACCACTCGACCCTCCACAATGGCCCAGGTGGGTTGCACGACCATCGCCAGACGCGGGTCTATGTCGAGATTCGGATACAACGTCTTGAGGGCTTCGCGCAGCGTTTTTGAAGCGACCTCTTGCAGCGAGGGGCCGGTAACCAGCTGAGTCACGATATCGACGGCACTGGCTTTGGGAATGGCGGTCATGGTGGTTTCCTGCTCTGTCGGGACGCCGCGAGGGCGGCGGAGCAGGTCAAGTTAAAAGGCGCGACAGCGACCCGTGCGGTAGATAAAGCTGCCAGGCAAAAAAAAGACCCGCCTCGGCGGGTCTCCGGCAAACGAGCCGGTTCAGGTCCCGGACTTGATTTTCGTCCAGGCCCGCGTGCGTGCGCGTTCGGCATCCCGAGGCAGCGGCTGCAAGGTGTAGAGCGTGCTCATTGCCGCATCGGTCGGATACAGGTTCGGGTTGTTGCGAATGGCTGGATCGACCAGGCCGGTGGCGTCCTTGTTCGGGTTTGGATAACCGACAAAGTCGCTGACCGGAGCAATCACCGCCGGTTGCAGCAGATAGTTGATGAAGGTGTAGGCGTCTTCGGTGTTCTTCGCGCCCTTGGGAATGGCGAGCATGTCGAACCAGATCGGCGCGCCTTCTTTCGGCAAACGCATATCGACCACCACGCCGTTTTTCGCTTCCTTGGCGCGGTTGGCCGCTTGCGAGAAGCTGCCGGAATAACCGACGGCCACGCAGATGTCGCCGTTGGCAATGTCGGCCATGTACTTGGAGGAATGGAAGTACGTCACATAAGGGCGGATTTTCATCAGCAGCGCTTCGGCCTTGGCGTAATCCGCCGGCTTCTTGCTGTTGGGGTCGAGACCGAGGTGTTGCAGAGCCAGCGGCAGAATCTCCGACGGCGAGTCGAGCAGGGCGACGCCGCACTGCTTGAGCTTGCTGATGTTTTCCTCTTTGAAGATCAGATCCCAACTGTCCACGGGCGCGTTGTCGCCCAGGGCCGCCTTGATCCTGGCCGGGTTGAAACCAATCAGGATGGTGCCGTACATGTACGGCACGGCGAACTTGTTCCCCGGGTCGTTGGCCTCGATCAGCTTCATCAGTTTCGGATCAAGGTGGTTCCAGTTCGGCAGTTTGCTGCGATCCAGCGGCTGGAACACCCCGGCCTCGATCTGCTTGGCGAGGAACACGTTGGACGGCACCACCACGTCATAACCGGAATTGCCGGTGAGCAGCTTGGCTTCGAGTGCTTCGTTGGTGTCGAAGATGTCGTAGATCAGTTTGGTCTGGCTGTTCTGTGCCTTGAAGTCGTCCAGCGCCTTGGGCGTGATGTAGTCGAACCAGTTATAGACGCGCAGCGTGCGTTCTTCGGCGTAGGCGCCAGCGCTGAGCAGAGCCGCGCACAGCGCCGAGGCGATCAGTCGCTTTTTCATTGTTCGAAACCTTCCAGCACGTTCACCGCGTTGATGCCGATTTCCTCCACCGCGTAGCCACCTTCCATGACGAACAGGGTCGGCTTGCCGAGGGCGGCGATGCGTTTGCCCATGGCCAGATAATCCGGGCTGTCGAGTTTGAACTGCGAGATCGGGTCGTCCTTGAACGTGTCGACGCCGAGGGAGACGACGATGATGTCCGCGCCATAGCGATCGATCTCGTCGCAGGCCTGATCCAGCGCCGCGCTCCAGACATCCCAGCCGGAACCGGCCGGCAGCGGATAGTTGAAATTGAAACCTTCACCGGCACCTTCGCCACGCTCGTCGTCGTAGCCGAGGAAGAATGGAAACTCCGCTTCCGGGTGGCCGTGGATCGAAGTGAACAGGACGTCGCTGCGTTCGTAGAAAATCGACTGAGTGCCGTTGCCATGGTGGTAGTCGACGTCAAGAATCGCGACTTTCTTGTGGCCCTGCTCGAGAAAGGCCTGAGCGGCGATGGCGGCGTTGTTGAGGTAGCAATAACCGCCCATCAAGTCGCTGGCGGCGTGATGTCCCGGCGGACGGCACAGGGCGAAGGCCGCGCGTGCGCCACGCTGGATTTCTGCTTGTGCGGTCAGGGCCACTTGCGCTGCGCTGTAGGCCGCTTGCCAGGTACCGGCGGTAATCGGCGCGCCGCCGTCGAAGCTGTAATAACCGAGCTGGCCATGCAGGCTGGTCGGTTTGATCGCACGCAGCGTGCGCGCCGGCCAGGTGTAGGGCAGCAAGTCGCCGTCAGTGTTGAACTCGGTCCAGCGCTGCCATGCACCTTTGAAAAACTCCAGATAGTCGCGGCTGTGAATGCGCGCGATCGGCTCCAGGCCGAAATCCTTCGGCGCTTCGACCGCACCGAGGTTTTGCTTGCGCACGCGTTGCAGCACATGGTCGGCACGCGACGGCATCTCGAAGCACGGCTTGAGCTGGCCATCGATGAGTTCGCAGCGGCCATGGTGCAAGTGGTGATCGTCTGAGTAGATCGTCAGCATTTGTTGTTCTCCGCAAGGCTGATTCGGTGGTCTTCAGTGTTGCGGCGCAACTTGAATCGGAGAACGTCGGGAGCGGCCAAAAGGGGATCGATATGGCCAAAACCTCTGACCGCAATTCGCCCCTTGTTCATGCAGGCTCATGCCTGGAGCAGCCATCAATGCGGTCGGAACTGACTCGGCGCCACGCCACTCCAGCGCACAAACGCATGGCGGAAACTCGCGGTCTCGCTGAAGCCCAGCGTCTCGGCGATCCGATAGATTGGCAACTGGTCTTCACACAACATCTGCTTGGCCCGTTCGAAGCGCAGTTCATCGAGCAGTTCCTGATAGCTGCTGCCCATGTCTTTCAAATGCCGGCGCAGGGTGCGCGGTGAGCACTTCATCTGCTGTGCCAGACCTTCCAGTCCCGGCGCGGCATTCAATTGTGCGCTGAGCAACTGCCGAATCCGCCCCAGCCAGGCCTGACGTCCGGTGAATTCCAGATTCTGTTTGCGGCAGCGCTCGGCCATGGCCTGATGGGTGATCGCGTCGGCCAGCGGCAGCCGCTGATCGAGCCAATGGCGGTCGAAGGCGAAGGCGTTGTCCTTGGCCGAAAAGTGCAGCGGCGAGTCGAAGGGTTCGGCGTAGCTGGCGCGATAGTCCGGCGCTGCATGTTCAAAGCGCGTGGCGCTTAGCGGCAGCGGATGGCCGAGCAAGTCGTCGCAGATGACTTTCAGTGACACCAGACAGAATTCGGCGTTGAACACCGCCATCGCCGGGCTTTCACGGTAATCAGCAGCGACGAACCAGACCTGCTCGCCATCGTCTTCCAGGCTCAGTTCGAACAACGTGCCCAACAGCGCCGGATAACGGATCGCCAGACGCAAAGCGTCACCGAAGGTGGCACAGGTCAGCAGGGCGTAACCGAGCATGCCGTAACAGGACACGTGCATGCGCCGACCCAATTCGAGGCCGATGTCACGCTTGAGTGCCACTGCGTTGGTGCAGACCTGCATCTCTTGATGGGTGGTGATGCGCGTATCGGCACGCTGCAGATCTGCCGCCACGATGCCGCTGCCAGCCAGCAGCGCCTCGCTCGACAGACCTTCGGCCTTGAACGTGTTGAGGATCAGCGAGACCGCGTTGAGGGTGGTGAGGTGGGAGTGGAGCATGGGATCTTCCAGCCTGGAGGTGGCTGGAACGCAGCAAGTTGCATGCCGCAGGCCCTCACCCCAGCCCTCTCCCAGAGGGAGAGGGGGCCGAACGGGGGATATTGCAGAAATACACCGACGTGAGACACCGCCGCCGAATCCATAATCGACACTGTTTATCAGGTCGGTGTATAGCGCAAGACACTACGATCAGTTCCCTCTCCCTCTGGGAGAGGGTTAGGGTGAGGGGCAATCCAGCGCCGTGCTCAGATCAACTCACCACACAAATCCAGTTCGATCAATCGACGCACTTCAGCCGTTTCCAGCCCGGCCCCCAGCAACCCATGCAACTTGCCTAACGCCGCCTCGCGCGTCATGCCGCCACCGGACAGCACGCCAACACCTCGCAAGCGGCTGCCGGCCTCGTAGACATCCAGCTCGACCCCACCTTCATGGCATTGCGTCACTGCAACCACCACCACGCCGTTATCCCGTACGCGGGCAAGGCTGGCGAGGAACTCGGGGTTATCGCTCGGCCCGGTTCCGCTGCCGTAGCATTCCAGCACCAGACCTTGAATGCCGCTGTCGAGCAGGCCGTCGAGAACCTCGGCACTGATCCCGGGAAACAGCGGCAACACCGCCACTTTCGCCAGTTGCTTCGGCTGGTTGTAGTTCAGCGCGACTGGGATCGACGGCGCCTTCACACCACCGCCCTGACGCTCCAGGCGTTTGAACGGATGGCGGCCGAAGCTGCGCACTTTCGCGCAGCGGGTCGGCGCCAGCAGTTCGCCGTGGAAGTACAGGTGCACGCCCGGCGCCAGGCCCTGGCCGAGGGCGACCAGCGCGCCGCCGAGGTTTTCCCAGGCATCGCTGTCGGTCACACCCGCCGGCAGCATCGAGCCGGTGAAACACACGCGGGCATGCAGGCCGAGCAACTGAAAACTCATCGCCGCCGCGCTGTACGCCAGCGTGTCGGTGCCGTGCAGGATCAGCACGCTGTCGCAGCCTTGCACGTCCACGGCATCGACTACCGCTTCGCGCAGTTGCTGCCAGTAGGCCGGGGTCATGTTGGCGCTGTCGATCAGCGGCGACATTTCCCGAAACTGCCACTGCGGCACTACCAGCTCAGGCTGGCTGTGCAGGTAGTCGCGCATCCGCGCTTCGAAACCGGACGCCGGGGCCAGACCGTTGGCGCTGGCCTGCATGCCGATGGTGCCACCGGTGTAGAGCACCATGACGTGTTGAGCGGCGGGGTAGGTCGACGAGCTCATAGGATTCTCCGAAACGATGAGGGCCTTGCAGGAGCGAGCAGGCTCGCTCCTGCAGGTTATTGCATCACAATAACTGACGGGCGCGGGGGATGCGCCCGTCATTCACCTGTCAGCGTTGCGCTGCAGGTACGCCTTGCGGCGCAGTTTCAGTCTGGCCCGCCGCTGCTGGCGGGTTGACCGGCCAGGCGTTGCGATCCAGATCCAGGTCGGCGAATTTGCTCGAATCGAACACTGGCTGTTTGACGCCGGCGCGACGCTGCTCGTCGTAGTCGCGCATCACCCGCAGGCCGACCTTGAACAGCATGGCCAGGGCCACGAGGTTGACGAAGGCCAGGCAGGTCATGGTGATGTCGGCGAAGGCGAATACCGTCGTCAGGTCCTGCATCGAACCCCACACCACCAGCGCCAGCACCAGGCCGCGGAACAGCATCAGCAGGGCGCGGTTGCGGCTGAGGAACTGCAAGCTGTTCTCGCCCAGGTAGTAGTTGTAGAGGATGCAGGTGAAGACGAACAGCGACAGCGCGACGCTGACGAACATGCGACCCCAGTCACCGACCACGGCAGCCAGCGAGTTCTGGGTCAGGACGATGCCGTCACCTTCGAAGCCCGGGGTGTAGAAGCCCGACAGCAGGATCAGCAGCGCGGTGCAGGTGCAGATCACGAAGGTGTCGAGGAACACGCTGAAAGCCTGGACCACGCCCTGCGCGCCCGGGTGCTTGACGGCGGCGACGGCGGCGACGTTCGGCGCACTGCCCAGGCCCGCTTCGTTGGCGAACACGCCACGCTTCACGCCCATGACAATGGCGCTGCCGAGCAGACCGGCAAAGGCCGGGTCGAGGCCGAAGGCGCTCTTGAAGATGGTTTCCAGCATGGCCGGTACGTGTTCGATCTGGGTGCCGATCACGTACAGGGTCACGCCGATATAGGCCAGGGTCTTGATCGGTACCAGCAGGTCGGAGACCGAAGCGATGCGCTTGATCCCGCCGATAAAGGTGATGGCCAGCAGCACCGCCAGGACAATCCCGGTGTGTTGTGGATTGAAGTCAAAGGCGTTCTGCAGCGAGTGGGTCACGGTGTAGGACTGCAGGCCGATGAAGGCGAAGCCGTAGGTGACCAGCAGCAGAACGGAGAAGACTATCGCCATGCCCTTGAGCTTGAGCCCGTGCTGGATGTAATACGCCGGGCCACCACGGTACAGGCCGTCGCCATCGGCGCGCTTGTAGACCTGGGCCAGGGTGCACTCGAAGAAGCTGCTGGACATACCGACCAGTGCGGTCACCCACATCCAGAACACCGCACCCGGACCACCGAGGGTCACGGCGATGCCGACACCGGCAATGTTGCCTGCACCGACGCGGCCGGCGAGGCTGAGCATCAAGGCCTGAAACGAGCTGAGCTGCCCGGCGCTGCCTTTGAGGCTGTCGCGGAACACCGCGAACATGTGGAAGAAGTGACGCAGTTGAACGAAACGCGAGCGAATCGTGAAGTAGCTACCGAGCCCGACAATGAGCACGATCAGTACTTTCCCTGAGAGGAAGTCGTTGATGACTTCGAGCATGGATTTATCCTCGCTGTTTTTTGTGGGTGCAAATGCTGGATCGGAGAAACATCGTGTTACACCGGCATGCACGCGGCACGACGGGTGAGGCGAAGGTTTCGTCCCGGATCCATATCGCGGGTTTTGTTATTAGTTCGGGTTTCGCATGGGTTATGGCCTCGTTACCGACGACCGCTCACGCGAAGAGGGGCGGCACTATACCGATCAGTGGCGCGCCCGTCTGCACGGTAGTGGTGCAAGCGACGAAACGAAGCTTTGAAACACTTGGCGTTTGTGGCGAGGGGATTTATCCCCGTTCGGCTGCGAAGCAGTCGTAAACCATTGCACGCGGTGTTTCTGGTACATCTTTATTGTTGGTATCGGGGCCGCTTCGCAGCCCAACGGGGATAAATTCCCTCGCCATAAAGGCTCACCTGCATATTGTTCAGTCCTCTACATTCGGGTCTCAGGATAAACAGTTAAAAAAAAGGGCTCGGGGACAAAATCCCCAAGCCCTCAAAAGGTGAGAGGTGTCTAGTCCCTCGACCTGGTGAGCGGTGCTACAAGTTCGCGTCGGCTCAGGCTTTGAGCGGAACCAGACGCGGGGCAATCATGTTTTCCGGGCGCAGGATGTCGGCGAGCATGGCTTCGTCGAGCAGACCTTCTTCGCGCACCAGTTCCAGCACGCCGCGGCCGCTTTCAAGGGCGATACGGGCGATGCGGGTGGCGTTTTTGTAGCCGATGTACGGGTTCAGTGCGGTGACCAGACCGATCGAATGCTCGACCAGTTCGCGGCAGCGCGCTTCGTTGGCGGTGATGCCGACGATGCAGTGCTCGCGCAGCATGTCCATGGCACGTTGCAGCAGGCGGATCGAATCGAGGATCTTGAAAGCGATCAGCGGCTCCATCACGTTCAGTTGCAGCTGGCCGCCTTCGGCTGCCATGGTCAGCGCCAAGTCGTTACCGATGACCTGGAACGCGACCTGGTTCACGGCTTCCGGGATCACCGGGTTGACCTTGCCGGGCATGATCGAGCTGCCTGGCTGACGCGCCGGCAGGTTGATTTCATTGATGCCGGTGCGCGGGCCGCTGGACAGCAGGCGCAGGTCGTTGCAGATCTTCGACAGCTTGACCGCGGTGCGCTTGAGCATGCCGGAGAACAGCACGAAGGCGCCCATGTCGGAGGTCGCTTCGATCAGGTCGGCGGCCGGTACCAGCGGTTGGCCGCTGATCAATGCCAGACGTTGAACAGCCAGTGCCTGATAACGCGGGTCGGCGTTGATGCCGGTGCCGATCGCGGTGCCGCCCAGGTTGACTTCAGTCAGCAATTCCGGGGCCAGCGTCTTCAGACGCGCGAGGTCTTCGCCCATGGTGGTGGCGAACGCGCGGAATTCCTGGCCGAGGGTCATCGGCACGGCGTCTTGCAGCTGGGTACGGCCCATTTTCAGGACGTGGTCGAACTCTTTACCCTTGGCCGCGAACGCCTGAATCAGGCTGTCGAGGCTGGCCAGCAGCGCGTCGTGACCCAGCAGCAGACCCAGGCGGATCGCCGTCGGGTAGGCGTCGTTGGTCGACTGCGCCATGTTCACGTCGTCGTTCGGGTGCAGGTACTGGTACTCGCCTTTCTCGTGGCCCATCGCTTCCAGAGCAATGTTGGCGATCACTTCGTTGGCGTTCATGTTGGTAGAGGTGCCGGCGCCACCTTGAATCATGTCGACCACGAACTCTTCGTGGTAATCGCCGCGGATCAATCGGGCACAGGCTTCGCTGATGGCAGCGTGCTTGGCTTCGCTCAGGTGACCCAGCTCGCGGTTGGCGTCAGCGGCGGCCTGTTTGACCATCGCCAGGCCCACAACCAGTTTCGGGTAATGCGAAATCGGAACGCCCGAGAGGCGGAAGTTGTTCACCGCTCGCAGGGTCTGGATGCCGTAGTACGCATGGGCCGGTACTTCGAGGGCGCCAAGCAGGTCGGTTTCTGTGCGGAAAGATGCAGCGGAGGACATGATAGAAATCATCTCGATAAGGACCCGGTCTGTGCCGGAACGCTGCGAATGCTAGGCTTGTGGGGATTTTTGGGCCAATGCTGTTCAGCACTGCCCTATGCACATTCGGCATAATGCCCATGTGACGCCGCCTGTGCGGCAGACGTGTGACCTGTTTTGGTGCGTGTCCGGGAGGACGTGATGAATCTGGAAAGCAAATGGCTCGAGGACTTCAGTGCCCTGGCCGCCACCCGCAGCTTCTCGCAGGCAGCCGAACGGCGCTTCGTGACTCAGCCGGCGTTCAGTCGGCGGATCCGCAGCCTCGAAGCGGCGCTGGGGCTGACCTTGGTAAATCGCTCGCGCACGCCGGTCGAACTGACGGCGGCGGGGCAGTTGTTTCTGGTGACCGCGCGCACCGTGGTCGAACAGCTCGGCGAAGTGCTGCGCCATCTGCATCATCTGGAAGGCGGGCAGGGCGAGGTGATGCAGGTGGCGGCGGCACACTCGCTGGCGCTGGGCTTTTTCCCGCGCTGGATCGCCCAGTTGCGCAACGAAGGGCTGAACATCGCCACGCGGCTGGTGGCAACCAACGTTGGCGACGCCGTGCACGCTTTGCGTGAAGGTGGCTGCGATCTGATGCTGGCGTTCTACGATCCGGATTCGGCGATGCAGATGGACCCGGAAATCTTCCCGTCGCTGCATTTGGGCCAGACCGAGATGCTGCCGGTGTGCGCGGCCGATCTGGATGGCAAACCGCTGTTCGATCTGGAAGGCGAGGCGAGTGTGCCGTTGCTTGCGTACAGCGCCGGGGCGTTTCTCGGCCGATCGGTGAACGGCTTGCTGCGCCAGCGCCAGTTGCGCTTCACCACGATCTACGAAACCGCGATGGCCGACAGCCTGAAAAGCATGGCCCTGGAAGGACTCGGCATCGCCTGGGTGCCGCAATTGAGTGTGCGCGCCGAACTGGCTCGCGGTGAACTGGTGGTGTGCGGCGGCCCGCAGTGGCATGTGCCGCTGGAGATCCGCCTGTACCGCTGCGCCCTGGTGCGCAAGGCCAACGTGCGGTTGCTGTGGCGCAAGCTTGAAGGCGGCGCTGCCCAAAACGCTTGAAGCTGATGAAGATTGAATGTGGGAGCGAGCCTGCTCGCGAATGCGCAGTGTCAGGCCCTGAGGTATCGTCTGACACAACGCTTTCGCGAGCAGGCTCGCTCCCACAGGGGGATTTTTGCGCTGTTCTTTCGCTGACCTCAAGGTCAATAAAACCGGGCGTTTCGCTCATTTGACAGATGGTCGTTTCGGGGGCTGTTTATTGCTTTCTTTGCGGTATACTGCGCGGCCTTCGGCCGGCACGTCCGGCCATTTTTCGCACAATCAAGCCACGCAACCTGCGTGGCTTGTTGTTTTATGATGCGCCTGCGGGCGCTCCAGAGAGAAGAGGCGCGACGATGAGTGCACTGGTTGGCGTGATCATGGGCTCCAAGTCCGATTGGTCCACCCTTAGCCACACCGCCGATATGCTGGAAAAGCTCGGCATCCCGTACGAGGTCAAGGTGGTTTCCGCCCACCGCACCCCGGATCTGCTGTTCCAGTACGCCGAAGAGGCTGAAAGCCGCGGCATCGAGGTGATCATCGCCGGTGCCGGTGGCGCCGCCCACTTGCCAGGCATGTGTGCGGCCAAGACCCACCTGCCGGTGCTGGGCGTGCCGGTGCAGTCGGCCATGCTCTCGGGCGTCGATTCGCTGCTGTCGATCGTGCAGATGCCGGCGGGCATTCCGGTCGCCACCCTGGCCATCGGCAAGGCCGGCGCAATCAACGCCGCCCTGCTCTCGGCGAGCATCCTCGGCGCCAAGCACCCGCAATTTCATGCGGTACTGAAAACCTTCCGTGCCGAGCAGACAGACAGCGTCCTGGACAATCCAGACCCACGTATTGCCTGAGGTTGTTGAGATGAAGATCGGTGTAATCGGTGGCGGCCAGTTGGGTCGCATGTTGGCTCTGGCGGGCACTCCGCTGGGGATGAACTTCGCTTTTCTCGACCCTGCGCCGGACGCTTGCGCCGCTGCGTTGGGCGAACACCTGCGGGCCGATTACGGCGATCAGGATCATCTGCGCCAACTGGCCGATGAAGTCGATCTGGTGACCTTCGAATTCGAAAGCGTCCCGGCCGAAACCGTGGCGTTTCTTTCGCAATTCGTGCCGGTCTACCCGAGCGCCGAAGCCCTGCGCATTGCTCGTGACCGCTGGTTCGAAAAGAGCATGTTCAAAGACCTCGGCATTCCGACCCCGGCCTTCGCCGACATCCAGTCGCAAGCCGACCTGGACGCCGCCGTCGCTTCCATCGGTCTGCCGGCCGTGCTGAAAACCCGCACCCTGGGTTATGACGGCAAGGGCCAGAAAGTCCTGCGCAAGCCGGAAGATGTTGCCGGTACGTTCGCCGAACTGGGCAGCGTTGCCTGCCTGCTGGAGGGCTTCGTGCCATTCACCGGCGAAGTGTCGCTAATCGCCGTGCGTGCCCGCGATGGTGAAACGAAGTTCTATCCACTGGTGCACAACACCCACGACAGCGGCATCCTCAAGCTGTCGGTAGCCAGCACCGATCACCCGTTGCAGGCGCTGGCCGAAGATTATTCCAGCCGTGTGCTCAAGCACCTCGACTACGTCGGCGTGATGGCTTTCGAGTTCTTCGAAGTCGACGGTGGCCTGAAAGCCAACGAAATCGCCCCGCGCGTGCACAACTCCGGGCACTGGACCACCGAAGGTGCCGAGTGCAGCCAGTTCGAAAACCACCTGCGCGCCGTGGCTGGCCTGCCGCTGGGTTCGACCGCCAAGGTCGGCGAGAGCGCGATGCTCAACTTCATCGGCGTAGTGCCGCCGGTGGAAAAAGTCATCGCCATCGAAGACTGCCATCTGCATCACTACGGCAAAGCTTTCAAGGCCGGACGCAAGGTCGGCCACGCCAACCTGCGCTGCGCCGACATGGCCACGCTGCAGGCGCAGATCATCAAGGTCCAAGCGCTGATCGCCGAGTAAACCAGTTTCATGTGGCCGCGGCGGAACCATTCAGGGGCCGCCGTTCTCTCATGGCAGGATGCCAAAGTCTGTCTAGGCTTTGGCATATCTACCAAATCAGAGGGAAATGCCATGGGAATTATCGGAACCATCTTTATCGGCTTGATCGTCGGCCTGCTGGCTCGGTTCCTGAAACCGGGCGATGACAGCATGGGCTGGATCATGACCATCCTGCTCGGTATCGGCGGTTCGCTGGCGGCCACCTACGGCGGCCAGGCTCTGGGCATCTATCAGGCGGGCGAGGGCGCGGGTTTCCTCGGCGCACTGGTCGGCGCTGTCGTGTTGCTGGTGATCTACGGTCTGATCAAAAAGAACTGATCGAAAGCGACAAAGCCCTCTCGGCCCGCGCGGCCGGGAGGGCTAGAATGCGCGGCGACTCACCGTCCATTCCTTTGTCTGCCGAGCACCTTCATGCGCCGTCTTCTGTTGATTCTCCTCTTGCTGGGCAGCTATCTCGCCCACGCCGGCGAACTGCCGGAAACCGACTGGCTGGAACTGATGCCCAAGTCGGATCAAAAGGCCCTCGAGGCCATGCCTGAAATCGACCACAACACCCCCGAAGCCACCGGCACCTTCACCGAGAAGGGCGGGATGAAGCAGGCCAAAGGTCTGCCGGCGGTGATGTATTCGACGAAAACCGTGGCGTCGATGAACGACAAGCACATTCGCATCGGTGGTTACCCGGTGCCGCTGGAGTCCGATGCCAAGGGCCGCAGCACGTTGTTCTTCCTCGTGCCGTATCCGGGCGCCTGCATCCACGTACCGCCACCGCCGCCCAATCAACTGGTGCTGGTGCGATATCCGAAGGGTTTGAAGCTGGACGATATCTACACACCGCTGTGGGTGACCGGCACACTAAAAATCGAGAAGGTCAGCAATGACCTCGCTGATGCGGCGTATGCGCTGGAGGCGGAGAAGGTGCGGGTGGTGCAGGAGGCTGATCTCTAAAGCGCGCCGCACATAAATTTGGGAGCGAGCCTTTGTGGTGAGGGGATTTATCTGTAGTGAAGGGATTTATCTGTGGCGAGGGGATAAATCCCCTCGCCACAGGGCTCTTTGCCCTTTTGTATAGCGCTAGAGCTTAGAGCGGCGTAGCAGCTACGCTGACACCCATCGTATGGCGCGCCCCCGGCGCCAGGGTGACCAGATCATCCATCACATTCGCCGTTTCGATGCACAGCATGCGCTGCCAGCCATCGTTGTCCATGTCCGGCAGGGCGGCGGCGCGGTCGATCCATGGGTTCCAGATCACCGCCGTGCGCGAGCCGGTGGAGGTCAGCACGATGCGTCGTTCCCAGGTCGGATCAATGATGCTCAATTGCGGCGGAACGTCGAGGTAGATGCGGTCGGTCTCGCCGGCGAAATGCAGATCGCCGCTCTGGCTGGCCGTGTTCCAGTCATCCAGGGTCTCGATATAATTCAGCCCGGCCACGCCGTCGACATGCACATTGCGCACGTCACTCACGGCGAAATAGGTGTGCAGCGCCTGACTCAGCGTGACGGTGTCATTACCACGGTTATGGCTGGTCAGGCTGTAGTGCAGTTGATCCGCCAGATGCAGGGTCAGGGTCAGATCGACCTCGTGGGGCCAGCCCGGCAGGCCACCTTCCGGGTAGGGCAGCTTGAATTCGACCTTGATGCCGTCAGCCTCTGATTCGATGTTGCCCAACTGCCAATCCATCGCCCGCACCAGACCGTGCGCGGGGGCCGGTTGCTCGCCGGTGTACATGGCCTGCACGCTGCTCGGATTGCGTTCGAATTTGCCGAACCACGGCCAGCACACCGGCACGCCGGCGCGGATGCTCTTGCCGGTCTTGAACTCGGCCTTGTCGTTGAGCCAGATGATCGGCGGCTGGCCGTCGATCTGATAACTGAGGATGTGCGCGCCTTGCTGGGCCACCAGCACTTCGGCCTTGCCGTGGCGGATGCGCCAGCAGTTCAGTTCATCCTGTTTCACGGCTTCAACGTTGGGCGTGTTCATGGGCAACTCTCGATCAGACACTGGGGACGACTATCGACCGCAAAACGGCCGCGAGGTTTAACGCGCGCGTGGCGGCACCGAACGGGTGCGACCGCTGCCGTCGATGGCGACGAAAACGAAAACCGCTTCGGTGACCTTGCGCCATTCGCTGGACAGTGGGTCATCGCTCCACACTTCGACCATCATCTGGATCGAGCTGCGGCCGATTTCCAGGGTCTGGGTATAAAAGGACAACTGCGCGCCGACGGCGACCGGGACGAGGAACGCCATGCGGTCGATGGCGACAGTGGCAACGCGGCCACCGGCCACCCGGCTGGCCATGGCAGTGCCGGCCAGATCCATCTGCGCGACCAGCCAGCCGCCGAAAATATCGCCAAAGCCGTTGGTTTCGCGGGGAAGTGCGGTGATTTGCAGGGCCAGGTCGCCCTGTGGGATCGGATCTTCTTGTTCGAGCTCTATCATGCCGAGGGGCCTCTGACCCGTGACTCTTCGTGGGTATTGCGGGTGGTAGCCGTCTTCAAGAAAAACGATTCAACACCGAACACACTGCGTTCGTCACGTTTTCCATCAGGCGCCTAAAGGGAAACTCTGCGAAAAAGGCTAAATCCCGAGCAAAGGACGGGCCAACAACGTTTTCGCACAGCAACCTCTTACAAATCCTGCGCAGGTGGCGAGTATATCGGTCGATAGACCCCGCGACGACCACCCGGTTCTGATTTCGACCGTCAATTACGCGCCTCTATGTGCTTTTTCGAACAATTTGCTATGGTGCCGAACCTGTCCGAGCCACCGCCAGCGTTGTTGTGGCGACAGATTCGACTATAAGAGAAGCCCTTGCCATGACCACAGCGCCTTCGAGCCTCGCGCAGCCCGAGCAACCCGCACGACCGTTGACCCGCAATGACTACAAGACTCTGTCGCTGTCCGCCCTCGGCGGGGCGCTGGAGTTCTACGATTTCATCATCTTCGTTTTCTTCGCCACCGTCGTCGGCAAGCTGTTCTTCCCGGCCGACATGCCCGAGTGGCTGCGCTTGATGCAGACATTCGGCATCTTTGCTGCCGGCTATCTGGCGCGCCCTTTGGGCGGCATCGTCATGGCGCACTTCGGTGACCTGCTGGGGCGCAAGAAGATGTTCACCCTGAGCATTTTCATGATGGCCGTGCCGACGCTGATCATGGGCCTGCTGCCGACCTACGCGCAGATCGGCATCTGGGCGCCGATCCTGTTGCTGCTGATGCGGGTGATCCAGGGCGCGGCGATTGGCGGCGAAGTGCCGGGAGCGTGGGTCTTCGTTTCCGAACACGTACCGCAAAAGCACATCGGTTATGCCTGCGGCACGCTCACCAGTGGCCTGACTGCCGGCATCCTCCTCGGCTCGCTGGTCGCCACGGCGATCAACAGCATTTATACGCCAGCCGAAGTGTCGGATTACGCCTGGCGGATCCCGTTCCTGCTCGGCGGCGTGTTCGGCCTGTTCTCTGTGTACCTGCGCCGCTGGCTGCACGAAACTCCGGTGTTCGCCGAACTGCAACTGCGTAAAGCGCTGGCCGAAGAAGTGCCGTTGCGCGCGGTGCTGCGGGATCATCGCGGCGCCATCGCCATTTCGATGCTGCTGACCTGGCTGCTGTCGGCCGGCGTCGTCGTAGTGATCCTGATGACCCCGACCGTGCTGCAAACGGTCTACCACTTTTCGCCGACCACGGCGCTGCAAGCCAACAGCCTGGCCATCGTCTTCCTCAGCCTCGGCTGCATTGGCGCCGGCGCGCTGGCCGATCGCTTCGGCGCCGGTCGCGTCTTCGTCTTTGGCTGCTTGGGCCTGCTGATCAGCTCCTGGACCTTCTACCACAGCCTCGCCGACCACCCGGACTGGCTGTTCCCGCTGTACGCATTGACCGGTTTGCTGGTCGGCACCATCGGCGCGGTGCCGTACGTGATGGTGAAGGCGTTCCCGCCGGTGGTTCGCTTCAGTGGCTTGTCGTTCTCGTACAACGTCGCGTACGCGATCTTCGGTGGCTTGACGCCGATGGTGGTGAGCCTGCTGCTGAAAGAAAGCGCGATGGGGCCTGCCTACTATGTGGCAGTGCTGTGCGGGATGGGGATTGTGGTCGGGGCGTGGCTCTGGAAGAAGGGGCGTTGATTTTCTCTCCCGCCTGATCGTTCCCACGCTCCGCCTGGGAACGCATCCTGTGACGCTCCGCGTCACGTCTCAAATGCGGACGCAGAGCGTCCATGGCGGCGTTCCCACGCAGAGCGTGGGAACGATCTGTCGCGACATGCTGGCCTTTCATCCAATTGTCATATTTCAGCCATAGAGTGTTCACATGGCCTGCTGATACTTGGCCCCGACTTAACACACCCTATCTG
Organism: Pseudomonas sp. CCNWLW23; assembly: GCF_037095675.1. Taxonomy (NCBI): domain Bacteria; kingdom Pseudomonadati; phylum Pseudomonadota; class Gammaproteobacteria; order Pseudomonadales; family Pseudomonadaceae; genus Pseudomonas; species Pseudomonas sp. CCNWLW23. The sequence continues at coordinate 419,376 of NZ_JBAWKM010000001.1, read as the reverse complement.
CTAGGAGTAAGGCATGAAACTGAAGCGTTTGATGGCGGCAATGACTTTTGTCGCTGCTGGCGTTGCGACTGCCAACGCGTTCGCCGCTGTTGACCCTGCTATCCCGAGCTACACCAAGACCACTGGTGTGTCGGGCAACCTGTCCAGCGTCGGTTCCGATACCCTGGCCAACCTCATGACCCTGTGGGCTGAGAACTACAAAAAAGAATACCCGAACGTCAACATCCAGATTCAGGCTGCCGGTTCTTCCACCGCGCCACCTGCACTCACCGAAGGCACCGCCAACCTGGGCCCGATGAGCCGCAAGATGAAAGACAACGAGCTGCAGGCTTTCGAACAGAAGTACGGCTACAAGCCGACGGCAATCCCGGTTGCCGTGGATGCCCTGGCGGTGTTCGTGCACAAGGACAACCCGATCAAGCACCTGACCATGGCTCAGGTCGATGCGATCTTCTCCTCGACGCGTCTGTGCGGTGCCAAAGCTGACGTCAAGACCTGGGGCGACCTGGGCGTAACCGGTGACCTGGCCAACAAGCCAGTCCAGCTGTTCGGCCGTAACTCGGTGTCCGGCACCTACGGCTACTTCAAGGAAGAAGCCCTGTGCAAAGGCGACTACAAGCCGAACGTCAACGAACAACCAGGTTCGGCGTCGGTGGTGCAGTCGATCAGCAGCTCGCTTAACGGCGTCGGCTACTCGGGCATCGGCTACAAGACCGCCAGCGTGAAAACCGTCGCCCTGGCCAAGAAAGAAGGCGGCGAGTTCATCGAAGACACCGAAGAAAACGCCCTGAACGGCAAGTATCCGCTGTCGCGCTTCCTCTACGTTTACGTCAACAAAGCCCCGAACAAGCCTCTGGCCCCGCTGGAAGCCGAGTTCGTGAAACTGGTGCTGTCGAAGCAGGGCCAGGAAGTGGTAGTGAAAGACGGCTACATCCCGCTGCCAGCCAAGGTTGCCGCCAAGGCACTGGCTGACCTCGGTCTGCAGGAAGGCGGCGCTGTCGCCAAGAAGTAACACCCTGAGGCCGGCCTGAAGCCGGACTCCTGTGGGAGCGAGCCTGCTCGCGAAGGGGTGGTCACATGCAGCATCGATGTGACTGACCCGACGCCTTGGCGAGCAGACGCGCTCCTGCAACCACCAAATTTTCGACTCCGCTGCCGGACTTCCGGCTGGCGGATTTGCTGCGTCACTGCACTGTCATCTTTCTGTCATACAGGATCGCTAGGGTGTGCGCATGAATGATCTGGCCAATTCCCCAATGACTACGTCTTCCCCTCCCAAGCGCATTGATTTCAATACGCCTGAGCTGCAACGCAAGCGCCGCATCCGCGCGCTCAAGGATCGCTTCACCCGTTGGTACGTCCTCGTTGGCGGCCTGGCGGTGCTCGCGGCGATCACCCTGATCTTCTTCTTCCTAGCTTACGTTGTAGCGCCGTTGTTTCAAGGTGCCGACCTGACCGCGAAAGACTCGATCACCCCGGCCTGGATGCAGGACGCGGGCAAGCCGCTGATGATCTCGCTCGAAGAGCAGAATCAGGTGGCCATGCGTGTATCCGACAAGGGCCAGGCGCTGTTCTTCGATCTCGACAGTGGCGCTGAATTGAGGCGTGTCGATCTGCCGCTGCCAGCGGGCGCTACCGTGACATCTATTGGCGAAGACCAGCCGGGTCATCCGCTGGTGGCCGTGGGGCTGTCCAACGGTCAGGCGCTGGTGTTCCGTCATACCTATAAAGTCAGCTACCCCGATGGCAAGAAAACCATCAGCCCGGCCATCGAATATCCCTATGGCGAGGCACCGATCGCGCTGAACGAAAGCGGCGGCGCGCTGGAGCATGTCAGCCTCAACGCCACCGACTCGACGCTGATGCTGGTCGGCTCTACTGGGTCGCAACTCAACGTGCTTTCGCTGACCAGCGAAGAAAACATGATGACCGGCGAAGTCACCAACGAACAGACGCGCATCGATCTGCCGCAGATGACTGAGCCTGTGAAAAACATCTTCGTCGACCCGCGCCAGCAGTGGCTTTACGTGGTCAACGGGCGAGCTCAGGCCGACGTGTTCAGCCTGCGCGACAAGAGCCTCAACGGGCGCTACAAACTGCTGGAAAATGCCGACGCCCAAGTCACCGCCACCGCGCAGCTGGTCGGCGGTATCTCGCTGATCGTCGGCGATTCCAAGGGCGGTCTGGCCCAGTGGTTCATGGCCCGCGATACCGATGGCGAGCAGCGTCTGAAGCAGATCCGCACCTTCCAGATGGGCACCACGCCGATCGTTGAAATCGCTGCCGAAGAGCGCCGCAAAGGCTTCCTCGCCCTTGATGCCAGCGGCAAGCTCGGCGTGTTCCACAGTACTGCACACCGCACGTTGCTGGTCGATCAGGTGGTTGAAGGCCAGGGCCTGTTCGGTCTGTCGCCGCGCGCCAACCGAGTGATCGTCGAAGCCGGCGGCAAGCTGCAGCCGTTGCTGCTCGACAATCCTCACCCGGAAGTATCGTGGAGCGCGCTGTGGAGCAAGGTCTGGTACGAGAACTACGACGAGCCTAAGTACGTCTGGCAGTCGACCGCCGCCAACACCGATTTCGAACCGAAACTGAGCCTCTCGCCGCTGACCTTCGGCACTCTGAAGGCCGCGTTCTACGCCATGCTGCTGGCCGCGCCACTGGCCGTCGCTGCGGCGATCTACACCGCGTACTTCATGGCCCCGGGCATGCGCCGCAAGGTCAAACCGGTGATCGAGCTGATGGAAGCGATGCCGACGGTGATCCTCGGTTTCTTCGCCGGTCTGTTCTTGGCTCCATATGTAGAAGGGCATCTGCCGGGCATCTTCAGCCTGCTGATGTTGCTGCCGATCGGCATTCTGGTCGCCGGCTTCACCTTCAGCCGCCTGCCTGAATCGATCCGCCTGAAAGTCCCGGACGGTTGGGAAAGTGCGCTGCTGATTCCGGTGATCCTGTTTGTGGGCTGGCTGTCGCTGTACATGAGTCCGTTCATGGAGAACTGGTTCTTCGGTGGCGACATGCGCATGTGGATCTCCCACGACCTGGGCATCACCTACGACCAGCGCAACGCTCTGGTGGTCGGTCTGGCCATGGGGTTCGCGGTGATCCCGAACATCTACTCGATCGCCGAAGACGCCGTGTTCAGCGTGCCGCGCGGCCTGACCCTGGGTTCCCTGGCCCTGGGTGCCACGCCATGGCAGACCATGACCCGCGTGGTGATCCTGACCGCCAGCCCGGGGATTTTTTCGGCGCTGATGATCGGCATGGGCCGTGCGGTCGGCGAAACCATGATCGTGCTGATGGCCACCGGCAACACCCCGGTGATGGAGATGAACCTGTTCGAAGGCCTGCGCACCCTGGCCGCCAACGTCGCGGTGGAAATGCCCGAGTCGGAGGTCGGTGGCAGCCACTACCGCGTGCTGTTCCTCTCGGCGCTGGTGCTGCTGCTGTTCACCTTCGTCATGAACACCCTGGCAGAACTGATTCGTCAGCGTCTGCGCAAGAAATACTCGTCGCTTTAAGCAAAGGTAGAAGTCTGTGAAACAGAACTCCCTGAAAGGATGGTTCAAGAGCGGCGCCCCGGGCGTCTGGATCAGCGGTGGCGCGGTGTCCATCGCGGTCATCATGACCATTGGCCTGTTGGCGGTGATTGCCGTGCGCGGTCTCGGTCACTTCTGGCCGGCGGACCTGATCCACGCTCACTACGACGTACCGGGCCAGGCCAATCACCTAGTGATCGGCGAAGTGGTGCAGAAAGAAGAAGTGCCGCGCGCACGTCTGAAGAGCGCCGGTCTGCCGGTGCCGGACGAAGGTCCGGAATTCATGACCCGCGAGCTGATCAAGGTCGGCAACCGTGACCTGAACGGCAACGACTTCACCTGGATCGTCGGCGAGTGGCTGACCAAGCAGACCACACCGCCAGAATTGATGGCGATCGAGCGTCGCGAGTGGGGCAACTTCTACGGCTATCTGGTCAACGTCAAACAGGATGGCAAGGTCATCGCCGAGGGCGAGGCCGCATGGCCTGAACTGCAAGCGCGCATCGATCGGGTGAACGATCTCGCGGCTCAACTGAAGACGCTGGAAAAAACCGACATCGGCGCAATTAACGCCGGTCTTGAACGCATCCGACTGCATGGGCGCAAGCTCGAGCTGGAAGGCAAGCTCGACGCCACCGCACAAGCGGACATGGAATCCGAGCGCGCCGAGCTGGACGCGCGCTACAAGGACATCGAAGCACGTCTGTCTGATTTGCATGCTCAGTTCAACCGCGACGCCTTGACCGCCCGTGACGCCAACGGCAAGGAAATCGAAATCGGTCTGGGCAAAGTCGTGCATGCCTACCAGCCAAACGGCATGAGCACCTTGACCAAGGTTGGTTTCTACTTCAGCAAGATCTGGGAATTCCTCTCCGACGACCCGCGTGAAGCGAACACCGAGGGCGGGATCTTCCCGGCGATCTTCGGCACCGTGATGATGACCCTGATCATGGCGATGATCGTCACCCCGTTCGGCGTGCTGGCTGCGGTGTACCTGCGCGAATACGCCAAGCAGAACACCCTGACTCGCGTTATTCGCATCGCGGTGAACAACCTCGCCGGCGTACCGGCGATCGTCTACGGTGTGTTCGGTCTGGGCTTCTTCGTTTACGTGCTGGGTGGCTCGGTCGACCGCTTGTTCTTCCCTGAAGCTCTGCCGGCGCCGACGTTCGGTACGCCGGGCCTGCTCTGGGCTTCGCTGACTCTGGCGCTGCTGGCTGTGCCGGTGGTGATTGTAGCGACCGAAGAAGGTCTGGCACGGATTCCGCGTACCGTGCGTGAAGGTTCGCTGGCCCTCGGTGCGACCAAAGCGGAAACGCTGTGGAAAATCGTTATCCCGATGGCCAGCCCGGCCATGATGACCGGGATGATCCTCGCCGTGGCCCGCGCCGCCGGTGAAGTGGCGCCGCTGATGCTGGTGGGTGTGGTGAAACTGGCGCCGTCGCTGCCGGTGGACGGCAACTACCCGTACCTGCACCTGGACCAGAAGATCATGCACCTGGGCTTCCACATCTATGACGTCGGCTTCCAGAGCCCCAACGTCGAAGCAGCCCGCCCGCTGGTTTACGCCACCGCGCTGCTGCTGGTGCTGGTGATCGCGACGCTGAACCTGTCGGCGGTGTATATCCGCAACCACCTGCGCGAAAAATACAAAGCACTGGATAGCTAAAGCCATTAGCCACAAGCGGCAAGCTACAAGCCGCTTTTGCTCAAACTTGCAGCTTGCAGCCAGAAGCTTGCAGCTACGAACGGAGTGAGAACCCCATGCAGCACGAAACACACAGCCACGGCATCAACATGTCTGCCCTGGGCCGCGACAAGCAGAGCCTGGACCTGGCGCAGGAAACCGTTGCCATCGAAGTGCCGGGCCTGAGCCTGTACTACGGCGAGAAACAGGCACTGTTCGACGTCAGCATGAACATCCCGAAACAGCGCGTGACCGCGTTCATCGGCCCGTCGGGCTGCGGTAAGTCGACGCTGCTGCGTACCTTCAACCGGATGAACGATCTGGTCGACGGCTGCCGTGTCGAGGGCGCGATCAACCTGTACGGCAACAACATCTATCGCAAGGGCGAAGATGTTGCCGAGCTGCGTCGTCGCGTCGGCATGGTGTTCCAGAAACCCAACCCGTTCCCGAAGACCATCTACGAAAACGTGGTCTATGGCCTGCGCATCCAGGGCATCAACAAGAAGCGCATCCTCGACGAAGCCGTTGAATGGGCGTTGAAAGGCGCGGCATTGTGGGACGAGGTCAAAGACCGTCTGCACGACTCGGCCCTCGGTCTGTCCGGCGGTCAGCAACAGCGTCTGGTGATCGCGCGCACCATCGCGGTTGAGCCGGAAGTGCTGCTGCTCGACGAACCGTGCTCGGCTCTCGACCCGATCTCGACGCTGAAAGTCGAAGAGCTGATCTATGAGCTGAAGTCCAAGTTCACCATCGTCATCGTTACCCACAACATGCAACAGGCGGCACGGGTGTCCGACTACACCGCGTTCATGTACATGGGCAAACTGGTGGAATTCGGCGACACCGATACCCTGTTCACCAATCCGGCGAAGAAGCAGACCGAAGACTACATCACCGGTCGCTATGGCTGATTGGGGCAGCTGCAAGCCGCAAGCTACAAGCGGCAAGAAAGATGCGGTGCGATATCAGGACTTACACATAACTGCTTGAAGCTTGCAACTTTCGCGGAGCGAACAATGATTTCCAAAGAAGGCCTTACCCATCACATTTCCGCGCAGTTCAACGCTGAACTGGAGGAAGTGCGCAGCCACCTCCTTGCCATGGGCGGGCTGGTCGAGAAGCAGGTCAACGACGCGGTCACGGCGCTGATCGAGGCCGATTCCGGCCTGGCTCAGCAGGTGCGTGAGATCGACGACCAGATCAACCAGATGGAACGCAACATCGACGAAGAATGCCTGCGCATTCTCGCCCGTCGTCAGCCAGCGGCGTCGGACCTGCGCTTGATCATCAGCATTTCCAAGTCGGTGATCGACCTTGAGCGTATCGGCGACGAAGCCACCAAGATCGCCCGTCGTGCCATCCAGTTGTGCGAAGAAGGTGAAGCGCCGCGTGGTTACGTCGAGGTTCGTCACATTGGCGACCAGGTGCGCAACATGGTTCGTGATGCGCTGGACGCCTTCGCCCGTTTCGACGCCGATCTGGCCTTGTCGGTGGCGCAGTACGACAAGATCATCGACCGCGAATACAAAACCGCCCTGCGTGAGCTGGCCACCTACATGATGGAAGATCCGCGCTCTATCTCGCGGGTGCTGAGCATCATCTGGGTCCTGCGTTCACTGGAGCGCATCGGCGATCATGCGCGCAACATCTCCGAACTGGTGATCTACCTGGTGCGCGGTACCGACGTGCGCCACATGGGCCTCAAGCGCATGAAAGAAGAAGTTGAAGGCACAAGCGCTGAAACCGCTCATGTTCCGGGCGAAGCTGACGATAAGTAAGATTGCCTGAGAAAAGCGCCTGGCCCTCTGGCCGGGCGTTTTTGTTTCTGCTTTTCAGAAGCGGATTCGTATCAAAAGCAGCACCCGCGAACGAAAAGTCCCGGCGTGACTGAAGAGTTTTGGCAATGTGCCATCAGCCAGCGTTATGCTTGCCGGGATTTTAATAGGGGTGTTGGATGAGCAAGATCAGTGTGTTGGTCGTGGACGATGCTTCGTTCATTCGTGACCTGGTGAAAAAGTGCCTGCGTAATTACTTCCCGGGGATCCGCACCGAGGACGCCATCAACGGCAAAAAGGCCCAGGCGATGCTGGCCAAAGAGGCTTTCGACCTGGTGCTGTGCGACTGGGAAATGCCGGAAATGTCCGGCCTCGAACTGCTGACCTGGTGCCGCGAGCAGGACAACCTCAAGACCATGCCGTTCGTCATGGTCACCAGCCGTGGTGACAAGGAAAACGTCGTGCAGGCGATTCAGGCCGGCGTATCCGGTTACGTCAGCAAGCCGTTCACCAACGAGCAGCTGCTGACCAAGGTCAAGCAGGCACTGAACAAGGTCGGCAAGCTCGACACCTTGATGAACAGCGCGCCGACCAAAATGAATTCGGCATTCGGCAACGATTCCCTGAGCGCACTGACCGGCGGCAAGCCGGCCGTGGTCGGCGGCGCTGCGGCCAGGCCTGCCGCTGCTGCCCCCGCTCCAGCCGCTGCACCGTCGCGCGGTTTGCTCAACAGCCCGCCAGTTCAGGCGCCCGGTGCATCCAAGGCGCCGGTGGGCGGTCGTGGTCAGGGCCAGTTGCGCCTGCCGAGCGGTACTCAGCAATGCGTGATCAAGGCCTTGAGCATCAAGGAAGCCCTGCTGGTAGTGAAGCGCACCGAAACCCTGCCGCAGATCCTCGACAGCGCTGTGCTCGATCTGGAGCAGGGTGACAACGCCGAGATCGCGCGCCTCAACGGTTACCTGCACGCCATCGTCGCCCACGAGCAGAAAGCTGACAGCGACTGGCTGCAACTGACCTTCCGCTTTGTCGACCAGGATGCGCAGAAGCTCGACTACATCTCGCGCCTGATCGCCCGCGGCACGGCGCAGAAGCACTTCGTACCCGGCGCGTAAGCTTCGTCGCCCGATAGGCCGCCTTCGCGAGCAGGCTCGCTCCCACAGAGATCACACCGAACCTGTGGGAGCGAGCTTGCTCGCGAAGGGGCCATCAAAAGCACCACCCATCTTCCGCGCTGGCCATTTTGAAACATCTGTCGACTAGCCTGGTCTGTCTCAGCTGCTAGGCTGATTCCCAGGCCTTCCTTCGACAGACTTTTGCCCATGCTCGCGCGCCTGCTGTTTTTCTGCGGTCTCTGCCTGGCCTCCCAGCTGGCGATGGCCATGACCATCTACAAATCCACCGACGCCAACGGCGTGGTCTCGTACAGTGACCGCCCGAGCAAAGGCGCGAAAGTGTTCGTGTTTCAGGACCGCATGGTCGAGCGCCTCGACCGCCAGGTGTACCTGGACATCAAGAAGCAGAAGGGCGTCGACGTAGTGTTTGCGCGCAACGATCTGTACGCGCCGGTCGAGGTTGCCCTGGCTTTCATCGGCACGAGCAATGTGCGTGGCGCGCCGTCGCGAGCGATCCGTCGTGTGCTGCCACCGCGCAGCAACACGCGGCTGGCGCTGCTGACGGCGATCAGTCGTGACCAGCCGCTGGTGTATTCGCCGCAGTTCCAGTACTCGCTGGGCGACCCCGCAGGCACCGCGCAGAGCTATCGCTATCCGCTGCCCTGGCGTGGCGGGCCGTTTCGCCTGAGCCAGGGCGCCAACGGCCAATACAGCCACTACGGGCCGAAGAACCGCTACGCCATGGACATTGCCATGCCGGTGGGCACGCCGATCATTGCCGCGCGAGCGGGAGTGGTGGTCAAGACCGAGAACTCCCAGAGCGGGCGCGGCACCGATGCCTCCGGCAATTTCGTGCGGGTGCTGCACGACGACGGCACCATGGGCGTGTACCTGCATCTGAAACAGGGTTCGGTAAGCGTGCGCGAAGGCCAGCGGGTCAAGGTCGGCAGCCCGCTGGCGCTGTCGGGCAACACCGGCAACAGCAGCGGCCCGCACCTGCACTTTGTGGTGCAGCGCAATACCGGCGAAGGGTTGGTGTCGATTCCCTATCAGTTCAACCAGCCGCTGGGGGCGTTGCCCAACTTTGCGTTGGGCAAGCAGTAGGCGCGATAGGGTGTTGAGGGTTTTTGTGGCGAGGGGATTTATCCCCGTTGGGCCGCGAAGCGGCCCCAAATATTGCAACTCTGTACTCACTGACTGCATTCAATGGTTTTGGGACGGCTTCGCAGTCCAACGGGGATAAATCCCCTCGCCACAAAACCTGCCCCGCAATCCTGTTCAATCGAGCATCAACACCTTGGCCAGGACAATCTTCGGCCCTTTCATCTTCTTGATGATGATCCGCAGGCCTTCGACTTCCAGCACTTCTTCCTCTTCCGGCACCCGTTTCAGGGTTTCGTAAACCAGCCCGGCGAGGGTTTCCGCTTCGATGTGATCAAGATCGATGCCGAGCAGACGCTCGACCTTGAACAACGGCGTATCGCCACGCACCAGCAACTTGCCCGGCTGATAGGCGAGGATGCCGCGCTCAGCCTTGCGATGTTCGTCCTGAATGTCGCCGACCAGCACTTCCAGCACGTCTTCCATGGTCAGGTAGCCGATGATGTTGCCGTCAGCCTCCTCGACCACGGCGAAGTGCGAGCCACCCTTGCGGAACTGCTCCAGCAGCTGCGACAGCGGCATGTGCCGCGATACGCGCTCCAGCGGGCGGGTCAGCTCGGCCAGGTTGAACGACTCGGGAATGTGGTCCAGCGCGGCCAGTTCCAGCAGCAGATCCTTGATGTGCAGCAGGCCGACGAACTCCTGGCGCTCGCTGTCGTACACCGGATAACGGCTGAACTTGTGGCGACGGAACATCGCCAGGATTTCCTTCAGCGGCGCGTTGAATTCCAGAGTGATCAGGTCTTCGCGGGAGTTGGCCCAGTCGACCACTTCCAGCTCGCCCATTTCCACGGCCGAGGCCAATACGCGCATGCCCTGATCGCTGGGATCCTGGCCACGGCTGGAGTGCAGGATCAGTTTCAATTCTTCGCGGCTGTAATGGTGTTCATGGTGCGGGCCGGGTTCACCTTGCCCGGCGATACGCAAAATCGCGTTGGCGCTGGCGTTGAGCAGGTAGATCGCCGGGTACATCGCCCAGTAGAACAGGTACAGCGGCACCGCCGTCCACAGCGACAGCAGCTCTGGTTTGCGGATCGCCCATGACTTGGGCGCCAGCTCGCCGACCACGATGTGCAGGTACGAAATGATGAAGAACGCGGTGAAGAACGACACGCCTTTGATGATCTCGGGCGAGTCGACGCCGACCGCGCTCAGCAGCGGTTCGAGAATGTGCGCGAACGCCGGTTCACCGACCCAGCCCAGACCGAGGGAGGCGAGGGTGATGCCGAGCTGGCACGCCGACAGGTAGGCATCGAGCTGACTGTGCACGGTGCGCAGGATGTGCCCGCGCCAGCCGTGTTGTTCAGCGATGGCCTCGACCCGGGTCGAGCGCAGTTTGACCATGGCGAATTCCGCCGCAACGAAAAAGCCGTTGAGCAAAACCAGGATCAGAGCAAAAAGGATCATGCCGAAGTCGGCGAAAATGGTAGCGAGGGACAAGCCAGGGGAAGGGTCCATGATGGAGTTTTGCGGGTTCCGTGTGATTCGAAAGTAGGGAGAAACAGCGCCTGAAAGGCAGGCACAAGTCAGCCAATGTAGCGGCTGACCGTGCGATTGCCTAGTGGCGTGTGCCGGGCGGCATCACTCGGCGGCGCTGATCGCCCGTGCGCTGGCCACCTGAGCCGGGGCGAAATGGCAGGTGAAGGTGCTGCCGTGGCCGGGCACGCTGCTGATCTCCATGCGCGCGCGGTGGCGCAGCAGCACGTGCTTGACGATGGCCAGGCCGAGGCCGGTGCCGCCGGTGTTGGAGTTGCGGCTGGAATCGACGCGGTAGAAACGCTCGGTCAGGCGCGGCAGGTGTTTGCTGTCGATACCGATGCCGGAATCCTGCACGCTCAGGTGCGCGCCCTGATCGTCGCCCCACCAGCGAATGCGGATGTTGCCCTCGGCCGGGGTGTACTTGACCGCGTTGAACACCAGATTGGAGAACGCACTGCGTAGCTCGGCCTCGCTGCCCTTGAGCAGCACTCCGGCATTGGCCTCGAGGCTGATGCGCTGGTTCTTCGCCCCGGACAACTGCTGCGCATCGCTGGTAATCGATTGCAGCAGTGTGTCGATCTGCACTGGCTGGTTGTCCGACGGATAGTCGGTGGCTTCCAGCTTGGCCAGCAGCAACAGATCGTTGAGCAGCGTCTGCATGCGCCCGCCCTGTTGCTGCATCTGTTGCAGGGCTCGGCTCCAGCGCGGGTTCACTTCCTCGACATTGTCGAGCAGAGTTTCCAGATAGCCGCAGATCACCGTCAGCGGTGTACGCAGTTCGTGGGAGACGTTGGCGATGAAGTCCTTGCGCATCTGTTCCAGCTGATGAATGCGCGTGACATCGCGGACCAGCATCAGGTGTTCATTGTTGCCGTAGCGGGTCAGGTACAGCTGAATGCGCACGCGATCGTTGGTCGGCGAAGGGATTTCCAATGGCTCGGCGAAGCTGTCCTGCTCGAAGTATTCCTTGAAGCGCGGATGGCGCACCAGGTTGGTCACCGGTTGGCCGCTGTCCTGCGGAGTCTTCAGGCCGAGCAGGGTTTCGGCGGCACGGTTCCACCATTCGAGATTGCCGTCGCTGTCGAGCATGATGACCGCGTCTTTCAGCGCGGCGGTGGATTCCTGCACCCGGTCGATCACCGCTTGCAGACGTCCGCGCACCCGTTGGTCGCGGCGTTGCAGGTGATAGATGCTGTCGAACACCTCGCCCCACAGACCATAGCCATCGGGCGGCGCTTCGTCGGGTTGGTGCTGGCGCAGCCATTCGTGCAGACGCAGCAATTGCTTGAGCGTCCAGGCCAGATAAAGCCCCAGACCCGCCGCGAGGCTCCAGCCGTAATAGCCGGTGATCAATCCGATCACCAGACACGCTGTGACCAGCAGCAACATGTGGCGAATCAGGGTGCCATGCCAGTTTTGATTCACGAGGGCGTCCTTAGCCGCAGCTTCAAGTTTCAAGCCGCAAGCTCCAAGCTAAAACGGATCGGCTTTCACTTGCCGCTTGTAGCTGGAAACTTGCAGCTGCTTTTACGCTTTTGTAGAGAACCGATAACCGGTGCCGCGCACGGTTTGTACCAGATTTTCGTAAGCGTCGCCGAGGGCCTTGCGCAGGCGGCGGATGTGCACATCGACGGTGCGCTCTTCGACGTAGACGTTGCCGCCCCAGACCTGGTCGAGCAACTGGCCACGGGTGTAGGCGCGTTCCTGATGGGTCATGAAGAATTGCAGCAGGCGGTATTCGGTCGGGCCCATCTCGGCGGGTTTGCCGTCGATGGTCACGCGATGGCTGATCGGGTCGAGCAGCAGGCCGCCGACTTCGATCGGCGCTTCGCCATCGGTCGGTCCGGCGCGGCGCAGCACGGCTTTGAGGCGGGCCACCAGTTCACGCGGCGAAAACGGTTTGGTGATGTAATCGTCGGCGCCGACTTCCAGGCCCTGGATCTTGTTGTCCTCTTCGCCCTTGGCGGTGAGCATGATGATCGGGATATCCCCGGTCAGCTCGTCACGCTTGAGGCGCCGGGCCAGCTCGATGCCCGAGGTGCCGGGCAGCATCCAGTCGAGCAGGATCAGGTCCGGTTTGCGGTCGACAATGATGGCGTGAGCCTGCTGCGAGTTCTCTGCCTCGAGGCAGTCATAGCCGGCCATTTCCAACGCCACGGCGATCATTTCGCGAATGGGCGCTTCGTCGTCGACGATCAGAATGCTCCTGCCAACCATGCCTTAATCCTCTTGTCATTTAACTGTCTTGCGCCGCATTAGATAACGGAATTATTGCAGTCGTGTGACAGTATTTCAGGCCGGCAACATTTGCACCTATCCTCGACTAAGCTCTAAGTCCGAATCCTGACAACCACAAAAGAAGGTTTCCATGACTCAGATGACTGCTTCGTTCAAAGCCCTGCTGCTGGCCGCCGCCCTGACATTGCCGGGGCTGGCCATGGCGGCCGATCCGGCGATGGAGAAGGACGGCATGTACACCGACCACAAGGGCATGACCCTGTACACCTTCGCCAAGGACTCCGCTGGCAAGTCCGCGTGCAATGACAAGTGCGCGGCAAACTGGCCGCCGCTAATGGCGACAGCGAATGACAAGTCGATGGGGGACTGGACGGTAATCACTCGTGATGATGGCAGCAAGCAGTGGGCCTACCAGGGCATGCCGCTGTACACCTTCGTGATGGACAAAAAGGCCGGCGACATGACCGGCGACGGCAAAATGGACGGCGCGTGGAAAGTCGCCAAGGCCAAGTAACCACGACGCACAAAACTGTGGGAGCGAGCCTGCTCGCGAAAAGCGGTGTGTCAGCTATTGCAGAGGTGACTGACATGACGCCTTCGCGAGCAGGCTCGCTCCCACAGGTGTCATGCATCAGCGCAGTGCGTAATCCAGCACGATCCCGACAAAGATCGCCAACCCTGCCCAATGGTTGTGCAAGAAGGCCTGGAAGCAACGCATGCGGTCCTTGCTGCGCGTGTACCAGAACTCCCACGCATAACATCCCGCAGCCACCAGCAAACCGAGGTGGAACCAGGTCCCCAGCTCGAACTTCGACCCGGCCAGAATCAGGCAGGCCAGCGACAATGCCTGCAAGCTGAGGATGATCACCCGATCCGCCTCGCCAAACAGAATCGCCGTGGATTTCACGCCGATCTTCAGGTCGTCATCGCGATCGGTCATTGCGTAATAAGTGTCATAACCCACCGTCCACAGCAGATTGGCGATCCACAGCAACCACGCCGCTGCTGGCAACTCGCCGGTCTCAGCGGTAAAGGCCATTGGCATGCCCCAGGAAAACGCCGCCCCCAGCACCACTTGCGGGTAGTAGGTGTAGCGCTTCATGAACGGATACGTGAATGCCAGCGCCAGACCGCCCAGCGACAGCCAGATCGTCGGTGCGTTGGTGCACAGCACCAGCAGAAAACTGATGCCCATCAGCACGGCAAAGAACATCAGCGCTTCCTTCGAGCTGATGCGGCCAGCAGCGAGCGGCCGTTGCGCGGTGCGTTTGACGTGGCCGTCGACCTTGCGGTCAGCCCAGTCGTTGATCACGCAACCACCGGCGCGGGTCAGCACTACGCCAAGAACAAAAATCACCACGTTGGCCAGCGACGGCGAACCCTTGCCGGCAATCCACAGCGCCCACAGCGTTGGCCACAGCAGCAGGTAAATGCCAATCGGCTTGTCCATGCGCGTCAACTGAACGAAATCCCAGGCGCGCGGGTTCAGACGGTTGAGGGACTTGAGCAGGCTCTGATACATCAGCAGTTCTCCGGATGGGCGCGGGCGGCGTCCCACAGGCTCGGCAGGAAGATTTCCGCGACCAGCACACTCAGCGCGCCACGGTCGAAACGCGAACGCCGGCCCCACAATTCAGGGGCTTGCACCGCTGGCGGGAGCCATTGTTCGGGGTAGCGGCAGACTTCAATGGCGCGGCGCTGGAACGCCTGATCGCAAAACAGCAATTCGCCCAGCGAGCGGCTGCCCAGTTCATCCATGTGCAAACCATCACCTTGCAGGGCCGCCCGCGAGGCAACGCTGCGGGCAAACACCCAGGCCTCGCCGTGGCCGCGCAAATACACCTCACGCACCCAGCCTTCGCTGCCCTCGGCCAGCTCCAGTGCCGCGCATTCATCAGCGCGCAAGGTGTCCCAGCCTTCGAACAGCGGCGACACGCTGAAGCCGTCCTCGGACAAACGGGTCAAGCGGCGGGTCAGCGAACCTTCGTCGAACAACCAGTCGAGGGTCAACAGATCGGGGCGGGGCGTCAGGCGGTCTTGGGTCAGCCAGAGCGGGGCGGGGCAGGCATTTGAATGTTGCACAATGAGTCATTATTGGCCGCAAATGAGGCGGCGAGCTTACCATGGCGGGCGACAGGATTGAGCGGCGCCGGCCGCCGTTGCGCCGAACAGGCTTGCATCTGCGCGGCACCCTCAGTACAAAACGCCCTGAGCCGGATGGCAACGCAGCACCCATCGACCGTCCGCGCCGGCACTAGGCCTGAACCCTGAGGAAGTACCTGAATGAAGAAGTGGCAATGTATCGTCTGTGGCCTGATCTATAACGAAGCCGATGGTTGGCCGGATGACGGCATCGCGGCGGGCACCCGCTGGGAAGACGTACCGGCAGACTGGCTGTGCCCCGACTGCGGCGTCGGCAAGATGGACTTCGAAATGATCGAAATCAACTAAGCAAATCAGAGGAGTAAGGCATGAGCGCACCAGTCGTCATCATCGGCACCGGGCTTGCGGGCTACAACCTGGCCCGCGAGTTTCGCAAGCTCGACAGCGAAACTCCGCTGCTGTTGATTACCGCCGATGACGGCCGCTCTTACTCCAAGCCGATGCTCTCCACCGGCTTCGGCAAGAACAAGGACGCCGATGGCTTGAGCATGGCCGAGCCTGGCGCCATGGCCGAGCAGTTGAACGCCGAAGTGCGCACCCATACGCGCATCAGCGGTATCGACGCCGGCCACAAACGTTTGTGGATCGGTGAAGAAGCCGTGCCCTATCGCGACCTGATTCTGGCCTGGGGCGCGGAGACTGTGCGCGTGCCGATCGAAGGCGACGGCGGGGAACTGGTGTTCCCGATCAACGATCTGGAAGACTACGCGCGCTTCCGTGCCGCAGCGGCGGGCAAGCGTCGGGTCTTGGTACTCGGCGCGGGGCTGATCGGCTGTGAATTCGCCAATGACCTGATCCTCGGCGGCTACGAAGTGCAACTGGTCGCGCCGTGCGAACAGGTCATGCCGATGCTCTTGCATCCCGCCGCTGCGGCGGCCGTGCAGGCCGGGCTGGAAAGTATCGGGGCGAAGTTTCACCTCGGCCCGGTGTTGACCCGGCTGCAGAAAGTCGCCGATGGCCTCGAAGCGCACCTGTCCGATGGTCAGATCATCCCGTGCGATGTAGTGGTCTCGGCGATCGGCCTGCGCCCGCGCATCGATCTGGCAGCGGCTGCCGGCGTGCAGATCAATCGCGGCGTGATGGTCGATCGTTACCTGAAGACGTCCCACGCCAATATTTACGCATTGGGCGACTGCGCCGAAGTCGACGGGCTCAATCTGCTCTACGTGATGCCGCTGATGAGTTGCGCGCGCGCGTTGGCGCAAACCCTCGCAGGAAACCCGACCCCGGTCAGCTACGGGCCGATGCCGATCACCGTGAAAACCCCGGTGTGCCCGCTGGTGGTTTCGCCGCCGCCACGGGGCAGCGAAGGCATTTGGAGCGTCGAAGGGCAGGGCGCCGACATCAAAGCGCTGTGCCACAGTGCCGACGGTCAGTTGCTCGGTTACGCCCTGACCGGCGGGGCGGTCATGGAAAAACTGGCCCTGAACAAACAGCTGCCGCCGCTGCTGGCGTAAATGCCGGTCGTTCTGTCGCAAACACCGCTCTTTTGCCCCGACAAAGGTCTTGGGGAGACTGGCGCCGCCGTTGGCGGCGTGCCATTCTCACTCCCGTCTGCCGCAGAGTAGAGCCTGCGGCGCCTTGGGCGCTGTTCCAACGAGAACAGCACGGACATAACAACAAAAAACCGTCAAAGGGGCTTCACTAATGCGTAAACCAGAACTCGCCGCTGCAATCGCCGAAAAGGCCGACCTGACCAAAGAACAGGCCAACCGCGTCCTCAATGCCGTCCTCGAAGAAATCACCGGCGCCCTGCACCGCAAGGACAGCGTGACGCTGGTCGGCTTCGGCACCTTCCTGCAGCGCCACCGCGGCGCCCGCACCGGCAAAAACCCGCAGACCGGCGAGCCGGTCAAGATCAAGGCCAGCAACACCGTTGCGTTCAAGCCAGGCAAATCGTTGAAAGACAGCGTCAATCCTTGATGGCGGCGTGCTCCCCTGAATGACGGGGAGAACCGCAAATGAGAAATGGGCACACCGATTGCGGTCGGGTGCCCATTTTTTGTGGCTGTCTGTTGGCTTACTGGCGTCGGAAGCAGGCCTTGCCGTTGCCGAAATCCACGGCCAGGCAGTTTGGCTCGATCGCCAGTTGCAGGTCCTGGAACAGTCCGCCCAGATCGCTGTTGGAGGCAGGCTTGGTTTTGCTTTCCAGCACTACTGTCTGGTTCTCGACTTTCCAGGTGCCTTTGGCAAAGCCATCGGCGCTACCATACGCCACACCGGCATCAAAGGTGCCGTCCTTTCGCAACAGCAACTCGGCGCCCATTTCCATTGCGCCGGTCAGGTAGTAATGGCCGTCCAATGGTGGGGTTTCCGCTGACGCGTGGGTGATGGGCAGCCACATGAGCGCGGCGAAAAACAGTGGTTTCAGTTCCATGAAATGAAGCTCCTTGGCAGTTGTAGTAGAGGGATCGCATTTTCGAGCGTTGGATTCTGGCACAGCCATGTTTTGCCCGCCCGTTGTTCAGGCGCTACACAATCGAATCAATATCCAGATGAAACGGCGCGCCAACTGCATGTCCACCGGTCATCGCGGCGATAGCGGCGTCGTGGTCTTCAGCGGCTGGCGGGATCATCGCCAGTTGCTCCTGAACCAGGTTTTCAGGGTGGGCGTTCCAGCGCAGCAGACCTTCCTCGACCCATTCGGGCTGGTCGGCATAGCTGCCGTAAACGTCGGTCTCAGTGACCCGTTGACTGCGCAGCGCTGTCAGGTGGGCCTTGGTCATGCTGATTTTGTCTATTTCCTGATTGAGCATCAGCGTCTTGTGCACGCGCTCCTGCTCTCGCACGTAAGAACGGTGGTTGTTTTGCAGATCGCGCTTAACGGCCCGCAGCTGTTGCTGAATATTCTCCAGGGCGCTGCTGATCCACTCGTATTCGCGATTGGTCACCAGCGAACGCTTGAGCTGCAGTGCTTCCTGCCAACGGCGCAAGCTGGCCCAGCAGCCGGGGATGTAGCTGCCGACCATTGAGTGGTGACCTGCGGAGAACAACTGCCGCAAAAACGATCCGCGTTCGGGCAAGCCGTTGGTAGCGCGCAGGGCCTTGGCGCAGCCGTGATCGACGATCGTGCTGCAACCCGGCTCCCAGAGAAGCGAGGATCGGTGGTCGTTGTCGAACTCAACGGGCATGAAATGGCGCAAAGCACCGTGATGCCCATAGTCGTCGCCAAAGAAATTGATGATTCCCCAGATCAGCAGGCCGAGGCCGGCGACCGGGTTGAAGCCCAGCACCACGGCGTTGGTTGCGTACATCGGCCCAGGCTTGGCAAAGGTGTTCATCCAGGTCGCCGGCACGCTCGGTACCGGATCGTTCTGATTGACGATGCGGTGATGAACCAGCGACTGGGCGCTTTCGATGAAGGTAGTGTCGCCGGCGCGGGGGGCGCCGTAGGTGTAGAGCACGATTTGCGGGGAGAACTCCAGGTTGCGTCTCAGCATCTCGGACAGGATCAATGCAACTGCACCGCCCAGACTGTGACCCGTGATCAGCAGCTTTTGCCCGCTGTAGAATTTTTCCAGATAAGTCACGATGAATGGATAAGCCGCCAAAGCGCCACCGTAGAAACCGCGGTGCACTTTGCCTTCGCCTTCGGCAAAGGGAACCTGATAGGCATCGCCGTCACGCCGGCCGTCGGGCCAGATCTCACTGGTACCTCGCACGCTGATCAGGATCAACTCGTCATGGTGGCAGATGAAAGCTTGGGTATCAGTACTGTTGTCTTTGTTACGGTCATCGAGACAGTGCAACTTGGCCGGGTGTTCTTGTTCGTCGCCCAACGCGGGGTCATTCACTTCGGGGTAAAGGTTCGGGTCGAACGGCACCACTTCCAAGCGTTTCGAATACGGCACGTCTTCGTACAGTGGGTAGTATTTCTGCGTTTGCGAGTCATCGACCTTCCACAACTCGTCGAACTGCGGTAGCGCGTGGCCGAACCAGTTGCCGCTGCTGGGCTGTACCGGAAAGCTTACCGTGTCGGTCTGCACCGGTTGAGTGTTGGGTTCCTGTCCGAAATCGGTGTAGCTCAGCGTCGCCATCACCGACAGCTGATAAAGGTTGAGCGCGCAGAACGCGTCGCCTGTCGACAGCATTGGCCGTAGCGCTCTCATCGGCCGTACTTCCAGCACATGGTGTTTGTTCGGCAGCAGTGCGACGCCCTTGGGCGGCGGCGGGGAAAACCCCAGTTCGACGGTGGCCATCTCCGCCGCACTCAAGATTGTGTGCAGTCCGCCATCCGCAGAAGTTTTATCGACGAGCGTGAAGTCTCTGGACTTCGCCGCCGATCGCATGAGCTTGTGCGCCGCCCTCTTCGGAGGGTCGCGACGAGCAACCAGTGGTGGCAGGTGGGCGATGTGCTTTACCAGTTCACTGACTTCGACCTGACAGTACGCGTCGGTTTCGGGCAGGTCCTTGGCGGGGTTTGCCTGGGTGCGAGTGCCTGTTTTGTGGAAGAAGCGGGTTTTTTCGGCGCGGACTTGGAGTTCGGTGATGGGAAGGGGATAGTGGGGGCGCTTTTGCAAAAATGTGTAAGATTTTTCGCTGCCTTGATAGCGGCTCTTCAATTTGAGTACTAGCGGACCGCAATAATGATCGTCGATCTTTGCAGATCCAGTCGCATCAAGTTTTCCGCTATGGACCGTGTCTTCGTAATCAATCACTTCGTAAGACAGACCAGCGTATGGCTTACCGTCGCCGAATTCGTCCACTAGCTGGAAGCTGGTACGATGGCCGCGTTTAGGGCAGGCATGTATGTCGCCCTGCATGAAGCGCAAATCGGTCGCCGAGGGAGTCTCAATGTTCATGGTGCCCCTTGCTCCGTGCATCCCGGATAGATGGTGCAAACCCGCCCATCGACCATTTTAAAAGTGCTGAAATTTGTGTCGTTGCCGTAGCAAAAGGCGTATTGATCCTCGAAGTTCTCACCCATACAGCGCTTCCAGCCGCGGGTTACTTTGATCCAGGTATCGCCGATGGCTGGAAGTTCTTCACTTGCCAGCCTGACCTTCAGCGTCACCGTTTTGCCCTCAAGTTGAGTCAATGTGTACGCCGTGGAAGGTCTCGTTCGCAGCACGTTGCCCTGAGCATCCATGTTTTTGCAGGTCAGCAGTTTGATCAGGAAACGATGTGGACCGACGGTGCGGAATGACCACCTGCATTCACCATAAAACTCCCCTGCACCGTCCTCGTTGAAAGTGCCCTTTAGTCGTTCCAGCAACTCTGGACGCACGAAAATCGAGGCGTAGTCCATGCTGAAGTTGCTTCGGCCTTTTCCATAAAAACCGATGAGCTTGATTTCCACTTTGTTGAGCGCCAACGGACAATCGCTGACGGTTTTGTACAACTCGATTTCCGCAGTGCTTACATATTCCATGGTGGGTTTATTGAAGCTCACCCAGAAATCCGGCTTTCCTGGCACGCGGCAGGTTTCACCCGCTGCGGGCAGGTAGATAGCCTTCAGCTCATATTTGAATCCAGGTGGAAAATCCGGAACAAACGTAAACGTGTTCGGGGTCTTCACCGTCGTACAACCCACCAGCAATCCCAGGCAACCACTCAGCAGCAACCCTCGTTTCAAGTTCCTCATCGACCTACCTCTCCCTGCCAATACAACGCTTCCTGATATACCCGCTCAAAATGCATCGCCGGATCTTCACCGGGTTTGGGCAGCCATGATTTGCCTGGCCGATATCCCGGTAACTGCAAACTGCGGGTCAGCAAGAAATGCACTTGCTCCGGTTGTTGCCAGCCCCACAATTGCGTCAGTTGAATCAGGCCCCACAGCCACTCATCGACGTCGAGCTGTTCGGCCAGCGTGGCCATTGCTTCGGTGTGTTCGCCGACCAGGTAACGGCGGGTGTTGTCGAACAGCACGTTGGCGTAGATCAGCTCCGGGGTCGGCGTGTGCAGCCAAGGCGGATCCATCGGCAGCGGGTGGTGGCCGGGGTCCGGGTTGTCGATCGCGTTCCATCGCTCTGCGTGCCAATAGCAGACGCTGTTGAATGGCCCGAGAAACGCCGCGCGGTGCTCGGGTTGCAGGTGCGCCAGCGCACGGCCCAGAACCCGGTTGTCATGCACGCGGTACACCGCCTGATTCGGGCGTTCGCCGGTTATCAGGCGCTCGCGCCAATGCGCCGCCAGCGCGTCAAGTTCGACGTGACGGGCACTGGCCAGCCAGCCCCAATTGCGCTCGGGCGTGGCGAGCAAGATTTGGATGGCGGGATGCTGCGCCGTATCGATTTGCAACAGCAGCGGGCCGGTCGGCACCAGCGACTCGGCCGGCGTGCCGCTGTAGAGCGGACGAAACCGCTCGGTGCCGAGGTCGCGGGTCAACGCAGCGTGCTCTGCGCTTTGGCCCTCGGTGTCGAGCATCAGATACAGTTCACAGCCGGCGCGGGACTGAGCGTGCAACCATTGTTCGACCGGGCTCATGCGACTTCTCCCAGCTCACACTGACCCGCTGCGCAGGCTTCGCACAGCGGGCAAAAATCCGCTGCCTGCTGGCGGGCACTGTTGACGATCGACAGCGGCGTGGCGTTGATCGCAGCTGGCAGGCCGGCCTCAACTTGCAGCGGTTGTAGCGGTGCGAGACCCGGCAGTGGCGCGCCGCCCTGAACGATGGGCACGCTGCTGAAAATCCCGCCGGCATTGATCACGATGTGATGACCGCCCGCTGACAGCGTCAGGCTCATGCCGGCATCGATCACCACGTTGCTTGCCGTGACATGCGCCTGCTGGCCGGCCTGGATCACCAGAGCGCCCAAGGTCTGGCTGCTGGTGCCGCTGACCTGCAACAAGTCGTCGGCGTTGATTACTGTGCTTCGCAGTCCTTGATGAGTGCGCGAATCCTTGCCCTCGATGAGACTGGTGCTGTCATTGCCGACATGCTCATGGCGGTCTCGAGTGATCAGGCTGCGGCTGTCGTTGAGGATCAGTTGCTCAAGGTCGCGCTGCGCGCGCAGGTAGATCTTCTCCTGCCCGGCGCGATCCTCGATCGACAGTTCGTTGTAGCCGCCATTGCGCGGTGAGCTCTGGCTGCGTAATACCGTGCGGGTTTTACTCGCCGGCAAGGGATGGGCGACGGCATTGACCTTGTTGGCGATGCAGCCGGTAATCAGCGGTTGGTCCGAGTCGCCTTCCTGGAAGGTCACGACCACTTCCATGTCGACCCGGGGAATGGTCACCGCACCAAATCCGTCACCTGCCCAACTGGAAGCTACGCGTAACCAGCAGCTGCTTTTTTCGCTGTTGCGTTCAGCGCGATCCCAGGGAAACTCGACACGAACCCTGCCGTACTCATCGCAGAAGATCTCCTCTCCGGGAGGCCCGGTAACGCGCGCGGTCTGGCAGACCAGCAAGGGTCTTGGCGCGGGCAAAGGCGGGCGGAAAACCACTTCTGCGGGAATGGCCCTGAAGGTATTGCGGTAGCCCTGGGAAAAACCATCGGCAGGTTTCGCCTCGCTGCTGAAAGCCTCTTCGAGCACTGCCGGTTGCTTGCCTTCGTGACTGAGACTGACCAACAGCCACAACTCGTTGCACTCGGCCCTGGGATGTTCGCTCAGCTCGAACAAGTGACCGCTGCGCAAAATCGCCTGATCGCTTTTGCCTTCAATCCATTGATAGTCGCTGCGATGGCGCTCCAAGGCCTGACGCGCCAGCTGTTTGCCGTGCTTCTCGGACTTCATCAACAGTGGATAGCGATACTCCTCCAGAGCCGGCGTGAACTCTGCGGTGAAGCGGCTTTCCAGCAGCAGGCTTGGCCGCTTGAGGTCATAGTCACGGCGGGTGACGGTGCTGGTACGGGTGTTGAAGCCCATGGTCAGGTGGTTGACCACCGGGTGTTCGGCAACCATGCCGCTATCAACCCGAAAGGCTGTCGTACCCAATTTGGGTGCGAACACCGGGCTGTCGCTGAATACCAGTAAGTGCCCGTCGAGCGAATGTTGATGGTGCCAGGCGATACCCTCTTCGGCGCACAGACGCTGAATGAACAAAAAGTCGCTTTCGCCGTACTGCGTGCAGTACTCACGAGGCTCACCGGCGGCGACATTGAACGTGAAGTCATCGGCCTGGATGCCATGCCCTTTGAGCACTTGCGCGATGATCTGCGGCACGGTCAGTTGCTGGAAAATCCGCTGGTCGTGGCTCAGTTGCAGATAATGCAGCGCCGGTACCAGTGTCAGTTCATAACGGGTCAGGCGCTGGCCTGATTCGCCGAGCATGACGTTTTCGGTCCGCCCGTGAATGCCTTCGCCCGCTGATCCGACCTGCAGAAACGCAGGTTGGCTGAGCAAGCTTTCCAGATCGAAATCCGCGTGCTCGCTCACCAGCTCAAGGCGAAATGCGTACAGCTGACTGATGGCTTCGGTGCCCGTGAACGCGAGCACCTTGAAGTCGTGACGAATGGCGGGGATATGCAGAGAGAATGGCGCGCAGTGGCCTTTGCCGAACATGGGCTTGTCCTTAAGCAAAGTGAGTCAAAGCGCGATGCTGTCCTCCCTGATCGCCGCGCATGAAAAGTGGCCAGGGCAAGCTAGCGGCGCGGCAAACTAATTGATGTAAGAAGTATCCCTGAAATTTGTCAGAGTATTCCGGTGTGGAAGTCTTGGTCGTGATGCGAGAACTATCTGAAGGACGCGGCTTCGATAACTATCGAGTTGGCAGTATTTGTTGGCGCGGGAAAGTTTCAGAATAATGAAATGCCATCATTATAGTGGCACTTTTTGCGTTGATCGTTGTCGCGGAAAACTTGTTGAGGCAAACCAGCTATTTTCGGAAGTGTCCTACTTCTATTTTTTTTTGAATTTGGCATGCTGCACGCCGCTCGAGGATACGAGCGTCAGGTAAACTCGCCCGGCTGCGGCGCAGGGCTCTGGGTCAAGGGTTTGCCGGGGGCTGGTAAAATCCGCCAGTTAATAAACGGCCTCAGGGAAACCCCTGCGACATATAGGGCGATCTCCTACAGACCGCAATGAACAGTTCGTCTTGTTGTTTAATCAGATGCTTGCTAGTGGCCATCATAGTGATTACGATGCGCCCACTTGAAAGAGCACATCTCAATTGGATGAGTCGCTGAACTGCTCTTCGATACTGTCCCGCGTTGCTGAAACTCCATTCGCGCGCATGACTGTAATCCTTAATAAAGGCCATGGATGTCCTACTCAAGCAAACTTTCCGCCCATTACCTCGAACTCGCAAAAGTCTCTGTTTCCAAAGAGAATTTCGCGGGCGAAGACGTTCGTTTTTCGAGCGAATTCGAGGCGCTGGAAAGTGAGCTGGCCAAGGCTTCGTCGATGCACGAAAGCGGGCAGATCGACTGGCTGAAAATCCGCGAAAACAGCGAAAATCTGCTGCGTACCCAATCCAAGGATCTGCGTGTCGGCGCCTGGCTGACCTGGTCGCTGTACCAGCGCGAATCCTTCCCCGGGCTGCTCGCCGGCCTCGGTCTGCTGCACCATCTGTCGGAAAACAACTGGGCCGACGTTCATCCGCTCAAACCCCGCACCCGTGCCGCCGCGATCGGCTGGCTGGTGCCGCGTCTCGAGCAGGTCATCACCGAAAACATTGCGATCAAAGAGCAGTTGCCGATGTTCCGGCAGCTATCCGAGCACCTGGCCGGCCTTGAGGCCGCGTGCACTGAGCATCTGGGCGATGACGCGCCGCTGCTGCTGCCGATCTCCCGCCGCCTGAAAACCATGATTCAGCGCGCCGCCGACAACCAGCCGGCACCCGGTGTGGTGGGCGCGGCGGTGGCGCAGGTCAAGCAGGCCGCGACCCAACTGCTCACCCCCGGCGCGCCGATCGACAACGAGCGGGATGCGCACAAAGCCCTGCGCGCCCAGCAGGAAAGCGCGCGCCCGTTGTGTGCCTGGTGGCTGAAACAGAAAGCCACCGACCTGCGTGCCCTGCGCCTCAATCGCACGCTGCTGTGGATGACCATCGACGCGGTGCCCGAGCGCAACGCCGAGCAGATCACCGTGCTGCGCGGTCTGCCGCTGGAAAAGCTCAAGCTCTATCAGGACCGTTTCGATCAGGGCAAATACGCCGACCTGCTGGTGGAACTGGAGGCGAGCCTGGCGAAGGCGCCGTTCTGGTTCGATGGCCAGAGGATGGTCTGGGAATGTCTCCAGAACCTCAACGCCGAGCTGGCCATGCGCGAAGTGGAAATCCACTTCGCGCTTTTGATTCAGCGCCTGCCGGGCATCATCGAGTTGCGCTTCCATGACGGCGCGCCGTTTGCCGATCCGTCCACCCGGGCGTGGATCGCCGCCAATGTCATGCCGCACCTGCAAAGCGCCAGCGCGCCGCGCAAGGTCGAAAGCGAGAACGTCGAAACCCAGCCGGCCTGGGAAAAAGCCCTCGAGGAAGTTCAGCCGATCCTGCGCAAGGAAGGCTTGAAGCCGGCCGTGCAGATTCTCAAGCAGGGTCTGCAATCGGCCCACGGTGGCCGCGAACGCTTCTTCTGGCAGTTCACCCTCGCGCGGCTGTGTTTCCTGGCCAAGAAATACGAACTGGCCAAGAACCAGCTCGAAACCCTCGATCAGACATTACAGGACTCAGGCCTGCACGCCTGGGAGCCCGATCTTGCATTGCAAGTGCTGCACCTGCTGCACAGTTGCTGCGAGTTGTTGCCGCAGAACCACGCCGTACGTGAAAGCAAGGAAGAGATTTATCGCAGGCTGTGCCACCTCGACCTCGAAGTGGTACTCGAATAGGCCCCAGGGCCACAACCGCAAGGAGAAAAGCCATGGCCAAAGAAGGCTCGGTAGCCCCCAAGGAACGCATCAACGTCACCTTCAAACCCGCCACCGGCGGAGCTCAGGAAGAGATTGAACTGCCGCTGAAGCTGCTGGCAATCGGTGACTACACCCACCGCAAGGACGATCGCAAAATCGAAGATCGCAAGCCGATCAGCATCGACAAGATGACCTTCGACGAAGTGTTGGCCAAGCAAGAGCTGGGTCTGACGCTGAGCGTGCCGAACCGTCTGCAGGAAGATGGCGAGGCTGAAGAGCTGGCCGTGCAATTGCGCGTCAATTCG
This sequence comes from Pseudomonas sp. CCNWLW23, assembly GCF_037095675.1. Taxonomy (NCBI): domain Bacteria; kingdom Pseudomonadati; phylum Pseudomonadota; class Gammaproteobacteria; order Pseudomonadales; family Pseudomonadaceae; genus Pseudomonas; species Pseudomonas sp. CCNWLW23. The sequence goes on along the minus strand of NZ_JBAWKM010000001.1, from coordinate 393,187 downwards.
ATGAAGGACTTCAACCCGGCCAGCCTGGTCGAGCAAGTGCCTGAGCTGAAAAAACTGATGGAACTGCGCGATGCGCTGGTGGCCCTCAAAGGCCCGCTGGGTAACGCACCTGCGTTCCGTAAAGCGATCGAAGGCGTGCTCGCCGACGACGAATCCCGCGGTCGCGTACTCGGTGAGCTGGGCCTGAACGCCGCAGCCCCGGACGCCTGAGACTCCAGTAGCCAAGGAAGCCAACACAATGAGCACTAGCGCAGCACAAGAGAAGAGCGCCGCCAGCGGCGAATACAGCATTCTCGACAGCATCATCGCCGAAACCCGTCTGACCCCGGACGACGAAGCCTACGACATCGCCAAGCGTGGCGTGTCGGCGTTCATCGAAGAGCTGCTCAAGCCGCAGAACAACGGTGAGCCGGTCAAGAAAGCCATGGTTGACCGCATGATCGCCGAGATCGATGCCAAGCTCAGCCGTCAGATGGACGAGATCCTGCACCACCCGGATTTCCAGGCGCTGGAATCGTCGTGGCGTGGTCTGCAGTTGCTGGTCGACCGCACCAACTTCCGCGAAAACATCAAGATCGAAATCCTCAACGTCTCCAAAGAAGACCTGCTGGACGATTTCGAAGATTCGCCGGAAGTCATGCAGTCGGGCCTGTACAAGCACATCTACACCGCTGAATACGGCCAGTTCGGTGGTCAGCCTGTGGGCGCGATCATCGCCAACTACTACATGTCGCCAAGCTCGCCAGACGTCAAGCTGATGCAGTACGTGGCCAGCGTTTCGTGCATGTCCCACGCGCCGTTCATCGCTGCTGCCGGCCCGAAATTCTTCGGCCTGGAAAGCTTCACCGGCCTGCCGGATCTGAAAGATCTGAAAGACCACTTCGAAGGCCCGCAATTCGCCAAATGGCAGAGCTTCCGGACTTCGGAAGACTCCCGCTACGTTGGCCTGACCGTGCCGCGTTTCCTGTTGCGTAACCCGTACGACCCGGAAGAGAACCCGGTCAAATCGTTCGTGTACAAGGAAACCGTTGCCAACAGCCACGAGCACTACCTGTGGGGCAACACGGCCTACGCGTTCGGCACCAAGCTGACCGACAGCTTCGCCAAATTCCGCTGGTGCCCGAACATCATCGGCCCGCAGAGCGGTGGCGCGGTTGAAGACCTGCCGTTGCACCACTTCGAAAGCATGGGCGAAATCGAAACCAAGATCCCTACTGAAGTTCTGGTTTCCGACCGTCGTGAATACGAACTGGCCGAGGAAGGCTTCATCTCCCTGACCATGCGCAAAGGCTCCGACAACGCGGCGTTCTTCTCCGCAAGCTCGGTGCAGAAGCCGAAGTTCTTCGGCATCAGCGCAGAAGGCAAGGCGGCAGAGCTGAACTACAAGCTCGGCACCCAACTGCCGTACATGATGATCGTCAACCGCCTGGCTCACTACTTGAAAGTGCTGCAGCGCGAGCAACTCGGTTCGTGGAAAGAGCGTACCGACCTCGAGCTGGAACTGAACAAGTGGATCCGTCAGTACGTTGCCGACCAGGAAAACCCGAGCGCCGAAGTGCGTGGCCGTCGTCCGCTGCGCGCTGCGCAAGTGATCGTCAGCGACGTTGAAGGCGAGCCGGGCTGGTACCGCGTGAGCTTGAATGTGCGTCCGCACTTCAAGTACATGGGTGCCGATTTCACCCTGTCGCTGGTTGGCAAGCTGGACAAAGAGTAAGAGCGACTCATGGACGGATACGGCAGCCTGTTCGAACGCCTCAACGGCGACGCACAACTACGCAAGGGCAACAGCCTTGAGGCTTGTGCCATGGCGTCAGTGGCTGCCCATCTGGCCAAAATGCTCAGCACCCGGGCCGGCAGCGTGCAAACGCTGGCCGACTACGGGTTGCCCGATCTCAATGACATGCGCCTGAGCCTGCACGACTCGCTGAGTCAGGCCCGCCTGGCCATCGAAAACTTCATCGAAGCCTACGAGCCACGCCTGAGCAACGTGCGTGTCATTTCCCTGCCGCGTGACCACGATCAACTTCGCCTGGCCTTCAGTATCGAAGGCCTGCTGGAAGTCGAGGGTTTCAAGCGTCAGGTCAGTTTCTCCGCGCGCCTGGATGGCAGCGGTCAAGTCAAGGTCACCTAAGGAGATCCCCGATGTCTGGCAAACCCGCAGCACGCGTATCCGACCCCACCGCTTGCCCGCTCCCCGGCCACGGCACCAACCCGATCGCCGCCGGTTCCGGCGACGTGTTCTTCGACGGCCTCGCGGCCGCCCGCCAAGGCGATGTCTCGGCGTGTGGTGGTGCGATGGTCGGCGATCTTGCGACAACCGTGTTGATCAACGGCAAACCGGCTGCGACCGTAGGTTCGGTTGGATCTCACGGCAATAAGGTCACGGCCGGATCCGGGACGGTGATTATTGGCAATTCGCATACGCCGGCGCCGTTTGTGCCGCCGGAGCCGGTCATCATTCTTGGAATATTCAATCGTGTCTTTGAATTCAAAACCGCAGATGGAAGAACGGTTGAAAATTTAAACTACATCATGCGCTCTGATAGCGGGATTGAGAAAACAGGCTCAACGTCAACAGGCATGTCAGGTGGTTTTTCAACTGGAAAGACGGCAGAGCCTGTAACTATATATATTTCGGCGGACTAGTAGGTATGGAGACCGTAATCAACATCGATGGTGTCGCTTACACGTTTGTGACTCAGGACGAGGTGACTACACTTAAAGTTCTTACCGAAACAACTGAGAGCAAGGATACAAAGCCGAAGAAAGTTGACCTTCCGTTGGCCTGGATTATTACGCGAAAAAGTGGTGTGCCGCTCTTCGCCTTGAAACCGGGTAAGGATGACTCTCCATTCAGAATTATCACTGCGGAGAAACTATACGCAGAAAAGGGTCAGTGGTTCGAACCGTTGGCCAGATATTATAGAGAGCTTGTCTGGATCAACCCGGAAACAACGCAGGCCGGATCAGAATCGCATGCGGCTTATAAACATGTTACTTGGCAGGAGCTGATCGACTTCGCAATCGTCGACCGGTTTTCATTCACTTTTCACTCTGGAATGCCGGGTGACTGGAAATTCCGTGCCGTGGGCGGTGCTGAGTTCTTGATGGTGTTCATGGAGGATAAACCGTATTGGACTGATGGCATTGGCCAGGTGCCGTTTGCGGTTAACACCTATAGAAAATATCTGCGAGAAACAAAGCAGGTAGAACTCGCAATAAAGCTGGCTGGTGAAACGGGTATGACCTGGGGCGACGGCAAAGCCTATACCGGAGCAGAGCGAGGACCGAAAGACGTTTACGATAACTTCATCATATTGCGAGGGATATTGTGGGCAAAAGAAAACTGCAAGTTGGTTGTGAAAAAAGACACGGTATACGATAAAGGTATCCCGCACACAATTGAACTTACTGACGCACCTTATGTGCCTGTATCGAATGCGAAGTTAATAAATCCAATTTCGCAAGGCGATATGGATCAGTACGGGGCATGGAATAAATGAAAGCTCGTCGCTTAGTTGCCTGTATTCCACACCTGATAGTATGTGCCCTGTATATTCCTTTGCATAACTACGGTGTCGACGTATATATCGATATGTATGGCGGGTTGACATCGAGAGGTATCGGCATCGGTATGACGCCGGATCTAATGGTTCAGTATTTTGTGGTGATGAACGCTATAGCGTTTTTTGTCCCCAAGCTGAAATTAAAGGTCCTGTCTGTCTCATTAATGCTGGGACTTATTTTGTACTATTTTTTGCCTCACTACCCCGTCCGTGCGATGGCTTACACCTCGATGGGTGGTGTCCTGACTTTTGCGGCGATATTTGCTGGCCAATTGATTGATCGCTTTTTTTTTTCAAATCGAGAAGTTAAAGCATGACTGTTGGGCGTTATGGCCGACATTGCCCGCGGGGAGTTTCTTACCCGCATGAACTGTTCTGCTGTTTTTTTAAATGAGTTCCACTACCAGGCAGGTACCCCGTGTCCTTTAACCACTACTACCAAAGCGAACTCACCGCACTGCGCCAGCTCGGTCGCCGTTTCGCCGAGCGTAGTCCGGCGCTGGCGCCGTATCTGGGGCAGGCCGGGCGGGATCCGGATGTAGAGCGGTTGCTCGAAGGCTTTGCATTCCTCACCGGGCGCCTGCGCCAGAAGCTCGATGACGAACTGCCGGAGCTCAGCCATTCGCTGATGCAGTTGCTGTGGCCGAACTACATGCGCCCGCTGCCGGCGTTCAGCATTTTGCAGTTTGATCCGCTCAAGCGTTCCGGGCCGGCGCTGCTGGTCGAGCGCGATACGCCGATCGAGAGCAAGCCGATAGAAGACGTGCGCTGCCGTTTCCGCACCTGTTACCCGACCGAAGTCTTGCCGCTGGATCTGGCCGCACTGAATTACTCGGTGAAGGGCGATGGCTCGCTGCTCAGCCTGCGCCTGGAAATGAGCGCTGACGGCCACCTCGGCGAATTGGAGCTGAGCAAGTTGCGCCTGCACTTTGCCGGTGAGCGCTACATCAGCCAGATGCTCTACCTGAGCCTGCTGCGCAACCTCGACGGCATCGAACTGATCCCGCTCGACGGCGCCGGCAAGCCGATTGATGGCGTCAGCGGCAAGCCGATGGCGTTCAAGATTCCCGGCGACCGGGTGAAACCGGTGGGTTTTGCCGAAGAAGAAGCGTTGATCCCGTATCCGCTGAACACCTTCCGTGGCTATCGCTACTTGCAGGAATATTTCGCCTTCCAGGACAAGTTCCTGTTCGTCGACGTCAACGGTCTGGACATTCTCAAGGCGCTGCCGGAAGACACCCTCAAGCAGATGCGCGGCCTCGAATTGCGTTTCGACATCCGCAAGAGCGGCATCATGCGCATGCGCCCGACGCTCGATAACGTGAAGCTGTTCTGCACGCCGATCGTCAATCTGTTCGAGCACGACGCGCTGCCGATTCGTCTCGATGGCAAGCAGGACGAGTACCTCCTGCTGCCGGCGGAATACGACCTGGAAAACTGCGGTGTGTTCTCGGTGGAAACCGTGACCGGCTGGAAACCCGGCGGCCTCGGTTATCAGGAGTACGTGCCGTTCGAATCCTTCGAGCACGACCCGAGTTTCGATGTGCCCAACAGCCGTCCGCATTACAGCATCCGCCAGCGTTCGTCCTTGCTGCATGACGGCCTCGACACTTACCTGAGCTTCGGCATCCGCCACACCGAAGCCCACGAAACGCTGTCGATCGAGCTGATGTGCACCAACCAGAACCTGCCGAAAAAGCTCAAGCTCGGCGACATCTGCATGGCCAGCGAGCAGACCCCGGAATTCCTCAGTTTCCGCAACATCACCCCGGCCACTCCGAGTTTCGCGCCGCCGCTGAACCGTGACTTCCTGTGGAAGCTGATCAGCAACATGTCGCTTAACTATCTGTCGCTGGCCGACGTCAATGCGTTGAAGGTGATTCTGGAAACCTACGACCTGCCGCGCTACTACGACCAGCACGCGGAAAAGGTCAGCAAACGCCTGCTCGGCGGCCTCAAGCAAATCAAACATCACCACGTCGACCGCCTGCATCGCGGTCTGCCGGTGCGCGGTTTACGCACCGAACTGACCATCGACCCGGAAGGCTATATCGGCGAAGGCGACCTGTTCGTCTTCGCTTCGGTTCTCAACGAGTTTTTCGCGCTTTACGCCAGTCTCAATTCATTCCATGAGCTGCGGGTAAAAAGCACACAGGGAGAGGTGTACCAATGGACACCACGTATGGGCCTGCAGCCCCTGCTTTAAGCGGGCTGACCAAGGTAATACGCGAGTACTCGCTGTTTCAGGCCGTGCTGCTGGTGATCGACCGGCTGCGCGAGGCACACCCGCATCTGAGCGAAGACGATCTGTACGACCAGGTCGAGTTCCAGGCCAACCCGAGCCTGGGCTTTCCGCGCAGCGACGTCGATCGCGTCGAGTTTTTCGAAGAGCACGGCAAGATGCGCGCGCGCATGCGCTTCAACCTGATCGGCCTGGTCGGCTCTGGTTCGCCGCTGCCGGCGTTCTATGGCGAACAAGCCCTGGGCGACAGCGAGGATGGCAACCCGACGCGCAATTTCCTCGACCTGTTCCACCATCGCCTGCAACGGCTGATGCTGCCGATCTGGCGCAAGTACCGCTACCGCGCGAGCTTCCAGAGCGGCGCGATCGATCCGTTCTCGGCGCAACTTTTTGCGCTGATCGGCCTGGGCGGCGACGAGATCCGCAAGGCCAAGGAACTCAACTGGAAACGCCTGCTGCCGTACCTCGGCCTGCTCAGTTTGCGGGCACACTCGGCGGCGCTGATCGAAGCCGTGCTGCGTTACTACTTCAAGCACGAAGACCTGGTCATCGAGCAGTGCATCGAGCGCCGCGTGGAAATTCTCGACGAGCAGCGCAATCGTTTGGGCCGCGCCAACAGCGTACTCGGCGAAGACCTGGTGCTGGGCGAACACGTGCGCGATCGCAGCGGCAAATTCCGCATTCACATCACCGAACTCGACTGGCAGCGATTCCATGAATTCCTGCCGATCGGTTTCGGTTACCAGCCGCTTTGCGCGCTGGTGCGGTTCACCTTGCGTGACCCGCTCGATTACGACATTCGCCTGGTCCTGCGCCAGGAAGAAATCCGCGAACTGCGCATCGGTGAGCAGAACGCCTGTCGCCTCGGTTGGACCAGTTGGCTGGGCCGCGAAAAAGCGGACGGCGTGGTGACCCTGGGCAGCAAAATTCATTAAGGACGTGAGCCATGATCAACGTAGACCTGCAACAACTCATCCAGGCGCTGGACGCCGAAACCCGTCGTGATCTGGAACGTTCGGCCGAGCGTTGCGTCGCCCGTGGCGGCAGCAAGATCCTCGTCGAAGACTTGCTGCTGGGCTTGCTCGAGCGCCCGAACGGCTTGCTGTCGCGCGCGCTGCAAGATGCTGACGTCGACGCCGGTGAACTGACCGCTGCATTGCAATCGCGGGTGGAGCACAGCGCTTCGCGCAACCCGGTGTTCGCCCCGGAACTGGTGCAATGGCTGCAAGACGCGCTGCTGGTGGCCAACCTCGAGCTGGGCCAGACCCAGGTCGAAGACGCCGCGCTGATCCTGGCGTTGCTGCGCAACCCGATGCGTTATGCCGGCAGCCGCTATCAACCGCTGCTCGCCAAACTGAACATTGATCGCCTGAAGGAATTTGCCCTGTCGCAACAGGAGCAACCGGCGGCCAACGGCAAGCCGGCGGCGCAAGGCGAATCGCTGTTGCAGCGCTTCACCCACAACCTGACCCAACAGGCCCGCGACGGCAAACTCGACCCGGTGCTGTGCCGTGACGGCGCGATCCGGCAGATGGTCGACATCCTCGCCCGTCGTCGCAAGAACAACCCGATCGTCGTCGGTGAGGCCGGTGTCGGTAAGACCGCGATCGTCGAAGGTCTGGCCTCGCGCATCGCTGCCGGTGAAGTGCCGCAGGTACTCAAAGGCGTTGAATTACTCTCGCTGGACATGGGCCTGTTGCAGGCCGGCGCCAGCGTCAAAGGTGAATTCGAGCGTCGTTTGAAAGGCGTGATCGACGAGGTCAAAGCCTCGCCGAAACCGATCATTCTGTTTATCGACGAAGCCCACACCCTGATCGGCGCGGGCGGTAATGCCGGCGGCTCCGATGCGGCCAACCTGCTGAAACCGGCGCTGGCCCGTGGCGAACTGCGCACCATCGCCGCGACCACCTGGGCCGAGTACAAGAAATACTTCGAGAAAGACCCGGCGCTGGCCCGTCGTTTCCAGCCTGTGCAATTGCACGAACCGACTGTCAGCGAAGCGGTGACCATTCTGCGTGGTCTGGCTCAGGTCTACGAGAAGAGCCACGGCATCTATCTGCGCGATGACGCGGTGGTCTCCGCTGCTGAATTGTCCGCGCGTTACCTGGCCGGTCGGCAACTGCCAGACAAAGCCGTCGACGTCCTCGACACCGCGTGCGCCCGCGTGCGCATCAGCCTCGCTGCGGCCCCGGAAAGCCTCGAGCGCCTGCGTGGCGAACTGGCTGAAGGCGGCCGTCAGCGTCAGGCCCTGCGCCGCGATGCCGAGGCCGGTCTGCTGATCGACCACGAAGCGCTGGAAGCACTGGAAGCGCGGCTGGACGAAGCCGAAAGCGAAATGCTCGCGCTGGAATCCCTGTGGACTGAGCAGAAAGAGCTGGCCGAGCGTCTGCTGGAACTGCGTCAGCAACTGGCCAAGGCCCGCGAGGCTGCAGCCGTCGAGCCGACCGTCAGCGTGGAAGAAGACGCCGAAGGCACCGTGATTGAAACCGTGGTCGCCGAAGTCGAAGAAGGCCAAAGCGTCGAAGCGCTGGAAGCTCAGCTGCATGAAACCCACGCCACGTTGACCGCTGCGCAAGTCAAAGAACGCCTGGTCAGCTTCGAAGTGTGCCCGCGTCTGGTCGCCGAAGTGATCAGCGCCTGGACCGGCGTGCCATTGGCGCAACTGGCCCGCGAGCACAACGCCAAGGTCGCCAGTTTCGCCACCGATTTGCGCACGCGCATCCGTGGTCAGGAACAAGCCGTGCACGCGCTGGATCGTTCGATGCGCGCCACCGCTGCCGGCCTGAACAAGCCTGATGCACCGGTCGGTGTGTTCCTGCTGGTCGGGCCGAGCGGCGTCGGCAAGACCGAAACCGCGCTGGCCCTGGCTGACCTGTTGTACGGCGGCGACCGCTTCATCACCACCATCAACATGTCCGAGTTCCAGGAAAAGCACACCGTCTCGCGTCTGATTGGCGCGCCACCGGGCTACGTCGGTTACGGCGAGGGCGGCATGCTCACCGAAGCGGTGCGTCAGAAGCCGTATTCGGTGGTGTTGCTCGATGAAGTCGAGAAGGCCGACCCGGACGTGCTCAACCTGTTCTACCAAATCTTCGACAAAGGCGTGGCCAACGATGGCGAAGGTCGCGAGATCGACTTCCGCAACACGTTGATCCTCATGACCTCGAACCTTGGCAGCGACAAGATCAGCGAACTCTGCGAAGACGGCGCGCGGCCGACCGCCGAAGTGCTCGAAGAAACCATTCGCCCGGTGCTCAGCAAACACTTCAAACCGGCGCTGCTGGCGCGGATGAAAGTGGTGCCGTACTACCCGGTGGGCGGCCCGGTGCTGCGCGAGCTGATCGAAATCAAACTCGGCCGTCTCGGCGAGCGCCTGAACCGTCGTCAGCTGGAGTTCAGCTGGTGCCAGAACCTCGTCGATCACCTGTCCGAGCGTTGCACGCAAAGCGAAAGCGGTGCGCGCCTGATCGATCATCTGCTCGATCAACACGTGCTGCCGTTGGTGGCCGATCGTCTGCTCGATGCGATGGCGACCGGCGAAAGCCTCAAGCGTGTGCATGCCACGCTCGACGGCAACTCCAGCGTGACCTGCGAGTTCGTCTGAGGTGGGCGTGATGTTCACTCAAGTGCCGCAGCCACTGGTCTATGCCGAAGCGTTGCTGGCGCAGTTCGCCAGTCTTTCGCGCGCGGCGGACAGTGCTGCGCTGCTGAGTGAATTCGTCCGTGGCCTGGCCGAACTGAGTGGCTGCGAACTGACGCAGCTGTATCTGCTCGACGCCACCCACACCTGCCTGGGGATGAATGCCGAGTGCCTCGACGGCGCGCTGCAACCGCGTCAGGCGGCGAGCCTGCCGGCGGATTACAACGGTGAACAACTGCTGCAATTCGCCCTGTGCCAGAACCGCGTGGTGTGCCTCGACGACCTGACCGGCAGCCTGCACGAAACCAGTTTTCTGCCAGCGGCGAGCACGCCGTGGCAGTCGCTGTTGTGCGTGCCGCTGGTCAATCAGCACAAGTCGGTTGAGGGCTTGCTGCTGTGTGCCAGTCGTCGTCGCACTGACTTGCAGGGTTTCGCCGACTCCCTTGGCCAGCTCGGCTCGTTCGTGCTCGGCCAACTGCATCTGCTGCAACGCCTGCGTCAGCCAGCCGCCGAATCGGCCACCGCCACTCGCAGCGTGCCGAGCATCAGCGGCTACGGCCTGATCGGTAAAAGCGCGGCGATGCGCCAGACCTACTCGCTGATCAGCAAGATCCTCCACAGCCCGTACACCGTGCTGTTGCGTGGCGAGACCGGCACCGGCAAGGAAGTGGTGGCGCGGGCGATTCACGATTGCGGCCCGCGTCGCTCCCAGGCGTTCATCGTGCAGAACTGCGCGGCGTTCCCGGAAAACCTGCTGGAAAGCGAGCTGTTCGGCTATCGCAAAGGCGCCTTCACTGGTGCCGATCGCGATCGTGCGGGGCTGTTCGACGCGGCCAATGGCGGCACGTTGCTGCTCGATGAAATCGGCGACATGCCGTTGTCGCTGCAAGCGAAGATTCTGCGCGTGTTGCAGGAAGGCGAGATCCGTCCGCTGGGTTCCAACGACACGCACAAGATCGACGTGCGCATCATCGCCGCGACGCACCGTGATCTGGCGGCGCTGGTCAGCGAAGGCAAGTTCCGCGAGGACTTGTACTACCGCCTCGCACAATTCCCGATCGAGCTGCCGGCCCTGCGTCAGCGCGAAGGCGACATCCTCGATCTGGCCCGGCATTTCGCCGAGAAGACCTGCACGTTTTTGCAGCGTGACCCGGTGCGCTGGTCGGATTCGGCGCTGGAGCATCTGTGCGGCTACAACTTCCCCGGCAACGTTCGCGAACTCAAGGCACTGGTCGAGCGCGCGGTGTTGCTCTGCGAGGGCGGCGAGTTGCTCGCCGAGCATTTTTCCCTGCGCCTGGAAGCGATGCCGGAAGACAACAGCGGCCTGAATCTGCGCGAACGCCTGGAGCAGGTCGAGCGCACTTTGCTGCTCGATTGCCTGCGCAAGAACGACGGCAACCAGACCCTCGCGGCCCGCGAACTGGGCCTGCCACGGCGCACGCTGCTGTACCGCCTCGGGCGCCTGAATATCAATTTGGGTGACTTTGATGGTTGAGCTACAGCACTTCTTCGAACCCAACACATACCCTGTGGCGAGGGGATTTATCCCCGTCCGGCTGCGCAGCAGTCGCAGTCCGGTACATACGGTTTCACTGAGAAATCGCGCTGGCAGGTTATGGGGGCGCTGCGCGCGCCAACGGGGACAAGTCCCCTCGCCGCGGGAGGTCGCCGTACCTCCAGGCTATGGCGCAAGGCCTCGATCTAGAGGCTTCGAGCCCACCTCAAAAACTTATTTCAGCGCCGCCCGCAAGGGTCGGCGCTTTGTGCTTTGTCTACACCTGGAGACCCTCTGATGTCTGTTCGTCACTGGCACGCTGTCCTGCTGACCCTCGTCGTTCTATGCGGCCTTGGCGGCTGTAGCGGCAATTACAAATTCAACGACAACGACTATCGCCCGTTGGGTGATCCGCAAGCGGTCAATCGCGGCAAGTGACCGCAAGGAGCATCAAACATGGAATTGGTTTTCGAAATGCTGAACACCAAGCAGTTCGTGCCCACCGAGCTGTGCCAGCGGACCTTCAAGCAGGCCGGCGGCGTGATCGGGCGCGGCGAGGACTGCGACTGGATCATCCCTGACCGCAAGCGGCACCTGTCCAATCATCACGCGATTGTCAGCTACCGCGAGGGCTCGTTCTTCCTTACCGACACCAGCAGCAACGGTGTCCAGGACGGCAGCAGCGGCGCGCGCCTGCACAAGGGCGAGCCGGTGCGCATCGAGCACGGCAGCACCTACATTCTCGGCGACTTCGAGATCCGCGCGCGGCTGGTCCGTGACCCGGCGACCTTCGACGGCGAAGTCGGCCGTCCGCGTGCCGCTGGCAGCATCATTCCGGATGACGCGTTCCTCGACCTCGACCCGCTCAATGCCCTCGAACAGCAAGAGCGCGTCTACTCGGAAATCGACGAACTGCTGTCGCCCACCGCCAAGCCGGAAGACTCCCGTCAACGTGCCGACTACGCGCGCATCGACATGGAAAGCCTGATGGTCCCGGAGCTGATCGCCGCCCCGGTCGAGCCTGAGCCGGCGCCTGCACCGAAAGCCGTCGAGCGTCAGAGCGAAGGTTTCTGGGAACACTTCGGCGCGGCGCTGGGCGTCGACGTCAAAGGCCTCAGCCACGACGAACGCGAAGCGCTGGCGCTCAACGCTGCGCGCCTGCTGCGCCAGAGCATCGGCGGTTTGCAGCAGAGCCTGCGCACCCGCTCCGAGCTGAAAAACGAACTGCGTCTGGCGCAGACCACCGTGCAGGGCACCAACAAGAACCCGCTGAAATTCGCCGTCGATCCGAGCGAAGCACTGCAGATTCTGTTGCAGCCAAGCAAGCCTGGACACCTGCCGGCCGAGCAGGCGATCTCCCGTGCATTCCGTGATTTGCAGGCGCACCAAGTGGCTTTGCTGACCGCCAGTCGCGCCGCCGTGCGAGGCACGCTGGAGCACTTCTCGCCGGAGCAACTGACCCTGCGTTTCGAGCGCGACAGCAAGCCATTGATTGCAACATCGGGTGGGCGCTGGAGAGCGTTCGGCCGCTATCACCAGGCACTGCGTCAGGACGATGACTGGAGCGAGCGTCTGCTGGCCCGCGACTTTGCCCAGGCCTACGAAGAACAGATCCGCCTGATCTCCACCCTCCACACCGACCACCAAGGATGATGCGCATGTCTCGCCGCTCGACCGCTTTTTTCAAGACGCTGACTGCGCTCACCGTGCTGGTGCTGCTTGCCGGTTGCTCGTCGCTGTCGCCGTACTCGAAAGTGACCAAGATCAATCTGAAACTGACCGGCAGCGATCAGCTCAACCCGGACCTCAACGGGCGGCCGTCGCCGATCGTCGTGCGTCTGTTCGAACTCAAGCACCCGGTGACCTTCGAGAACGCTGATTTCTTCAGCCTCTACGAACGCGCCAAGGAATCCCTCAACCCGGATCTGGTGGCCAGCGAAGAACTCGAACTGCGCCCGGGTGAAACCGTGGAACTGAAACTCAGCGTGGAGGAGGGCAGCCGTTACGTGGGCATCCTTGCTGCCTATCGCGACCTGCCGGATACGCAGTGGCGGCACACCGTGCAGATCACTCCGCTGGAACTCACCGAGGCTGATCTGACACTCGATCAGGCCGGTATCCGCAATACCCAACAAGTGCTCGCCAAGGCGGATGACTGATCATGAACACCCATAAAGTCATTTGGCAGGAAGGCATGTTGCTGCGGCCGCAGCACTTCCAGCACAACGATCGTTACTACGATCACCAGATGAAAACCCGCACGCAATTGCTCGGTGGCTACACCTGGGGTTTTCTCAATCTGGAAATCGACTTGCAGTTCCTCAACATGGGCAAACTGGTGATCAGTGAAGCCTCGGGGATTCTGCCGGACGGCAGCCTGTTCGAGCTCGGTGGCAACACCGAGCCGCTGGCGCTGGACGTGCCGCCGAACACCGGCAACACGCCGATCTATCTGGCGCTGCCGCTGGTCACCGGCAACCACATCGAGGCCCGGCGCCCGGAGCAATCCGACGTGCTCGCACGCTACACCGCGTATGACGCCGAAGTCGCCGACTCCAACGCCGGCGATGATTCCGCCAGTCAGGTCAGCTGCGGTCGCCCGGACTTCAAACTGTTGCTCGGCGAGCAGCAGAGCGATCAGGCCTACGTGAAGCTGAAAATCTGCGACGTGCTCGACACCACGCCCGACGGCGTGATCAGCCTCGACCCGGATTTCGTCCCGACCTACATTCAGGCCCACGCCTCCAGCTACCTGCTGTCGTGCCTGAAAGAAGTCATCAGCATGCTCAGCCACCGTGGCGACACCATCGCCGAGCGGATTCGCTCCAACGGCAAGGTCGGCGGCGCTGAAGTCGGCGACTTCATGATGCTGCAACTGATCAACCGTACCGAACTGCTGCTGCGCCATTACCTCGGTCTGGAACAAGTGCACCCGGAAGAGTTGTACCGCACGCTGCTGACCATGCTCGGCGATCTGGCGACCTTCTCCGGCGAGAGCAAGCGCCCGCGTCTGGACAGCCGCTATTCCCACGCCGATCAGGGCGCAAGCTTCCGCAAACTGATGGAAGCGATCCGTCAGGTGCTGTCGATGGTGCTCGAACAGCACGCCATCGAGTTGATCCTGCAGGCGCGTCAGTACGGCATCATCGTCTCGCCGTTGCACGATCACAAACTGCTCGGCTCGGCTTCGTTCGTGCTGGCAGCCAGTGCCAACTGCGACTCCGAAGAACTGCGTCAGCGTTTGCCGCAGCACCTCAAGGTCGGCCCGGTGGAGCGCATCCGCCAACTGGTCAACCTGCACTTGCCGGGGATCAAGGTCAAACCGTTGCCGGTGGCACCACGGCAGATCGCGTTCCACTCGAACAAAACCTATTTCATTCTCGAACTCAGTTCCGAAGACCTGGCACAACTCGAACGCTCCGGCGGTTTCGCGTTCCACGTGTCCGGCGAATTCGCCGAGCTTGAACTGAAATTCTGGGCCATCAGGAACTGACCGACATGATCAAGGAAACGGATTACAACCAGGACGACAAAACCGTCCTGCTCGATCGTCAAGGCCACGGACCGGCATCGAGTCCGCTGACCGACTTCGCCGCGCCGCCGCGTTTCGAGCAACTGGAAGAACGCATGATCTACGCCGCGCGCCTGCGTCCGGCGGAGGCGTTCAACATCAGCCTCAACTCGCTGGTCGCGGCCTCGTCCGACCTGCTCTCGGAAGTGGTGCGTCTCAAGCACAGCGAAACACGCGAAGACCTGTATGCGCTGAATGAGCGGCTGACTGCCGGGCTGAAATTGTTTGAAGTACGCGCCCTGCACAACGGCGCCGAAAGCAGCCAGGTGATGGCCGCGCGTTATGTGCTCTGCACCGTGGTCGACGAAGCTGTCGTGACCACGCCGTGGGGCAACGAAAGCGAATGGTCGCAGATGAGCCTGCTGAGCAGCTTCCACAACGAAACCTTCGGCGGCGAGAAGTTTTTCCAGCTGCTCGATCGGCTGTCGAAAAACCCGGTCAAGCACCTGCCGATGCTCGAGCTGATGTACCTGTGCCTGTCCCTCGGTTTCGAGGGCAAGTACCGCGTACAGGCACGCGGCATGCTTGAGCTTGAAGGCATCCGCGACGCCTTGTACCGGCAGATCCGTCAGTTGCGTGGCGACGTGCCGCGCGAGTTGTCGCCGCACTGGGAAGGCCTCAACGATCAGCGCCGCAATCTGGTGCGCATCGTGCCGGCGTGGATGGTGGTGCTCTTTACTCTGGTCTGCCTGGTGGTGATGTATTCGGGCTTCGCCTGGGTCCTGAGCGAACAACGCGACACCGTTCTGCATCCTTATCAGCCGCTTGATCCAGCCGCGGTGCAACCGCAGGCGCAGCCGTAAAACAGGGACGTGTGATGAAAAAGTTTTTCAAGAAAGTCGGCGCCTTCCTGCGCCAGACCTGGGTCTGGACTCTGCTGCTGGTGCTGTTCGTGGCGCTGCTGGTGTGGTTCGTCGGCCCGTTGTTGGCGGTCGATGATTACAAGTTCTGGGAAAGCGCGACCTCGCGCCTGCTGACCATCAGCGTGCTGTTCCTGATCTGGGGCCTGACCATGGTCTTCGTCAGCTGGCGCGCGGGTATCCGCAAGAAAGCCGAGGAAGAAAGCGAGGACGGTCAGGACCGCATCCGCCGCGAAGAGCTGATCGACGAAGAACAGAAAGAGTTGAAGGCGCGTTTCAAGGAGGCGCTGAAAACCCTGAAGACCTCGAGCCTGTATCGCGGTCGCAGCGAGCGCTGGCGCAGTGACTTGCCGTGGTACCTGCTGATCGGTCCGCAGGCCTCCGGCAAAACCAGCCTGCTGGATTTTTCCGGTCTGGAATTTCCGATCAACAAGATCGACCGCAAGCTGACCCGCGACACCCTCGGCACTCGTCATTGCGACTGGTATTTCGCCGATCACGGTGTCCTGATCGACACCGCCGGGCGCTACACCACTCAACCGGACGCGGAAGTCGACGGCAACGCCTGGACAACCCTGCTGGAACTGCTGCGCAAGCGTCGTCGCGGCCGTCCGTTGAACGGCGTGCTGGTGACCATTCCGGTGGAAACCCTCACCGGCGGCAGTGAGCAGGACATCGAGACCCTCGCGCGCCAGGTGCGCAGCCGTCTGCAGGACGTGCATCAGAAACTCCACGTCGATGTGCCGGTGTATCTGGTCCTGAGCAAGGCTGACAAGCTGCTCGGCTTCGACGAGTTCTTCGATCAACTGACCCGCGAAGAAAGCGATCAAGTGCTCGGCACCAGTTTCCGCAAGGATCAGGTCGGCACCGACGTCACGGTCCTGCGCAACGAGTTCGAAGAGCTGCTGCGCCGCTTGAACAGCCAAGTGATCATGCGCATGCACTCCGAGCGCGACACTCAGCGCCGTGGGCGCATCCTCGACTTCCCGCATCAGTTGGGGCAGATCGGCGAGCGTCTGTGCCTGTTCGTCGACATGGCGTTCACCGGCAACCGTTATCAGCGCGCCACGCAACTGCGCGGTTTCTACCTGACCAGCGCGCCACACCTGACCCAGGAAATGGATTCGACCACCGCCGGCATCGGCGCCAGCCTGGGCATGAACGCCGGCGTGCTGCCGACTCTGCGCAGCGGCCGTTCGCGGTTCATCCACCACTTGCTCAGCCAAGTGATTTTCCCCGAGGCCGATCTGGCCGGTCTGGACAAGCGCGAGCGCAGCCGCATTCATTGGGGCCAGCGTGCGCTGTACGTCGGCGCACTGGCAGCACTGGCACTGTTCGGCATGCTCTGGGCCGGTGGTTTTTCGGCCAACTACGAGCGTCTGGAAAACCTGCGCACGCTGGCGCAGAACTGGACCCAGCAACGCTCGGCCGTCACGCCGCGTGATGACGCCATGGGCGTGCTGAAAGTCCTCGACACCAGCTACGCCGCGACTCAGGTGTTCCCGAGCAAGGGCGACGTCTCGTACCACGAGCGTGGCGGCCTGTATCAGGGCGAAGAGATCAACCCGGTGGTGAAAACCGCCTACGAGCGTGAGCTGGAAGCGCAGTTGCTGCCACGGGTCGCGACCATGCTTGAGGGGCAGATCCGCGCCAACATGAAGGACCGCGATCGCCTGCTCAACAGCCTGCGTGCGTACCTGATGCTGAACATGAAGGATCGTCGCGACGCGGCGTGGCTCAAGGACTGGGTCGCCACTGACTGGTCGCAGCGCTACACCGGCAACACCGCGGTGCAGAACGGTTTGAACACGCACCTCGAGCGCTTGCTCAAGCAGCCGTTCATTTATCCGCTGAACGATCAACTGGTGACGCAGGCGCGTCAGGTCCTGCGCAGCGAATCGTTGGCCAACGTGGTTTACCGCATGCTCCGCGAGCAGGCGCGCAACCTGCCGGACTACCGCTTCAGCCAACACCTCGGCCCGCAAGGTTCGTTGTTCATCGGCACTGAATACGTGATTCCGGGTTTCTACACCCAGCAGGGTTATCAGCAGTATTTCTCGGTGCAGGGCGCGGCGCTGGTCACCGATATCCTGCGCGACAACTGGGTGCTGGGCGAAGGCGCGGGCATCAGCGACATGGACTTGCGTCGCCTGATGGTCGAGCTTGAGCAGCTGTACTTCCGCGACTACGCCAACTACTGGAGCGAAGCCGTTGGCCAGGTCGCACTGCCACCAATCAGCGACGCTGGCGAAGGCGCCGAGCAACTGGCGGGCCTGACTTCGGCCAACTCGCCGGTCCTCGCATTGCTCACCGAGGTGCGTGAAAACACCCGCTTCGAAGCCGCGGCTGATCCGGTCGATGAAGCCGGCGAAGCTGCCGATGCGCTGGCCGGGCAGAAAGGCAAACTGGGCAAGGTCGGCAAACTCGCCGCGGCTGCCGCCGACAAGGCTTCGGCGCTGAACGTGGCGAAGAATCTGCCGGACACCGCGAAGAAATCCCTGCAACGCCGCTTCGAACCGCTGCATCGTCTGCTCGATGACAATAACGGCCCGGGCGCTGACCTGACGCCAGCGTTCAGCGCGCTCAACGACCTGCAACTGCAACTGGCCGGCCTGGCCCGTTCCAGCACGCCGGAGCAAGCCGCGTTCGAGATGGCCAAGACGCGCATGAGCGGCCAGCGTGATGCGCTGACCAACCTGCGCAATGCCTCCGGTCGTCTGCCGCGTCCGCTGAGCGTGTGGTTCAACGTGCTGGCCGAAGACTCGTGGCGTCTGGTGCTCAACGATGCCTATCAATACCTGAACGGCCGTTATCAGAACGAGCTGTACAGCGTGTACGGCAAAACCATCAGCAAGCGCTATCCGTTCAGCGCCAGCAGCACCAGCGACGTGGCGATCAGCGACTTCCGTGAGTTCTTCCGTGCGCAAGGTACCGTCGACCGCTTCTTCGACAGCTACATGCGTCCGTTCGTCAGCGGCGATCCGGGCAACTACCGCATGCGCAGTGTCGACGGTCACAGCCTGCCGGTATCGAAGGTCTACCTCGATCAGATGGCGGCGGCGCAGACCATTCGCCAGAGCTTCTTCTCGATCAACCCGGCCGAGCCGACCGTGCAGTTCAAGCTCGAGCCGTACACCCTCGATCCGGCGGTCAGCCGTTCCGAATTCAAGTTCGGCGACAAGACCATGGAATACCGTCACGGCCCGATCCTGCCAATGACCTTCAAATGGCCGACCGATGCTGAAGACGGTCGCACCAGTCTGGTCATGGACAAAATGGCCGGGCGTCCGATCGGGATCGAGAAAAACTCCGGCCCATGGTCGCTGTTCCGTTTGTTCGACCTGATGCAGACCGAGTACCTGAACGGTCGCGACGTGCTGGTACTGAAAGCCGACGTGGGCGGCCTGCGCGCAAACTACCTGCTGACCAGCCAGCGCACGCCGAACCCGTTCGACATGGGCGTGCTGCGCACCTTCCGTATGCCGGTGCAGCTCTGATGCTGGTGGCCAGTCCCTGGCGCAGCGCGGCGCGTACCGACCCGGGCAAGGTGCGGGCGCGCAACGAAGATGCCTTCCTCGACTCGCCGCAGCACGGGCTGTGGGTGGTCGCGGACGGCATGGGCGGTCATCAGGGTGGCGACATCGCCAGCCAGTTGATCGTCGCCAGCCTGGCTGAGTTGCCGCAACACGAGGACTTCGACGAACGCCTCAAAGCCATCCGCCAGTGCCTGCACTGGCTGAACCGGCGCTTGGGGCAGGAGTTGACGGTCACTGCCGGGCGTCACGACAGCATCATGGGCAGCACCGTCGTCGCGCTGCTGGTGGAAGGCAATCGCGCGGCCTGCATCTGGGCCGGCGACAGTCGTTGCTACATGTGGCGCGGGCAGCGGCTGTATCAACTGTCCAAGGACCATTCGCTGCAACAGCAACTGATCGACGAGCAGCAAATGAGCGTCGAACAGGCGGCAGCGCACCCGGCGGCTCAGGCACTCACCCGAGCCGTCGGCGCCGCCGACACACTGACCCTGGATGTGCTTGAACTCGAGGTCTATCCGGGCGATGTGTTTTTGCTCTGCAGCGATGGTTTGTATCAGGGCCTGAGCAGCGATGCCCTCGGCAACGCCCTCAGCCTCAGCGCGCCGCATGTCGCGCTGGAACGTTTGTTCGACGGCGCTCTGCGGGGCGCCGCGCGCGACAACCTGACTGCCGTGGTGATCCGCCAATGAGTGAACTCGAATCGCCCATCGATGACCTGCTGATCAGCGAAGAACAGGCCAGCAACCTGACCTACTTCGCCTTCGCCAAGGGCAACAAGGCCGAACCGTTGCGGGCGCCGACCAAGGCCAGCATCGGTGCGCTGCCGGATGTACTCGCCGGTCGCTACCACCTTGAGCGTCTGCTCGGGGCCGGTGGCATGGGCGCCGTTTACCGGGCGCGGGATCTGCTGCATGAGCAGTTCGGCGATCCCGACCCTTACATCGCGCTGAAAATCCTCAGCGAAGAATTTGCCGAATCGCCGGACGCCAGTGCCTTGCTCTACAGCGAGTTCGCTCTGACCCGGCGTCTGCGCCACGACAATGTCGTGCGTGCGCACACCTTTGAAGTCGACACCGACTGCCAGCGGGCCTTCATCACCATGGAATACATGCGTGGCCTGACCCTGGACAAATTGCTCTGCGAGCGGCCCCTCGGCCTGCCGTGGCAAGAACTGCGCGACATCGTCCTGCCGCTGCTCGACACGTTGGCCTACGCCCACCGTCGCGGCGTGCTGCACGGTGATCTGAAACCGAGCAACGTCATGCTCAGCGAAGACGGCCTGCGCCTGTTCGACTTCGGTCTGGGGCAGGCAGAGGAGGGCACCTTGCCCGGTCTGCCGCACCTTAGCCGCGAGCGTTTCAACGCCTGGACGCCGGGCTACGCCGCCCCCGAACTGCTTGAGGGCCAACCGTTGTCGGCCAGCGCGGACGTGTACGGCGTGGCCTGCGTGATCTATGAACTGGCGGGCGGCAAACACCCGTTCCGCCGCTTACCCTCGACCCAGGCCCGCGACGAGCACCTGGAGCGCGAGCTGCGCGCCCCAGCGAATCTACCCCAGCACGGCTGGCAAGCGCTGCGAACCGCGCTGAGCTTCAACCCGGCAGAACGCACCATCACTGCCCAACAATTGCGTGACGCCTTGGGCGCCACTTCGTCCTGGCTGCAACGTCTGCGACTTCGGGCGTAACGGATGACATTCGAACAGGGAGCACACGATGTTCAACTCAGCTAACGAAACCCACTTCAGCCTCAAGGTCGAAGACTACGTCGGCGACCTGCAAGTGCTGTCGTTCACCGGCACCGAAGGCATCAGCCAGGCGTATCGCTTCGACCTCGAGCTGGTCAGCGAAAACCCCGATCTGGATCTCGAACAACTGCTGCACAAGCAGGCGTTTCTGGCATTCGATCCACAGGGCTCGGGCATTCACGGGCAGATCTACCGCGTCGCCCAGGGCGATGCCGGCAAGCGCCTGACCCGCTACAAAGTCTCGATCGTGCCGCAACTGCAATACCTGCATCACCGCACCAACCAGCGCATCTACCAGCAGATGTCGGCGCCGAAAATCATCGCGCTGATCCTCGAAGAACACGGCATCAAGAGCAACGCCTACAGCTTCCAGCTCAGCCAGCCGTGCCCGGATCGCGACTACTGCGTGCAGTACGACGAAACCGACCTGCATTTCGTCCAGCGCCTGTGCGAAGAGGAAGGCATTCACTACCACTTCCAGCACAGCGAAAAGGCCCACCTGCTGGTGTTCGGCGACGACCAGACCGTGTTCCAGAACTTGGGGCAGCCAACTGCTTATGTGCAGGGCAGCGGTATGGTCGCCGACGAGCCGGTGATCAAAGCTTTCAAACTGCGCCTGGAAACCCGCACCACGCGCACCACGCGCCGCGACTACGATTTCGAAAAACCGCGCCTGCGAATGGAAGCGGCGTACAAACCCGACGGCGACAGCACCGAGCCGGATCTGGAAGATTACGACTACCCGGGCCGCTTCATCGACCGCGCGCGCGGCAAGTTCCTCAGCCAGCGCGCCCTCGAACGCCATCGCGCCGACTACCGCCAGGCCGAAGGTCGCGGCGACCAGACCAAACTGGTCAGCGGCCACTTCATGGAAATGTCCGACCACCCGCGCAGCGAGTGGAACGACCTGTGGCTGCTCACCGAAATCTTCCACGAGGGCAAGCAGCCGCAAGTCCTCGAAGAAGGCGTGACCAGCGACACCACCGACAACAAGGACGACTTCCACCAGGGCTACCGCAACACCTTCCTCGCCACCCCCTGGGACGTGTTCTACCGCCCGGCCCTCGAACACCCGAAACCGCGCGTACTCGGCAGCCAGACCGCCATGGTCACCGGCCCCAAAGGCGAAGAAATCCACTGCGACCAGTACGGCCGCATCAAAGTGCAATTCCACTGGGACCGTGAAGGCCTCGCCGATGACAAAACCAGCTGCTGGCTACGCGTCTCCAGCTCCTGGGCCGGCGACCGCTACGGCGCCATCAGCATCCCGCGCATCGGCATGGAAGTCCTCGTCACCTTCCTCGAAGGCGACCCCGACCAACCGCTGGTGACCGGCTGCCTGTACCACAAGGAAAATCCGGTGCCGTACGCATTGCCGGCGAACAAGACTCGCAGCGTGTTCAAAACGCTTAGCTCACCGGGTGGCGGTGGGTACAACGAACTGCGCATCGAAGACAAGAAAGGTGCGGAGCAGATCTACATTCATGCCCAGCGGGATTGGGATGAAAACGTTGAGCATGACCAGAAGATTCGGGTCGGTAATGAACGTCACGACACAGTGGTGAAGAACACCTACACCGAGCTGAAAGCCGAGGAACACCGCACGACGATTTCCGACCGCAAGATTGAAGCGAAGCTGGATGATCACCTGACGGTTGGGCAGAACCAGCATGTGAAGCTGGGGACTGCGCAGCTGACCAGTGTGGGGAAAGAGATTCACCTCAAGGCTGGGGACAAGATTGTTATTGAGGCGGGGACAGAGCTGACCATTCTTGGGGGTGGGAGCTTTATCAAGCTTGATGGCGGTGGTGTGACCGTGGTTGGGCCGGTGATCAAGATCAATGCGGGTGGTTCGGCTGGTTCCGGCACCGGGATCGGGATTAAACCGCCGGTGCTGCCGGGGGCGGCGGATAAGGATAAGGCGGGGAGTTTGATGGATCAGGCGTTGGGGAATGCGGTGCCTCAGAAAGCTGACCGTCGACCAATGCGAATGATCAGGTTCTCTGGTTGACCGTCAACGGATCAAAAAGGATTAGGTAAAAGTACAAATGACAGAGCCAGTGAAAGTTAAAAAGTGGTCTTACCCAATAAAGATTGGTGGTGCGGGTGGCACAGATCCACAGCAGTATTACGCGGCATTAGCGAAGGCGCAGGATGGTTATTACCCACTTGGCAGCAATGGCTTGTGGCATGGCGGCGTGCATTTTGATGAGGCTTCCGGATTAGTCTCGGCACAGAGCGAGGTTCGTTGCATCGCTGATGGGCAAGTAGTTGCCTATCGGATCGATGACACTTATCCAGCCACGGTATATACCGACCGTACCGCTTTTGCTTCGACAGGGTTTGTGCTGATTAAGCATGCCTTGGAGGTGCCGTCCCCTCCAGCACCACCTGCTGGAGCAGGTGGACCTCCGCCACCTGCTCCAGCTGCGGGACCGATATTGACGTTTTATAGCCTGTATATGCATCTGTTGGACATGGATGGCTACAGGACGAAAACGCCTATGTTGGAGCGCCCGTCATATTGGGTTAATGGAGGCTACCAAGTAAAAGCGGATGTGAAGGATCCCGTTGAGGGCCTGAATGCGCGCGCAGGGCTTCCCGGATCCGCGGATTACAGCAATATTCTGACGACTTTGCCCCGTGGAACCACGGTGACCACTGGAGAGGCGAGCGCAGATGGGAAATGGCTAAAAGTTGTGAGTGTGACGCCTGAAGCTGATCAGTCCGCGGCTATAGGCGGATGGGTATTCAAAGCCCAAATGAACAGTAAAGGCGGAAATCAGTACTTGATTGGCGAGCTGGCGAAAAACATTCCTGCTAATCAAGCCAAGGGGTTGAGGGTGCGTAGGAGCGGTTCGACCACCGGAGAGGTTATGTCGATACTGCCTGCTGGCACTCAGATTGAGATTAGCCAAGAGGGTGCAGTTGGTAACTACCGAAAGTTAGTAAAAGTTGTGAGTGGAAATCCAATTCCTGCACTTGCTACTGATGAAGCTGGCAATGTTGGAGGTTATGTATGGTTTCCCTCCCTTGAAACTAAGACTGAACCAAAGGATATGGGGAAGGTCGTTTTGCTCGATGAACCAGTGACCATTAAGGCTGGTGCGTTGGTTGGATTTGCAGGTCATTATCAAGAGCACGATGAAGGAGCACCTCGCAACCTAGTGCATGTGGAAGTATTCACGTGCGATGACATTGAGAAATTTGTTTCTCTTAGCCAAGGTGCAGCTGCTGCTTTACCAGACGATCAAAAAAATCTGTTAAAGATTCACAAAGATACGAAGCTAATTACTCATCGCCCAGATATAAGTGCGACCAATCCACCACAAGCCAACGACGCCGGTGTGGTGATTGGATATGATCTGGTTGTTCCCTCAAGTGTTTTAGAGGCCCTGCCGGATTCAAAAAAAATCAAACAATCTACCACTACCCCCAGCACAGGCAACGCTCCCGCAACTACAAGTACGACTAGATGGTGGCACCTCGAAGGGATACTGGGTGACGGCCAAGGAAATCCTATCAGCGGATGGGTGTGCGAAAAGGATTTGATGACCACTCGCCATAAACCGTGGGAATGGGTCGGGTTTAAATTTATTGAAGAGACCGGCAGTAATGCCGATCACTTTTCTTCGTTTCTTCACGATCGCGATATGCTTACCGAGGAAGAAAAAGCTACCTTCGTTCCTCTAGCTAGTAAATCTACTAAAGGCCCGGTAAAGGAAGGGTTGTACGACATTATTGATTCTGATAAAAACGACAAGCTGACATCTACTGAAATCCAAGCAGCACTTGCTAAGCCTTGGTTTGCACAATCTATATCCCAGCTTATCACTAAGTGTGAAAGTGAGTGGTTCTATGATGCGGCGAAATGGGATGCCCTAGATGAACTAATGGGGCATTCAGCGGATCGTCCGAACTTAGATTGGGTTGCGCAAAAGCAGCGAATCAATTCGTTGTCTTGGTGGAAAGAAGTTGCTGCAAAGGTAAGCCTTAATTCAGATGGAAAAATTTGGCACGTACACGTTGTTGCTCTGATAGCTAATTTTGATCGAAAAAAACAATGTGCTTGCAATGCTGTTGTGAAAGTTACCAGATACCATGGTCGTTATGGTCCAGCAGCTTGGGGGAATGGAAAATTGGGGGACGCTCCTCAATGGAGCGCTGTAGAGGCCGCTAGTAACGTATCAGCTTTTGAGAAAAAAGTTATTTCCGTCATGTGTGAAAATGAGGGGAAGGTGAATACTGTTCAAGCGTATGATAGTGAAATAATATCTGCAGGCGCAATGCAAAAAACTGTCAATATCGATGGCGAGGGCGAGCTTCCGATTCAAATCAAAAATTTCAAAAAACTCTATCCTGAAGAGTATGTAGAATTATTTGAAAATCAAGGCTGGCACTTGGACCTGAGTTCAGATAAACCTAGGCTATACTATCAAGATGCTGAGTTTTCAAACGGTGAAAAATTTGAGCGGGAGGCGTTGAAGAATAAATTAAGGGAAGGCTGCGGTGAGTTTAATTTTGGACATGTAATTCAGTGTAAGCCAGTAGCTGTTTTGTCTTGTGCAGTAGGATCGCCTGAATATGTAGAGCTTCAAATCTCAGAATTTGTTGAGCGCTTGAGAGATGTTCGTGTCAAGTCGATAAGTACGTATAGCTTTAATGTTGGGCAGCTATTTCTGTCAACACTTGGCTTAGCTACGGTTTTAGATGAGCACGTCAATCGTCCTGGTAACGTGGGCGCAAATTTGAAAAGTGCGTTAAATAAGTTTTTTTTACAGAACCCTACTGTAAGTAAAGATTTGGCAACCTGGGGTAGTAATCACGCACTCTATGAGCGAAAAATTACCGATATTTATGGACCTAATCGGGTCGGTATGACGGACCCATCAGATCGATATGAAAAGTTGAAGGCGGCGGTTAATGTTCAATAATTTCTTGTTCGCGGTTTTGGCGTTGTTCGCTATTGAGCCTAGTTATGCTGAGAATTCAAGTTTAGGATTGCTTGGCATAAACAATAGCAAGTTAAGCTTTACGGGGTATAACGAAAAATTTGGAGGGTGGAGTGAGGTTGAGTTTAAAAACTCTAAAGCTGAATTCAAGATTTACGCGATTCCTACTAAGGCTGATAATTTAGAAGAAGGAGTTGTGGCCAGTTCTGATGTGAGCATGATGTCTCCTCAGAAAAAATATTTGATCGTTCAAAGAACCAATGCTGGGGAAGTTATTGATGGGGATGGTAATAAAAAAATTTCCTCTCAAGCGTACTGCGACGTGATATCGCTAGAAACAGGTTGTGTTAAAAATATTGGTTCAGTGCAGCAGTGTGATGGTGCTTGGCAGGATGAACGGTGGAAGGACTCTACAGGAGATGTTTTTGATGCTGCTACGGGAGGGGTTCCACCAAGTCGATTGATTTCTAACGTGGCTGGAGTTACTGGAAGCGAATCTCGTGCTAGTGCATTAAAAGATTATGTTTTTATGGGGGTTCCTTCATATATGGCATGTTACCCACCGGAAAAAAGTATTCCAGCATATAACGATGTTGCGTTCTACTTTGCGCAGGGTGGTGAGCACCTATTAGCAATGCAAATTTATGAGCGTCTACTTCCTCTTGCAGCGAATAGGGTACCGTTGAAGCTTAATGTGGCAGATTCGCTCTGGGCGCTTGGTAAACACGAAGAAGCAATGGGCTATTACGTTGATTATCGTTCGGCGATGGCAAAGAAAGGCCTGCTGGGGAAAATGCCCGCGCGAGTTGCAGAACGATTGAAGTAGGTGGGATGATATGAGGCATTAGTGATCGTTTTACTTATGAAAAGAGCCAGTCTTTTATAGACTGGCTGCATAGGCGAAATGGGTAGGTAATAGGTTAGTAATTGTTCGAAAAAATGGCTGTTCATGAGTGGGCTTACAAATTACTTCATTCTCTGCGCCTAATGATCAGTGAAATTAGGAAAGGCCACGTTTTAGTAATGACCAAAAAACGTTGCCTGACTACGGCGTTCCTTATTTTCCATTTTTTGCTAGTTTATTTATTTTGAGATATACACAAATGATCCGACTCTTGCTGCTTTTGCTATTTATATATATGCGGAGGGGACTGAGGAAAAGGGGACGGATTTATTTGTTGCGTTCGATCGCTTTGAATTTGGTTGAGAACTTAAATAGATCTGGCCCGTTTGTCGGTTCTGACTCTATCTTCTGTCGCAGGCCCCTTCAGAATTGAACGGATCAATGAGTTTTTACGGACGCCAAGGAATGCAGATTTTCAGATTCAGCCTCATTTTTTTACTTTCAATACTGTCGCCTGTGGTCATGGCTGAGGGCACGATGATTGCCACCATCCTTCAGGCCGACTTTTCCAAGGACCCGGAAGTCCGGTTGTTGTCAGAGTCGTTGATGTGGGTGGCGGTTCGGATACCCCTTCAATGGCGGTGCGAAATCAATGCCTGGAGAGGAAGGCGTCCGCAGAGCGTCCTGGGCCGGATCCGTGCTTTTCGATAGAGATCACGGAGAGCAAAAAGCAACGGGCCATTGTTCGGCAAACGCTATTGAATGATCCTCAGCGCACAACCGACCCTATCTATTTGGAAATTGTTTATCGCTCGGAGGTCAGCGAGAGCGATCCGACGAATCACCATCAGCGATCCGCCACACTGAAGATCGAAGAAAACGGCCTCTACAATTGGAACAATGAGAGCGAACAGGCATTGGCCGACGTTGAGTGGTTTCCCTCGGGAAATGGTGTTCTTGATCTGATGGTTCCTGACGCGGATGCATTGCTGAATTCTGTATATCGGGATCGTATGAGTCGGCTGGACGAAAGCGGTCAGAAAGCACTGAGGGAAACTCAAAGAGCCTGGATGAAATTTCGAGATGCGGAGTGCCAGGCCGACCCGAAATTGCATAAATCAGTTTTCGGTGAGTGGTCCGATGCCTGCCTAATTCGCGCGACGATAGAGCGTGCTCGCCAATTGGCTTTGGCACCGGACAAGAGCAGACGTTGAAACGGACAAGCCAGAGCATTCGCGCGAAAGCGTCGACTTGGATGAGCATGAACAAACTTTTCTTTCTCTTTTTTGTGCTATTTCCTTTAGGCGCTCAAAGCGCAGTCACCACCGAATCACTTTGCTTCGAACTATCCCAATCGAGCCCGGTAAAGTTCGAACTCCGTACCTACTACGACGAAGCCAGCAAATGGTCCGGTGGCTTCGTCAAGTACGCCAAGTCCAGCGAACCCATTTCCATTGTGCTGACGGATTACGAGGACGAGATGCTCAGTCCCGATGCGCCTTGGCAGAGCACCACAACCTGGTCTGAAGTCATCAACGGCAACGTCACGGGAACCTATCAGTTCGTGTCTCAAGGGACGCACATCGTCTCGATGTCTTACACGAAGAGGTCTAACGGCAAGGTTTTTTCATTTCGGAAATAACACCAGCATCGACTCTTCTCTGGAGTCCGGATGCAAGTGGGAGTAGGGCGAGAACATGCAATTCAAAACTCTTGCGGTATCACTGCTCGGCCTGATGTGGACGATCCCGGCGTTAGCCGAAACCACCACGTTCAGTCCAACCAAAGGCGTCGACGCGACGCTGGTTCTCGAAGGCTCCAAGCTGAGCATCGCGGTTAAAAGCGAAACGCACAGCGAGTCGCGAACAATCGATTTTGAAGCCGAAAACGAACTCCACATGCAGTTCGATGATTTCAACTTCGACGGCGCCAAGGATTTCGCGATCTGGCAGCTCGATGACGGCATGGGCACTTATGACTACTACCGAGTGTTCAATTATCAAGCCATAACCGGCACCTTCGAAGAGTTACAGCCGGACTGCGGCGATGGATTCGTTAACCTGCGCGTCGACAAAAAGCGTAAAGCGTTGCTCAGCACCTACTGGGAAATGAACATGCCCAAGCAATGCATCACCCGATTCACCAAACGCAAAACCTGAATGACTCAAGGAAGAACACAGTGAACCGTTTTGTTTTAACCCTTCTGGGCTTACTGCTGCCGGCTTCAGCTGCCTACGCGCAGGACGACTGCCGCAATGTCACCTCAAGCCTGGAAATGGTGCCCTGCTCGGAGGCGGCGAAGAAGGCTGCCGATACGCAGTTGAATGTCAGCTACAAGCAGTTGATGACGCGGCTTGAGTCTGACTATCGAACAGATCCGGCGTTGGGTGCGGAGTACGCGGCGAAGGTTAAAGAATCGCAACGTGCGTGGTTGAAATTGCGCGATGCGAACTGCCCTTTGGAGGCGTTCGAGATCGAGACGGGGATGCCGGCGCATGTGTTCGCTGTCAACTCGTGCATCGCCAGAATGAGTCGTGAGCGCTCGGCGTATCTGGACAAGATTGTCCCTGCTCTTGCATCCGACAAGAGCGCTTCGACGGCGCCGGCCAGCGGCGCTTGCCCCTCGGAGGAGTTCGCGCCGTTCCTGACGGCGTTTTCCGCCAGCAGCGAATCACAGCGCCGTCTCACTGCAATGACGGTCAAGTCCCTGGTGTTGAAACCGGTGGCGGGAAAGGAACGTAGTACCTTTGAGCCTTCGACCTCGGGAGTTAGTGGAACAACGTTCACCTATCCGCTGATGGCTGCAATCACACCCGGCAAGACACCTGGAGTCGAGATCGAAGAGGTCGACGACAGTCACGTCAACGTTGTGGATAAACGGGCGGGTAACAGCAATGTGAAAATCTTCAACTTCTCTCGTCAGGCGTGCTGGGTGCTTGAGGGGATTGAGGATTGGTCGATCAGTGAGAAGGATCTTGTCGCAACACGTAATCCAGGAATGAGCCGCGCCGAGAACTTCTGTGATCAGCGTGCTGAAGCTTTAGGTGGGCTGGGGTTTCTTGAGCAATACCGGCTGACTGCGGAGCTGATTGAAGCGTCCCTGGAGAATTTTGTGTGTGCTGCTGAGTCGGGTGATGCACAGGCGAGCCTGTCGGCGGCAAGCCTGAGTCTTTCGCAAATGGCATCTCAGTTGGAAACCCCTAAGGTTGAGGCTTTGTTCAAAGCGGCTTCGAAAATACCAAAGGGTGCGATGGGTTATGCGACGTTTCTTTGTTCAGGAAACTCCACTGACTATAACGGCCCTTGCCTTCATCCCAAGCAGGCAGAAGAGCAGGTTATTCGGGCGATTACCATGGGCTCCACGGACGCGATGAATTACCTGGCCTCTACCTTTGAGGGTGGGGAGTTAGGAACGAAGGATATATCGCGGGCGTTAGCCTGTTATCAAATGGCGGCTGACAAAGGTGACCAGTTGGGCGTCTTCAACGTGGGGCGATTGGGATCGTCAGCCACGGCGCCGATCAAAGTCAGCCACTGCATTTGAATTTCGAGGGGCTGTTCGAGGCGGTTTTGCACAAGTTTTGTCTGAATCCCCTACGCTAAAACGTTTAACGCTTGAGCATCTGACGACCCCGATTTTCCTTTAAACTCCCCACCCCAAGGAACGCGCTAAGGACACGGAATGCCAGCCCCTTCTTCCTCGCTTCGCCCAGCGTTGGTGCTTTGGCTATATGCCGCTGCGATCACGCATATCCTCGCCGGTCTTATCCTGACCTGGGCCGGTGACTCCGGCTTGCTCGATGGCTACCTGCAAGTCCTCGAACTGTCGTTCTGGGGTGCCGATGCGGTTCCCACCGCCGGCCACGAACAACAAGTCTGGTGGCTCGCGCTGTTCGGCGCGACGTTGCAAAGTTATTCGCTGTACATGCTCGCGCTGGTGCACTTGGGCAATCGCTTGAAAGCCCCGGCAGTCTGGGGCTGGTTGAGCGCCGGCATCCTGTTATGGGCGCCGCAGGACATGTGGCTTTCAGCGCAACAACAGGTCTGGTCGCACTTGTGGCTCGACGGTTTTGCGTTGCTGGTGTTGTTGCCGCCGTTGTTCTGGCTGTATCGGCATGATCGCCGGAAGCCTCCTGCAGTAAAGACACCGAGCCAATCCAACCCGTTTGCCGGCAGCGCTTTCAAACGCGTGCTGATCACCGGCGGCACCGGGTTCATCGGCGAAGCCTTGGTCAATCGATTACTCGACGCGGGCCATTCGGTCAGCGTACTGACGCGCGATCCGTTGAGCGCGGCCAATCTATTCAACGGCCGCGTCCGCTGCGTGCATTCACTCATCGAACTCAGTCATGACGAAGCCTTCGACGTAGTGATCAATTTCGCCGGCGCCCCTGTCGCCGGCCCACGCTGGACTCCCAAACGTCAGGCGCAATTGCTCGCCAGCCGAGTCGGCACCACCGAAGCGCTGATGACCTGGCTGAAGAACACCAAGCACAAACCCGCGCTATGGATTCAAGCCTCGGCCATCGGTTTCTACGGCGTGCGCGATGCCAGCGAAAGCCTCGACGAACACGCCAGCAAGGGCGACGGTTTCATGGCCGAACTCTGCGCGCGTTGGGAAGCCGCCGCGCAACCGGCCACCGAGTTTGGCGTGCGTCAGGTAGTGCTGCGTCTCGGCGTGGTGTTCGGCCCCGGCGGTGCGTTGACGCCGTTGCTGCTGCCATTCCGCCTGGGTTTCGGCGGGCGCATGGGTGACGGTCGGCAGATCATGAGCTGGGTGCATCGCGACGATGTGCTTCAGGTGATCGCGCGGGCTTTCAACGATGACACTCTGCGTGGCACCTACAACATTGTCGCGCCCGAAACGGTCAGTCAGGCAGCGTTCGCCGAGCAGGCCGGCAAGGTCCTCAAGCGTCCGGTGTGGTTGCACATTCCCGCCGCGCCAGTGCGTGCAATGGCGGGGGAGATGGCGCAGCTGTTTTTCGATGGTCAGCGCGTGGTGCCGGAGCGTTTGACCGAGGCCGGCTACACATTCCGCTATCCAACCCTCGACGCCGCTCTGCGCGATCTGATCTGAGGATCGTTCATGAGCAAGCCGTTGATGTACCTGCTGGCCGGCAACGGCAGCGCTGCCGATTGGTGGGATGACGCGCTGCCGCACTTTCAGCGCTACGACGTGGTGCCGCTGGAGTTGCCGGGCTTCGGCGCCAACCCGCAGCCACCCTGCGAGGATCTGGCGGACTACGCGCAGACCTTGCTGGCGATGACGGAGCAGGGCAGCGCGATCATGGCGGTCGGGGTCAATGCGTTGCTTGTATTGCATGCGTTGCAGCGTCGGCCCGGACATTTTTCCCGCAGCGTTTTGTTGGCGCCGGTCGGTGCGTTTTTGTGGCAGCGTCGATTGCCGGCGCTGATGTCACCGCTTCCGATCCGCAAGACCATCCACTGGCTGCTGTCGAACAAGCCCACGCTGTTCGCGCGCAAGTTCTCCAACCAGACCTGGACGCCCGCGCAGTACCGGCGCGTGGGCGACGGCTATGCGCGCTGCCGTGCGTTCGTGCCGCACTGGGATCTGATTCGCGCCGATACCGCGTTGCCGCTGCTGGAGTGGATCACCGATCCGGTCGAGCTGGTTTGGGGCGATCAGGACGCCGTGCTCGGCATCGAGCAAGCGGCGGCATGGTCGGCGATTCTCGCCCGCGCCGAGCTGACCATCAGCCTCAAATCTGGTTGGGGTCATTACCCGTGGATCGACTCGCCCGCGCAGTTCGCGCAGTGGCTGGAGTCGGGCGAGCGCGGGTTTGTCGCCCACACCAAGGGCGGGCGTTTGCGCCTGGCTGAACTCGCGCGGCAAGCGGTGCCGGCGGCACTGACGCTCAACGATTGCGACGATCCGCGTCTGCCGGCATTTCTCGCTGCTCAACCTGATGTGACCTGGGCGGTGCGCTCCTCCAGTTATGGCGAGGATCAGGCCGATTCCGCGAATGCCGGTTTGAGCACGACCTATCTGCGTGAGCCGTCCGCCAATGTGCCGAAACGCATTGCCGAACTGACGGCCGAAGGTGTCGAGGAAGTGGTGGTGCAACGCTTCATCACTCCGGTGGTTTCCGGGATCGCGTTTGTGCGGCATCTGTCGGTAGAGCTCGAATGGGTTGAAGGCCATCTCGAATCGCTGGCCGACGGTCACGTCAGCCCCTCGCGCGCGACACTTTCGCGGCTCGGCGATGCCTGGCGCAGCGGCACGTTCACGCCGTCCCACGGTTTGACCGAAGACCTGCTCTGGCGCTTTTTGCAAGACGTACTGCGCGTGTTCCACTACGTGCCCGGCGATGTCGAATGGGCCTGGGATGGTGCGCAATTGTGGTTGCTGCAATACCGGCCGATCAGCGATTACGGCTGGCGCCGCCACCTGACCGCCGCCAATATCGCCGAGATCCTGCCGCCGCAACCGAGCGTGTTGGTGGAATACGCCCAACGCCGCGCGGCAGCGAGTATTCCGGCGATCATGGCGCGTTGGGATGCGCGGGTGCTGCAGGACAATGAGCCGTTCACCGCCTTGTTCGGCGGCGCTTCCTACATCAACAATGATCTGTTTCTCGCCCGGCTGGCCGACTGGGGTATCAGCGCCAGTAACTACGCCGGTGAAGTTGGCGGGGCGACTCCGCATCTGCCGTGGCAACCGTTGAAGATGCTGCGTTCGTTGCCGCTGTTTTTGCGTATGCAACGCAAGGCTCGCGGCCATTTGCTGAATCTGGAAAGCGGCTTGCAGCGCTTCGATCGGGAGCTGGCCGAACTCGTCGCCCAGAGTGCCGATGGCCAACAACTGGCGGACTGGTTCACCCGGTTTTACGTGTTCGTGGTGCAAGGCAATCTGTGTATCGCTACAGCGCTGGCCAGCAGCGGCGGCGATTGGCTGGGCCGCCCGCCGACCGCTTACAACAATTTAGAAAACAGTCCACATCGATTGCCGTGGGAAACCGATCCGGCTACACCTCGACCCGCGTCGAGCGAACTGCCGTTACAGCCATTCCCGCCATGGTCAGGGCTGATCCGCCTCGCGCATTCGACCGGCCTGCCGGGCCTGCGCGGCTACTACCTGCAAGTGCGCGAGTGGTATCGCGACAACCTCATGCGCATCTTCTTCCGCCTGCACCACGCCGTGCCGCTGGCGGATCGCGAACATTGGTTTGCACCGCACCCCGATGTGCGCGCCCGCGATGGCAGCTTCTGGCAGGACGGTCGCGAAGGTGCGGAGCTGGCCACCCGGTTCATGATTTATCCGGGGCAGGTGCAGGGCATCCTCGGCGAGGACATCTTGCTCGAAGACACCCTCGATCCGGGGCGACATGCGCATTACCAAACAGCGCGTGCGGTGATTGCGCGGATGGGCGGGCGCTTGTCCCATGGCTCGACGTTGTTGCGGGAGTTGCGCAAGCCGTCGGCGGTGATGCCGCAGGTGGATCCGGCGTGGGTGGGGTGTGAGGTGGTGTATCGGGATGGGGAGTTGGAATTGATTAATTCAAAGGATGCGAAGTGAAACGATTGCTGGTGTTATGTGTGAGCTGGTTCCCGATAGCGGTTATGGCGGCAGATGTTTGCAATCAGGAAGCTGACTCAAAATATTTCTTATCGCAATGGCCGCAGAGCAGTGAACATCCGGAAGACATACTTTCCAGTCTCGATGGAAAAGAGTTTTCTATCGATCCGGGCCACGTGGTTTTTCGCGGCGATCTAAATGGCGATGGCATCGAAGACTTCATCTTCAATTCCCGCGTCGGCATTGGCTCATCAATGGATAGCACATTCGCCTTCCTGATCCAGTGCCGTGGTTATTTGAGGTATTCGGGCGGCGGTTACTTCGCCGGGGTCAAAGTTCTGGACGGCCCAGCCAAGGGGGGAGGTGAGTTCAAGGACATCGAGATCTACTCCTACATCAGGGACAAGCGTGGGCGGATTCGCTACAAGGGTGAAAAGGCCATGACCCGGCCACATCTGTGGCAATTCGACCCGCAGACACAGCGTTACGAAGGGCAGGCTGAGTAAGCCGACGGTCCCCACGGCATTTACGGAGCTACTGCGTGAAAGGATTTCCGGTTCTTCTCGGCAGCTTGATATTGGCTGCCGCGTCCATGGCATTCGCTGCCGATCCAGCCTTCAAGGATTACACCGTCACGCCAGTTTTCAACGGCCCCAACCATAAGCTGGTGCCGCAAGAAAACAGCAGCCCAATGATGGATCAGGCACGGGTGCAAGCCCTGAAAGGCAAGGTCAACTTCGCCGGCCATTACATCCTTCACAGGCTCGGCTGTGGCGGCAGCGCGATTTGCGGCGAAGTGCTGGACGCCCAGACCGGTGAGGTTGTTGGTGGTTTGCCGAATGTTTACGACGGCAGCACGTTCGGCATGGTTTACCAACCCGAGAGCCGCTTGATCATCGTCTCCGGCATCACGCTCGACGGCGAAGAAGATGCCCAAGGGAATGCGTTGGAAAGTGGTAACCGGGATCGTTACTACGAGTTTGTGAACAATGAGTTTCGGCTGCTAAGCATGACCGATGTGGAATCGTCGCCGATGGATGAGGAGTGAGTGGATGAGCCGTTTTCTCGCGGGCAGTCTTAAGCGGTTGATGTTTGTCATGGGCCTGTCAGCTTCAGCCGATGCCTTGTCTGAAAATATTCAGATCGTGGGGGTTGGCGGGCACTTAGTGACGCTGAATGACAAGACATGGGGAAGGCCTGCTGCGGAGTCGGCGGTCGCCTCGTTTACCGCCAATGGAAAAACGTTTCCCCTCTATGTACCCGCGGTGGGTACTGAAACGCATGAGGCTTGGTTAAGTCCCGACAAGAAAACATTGCTCCTCCTTCAGACTCTGTATGGCGTTGTCATTGGCCAAGAGGGTGAAGAAATCCCGACAGAGGAAACTGGTTGCGGGGTCATTTCGATGGAGACCGGTTGCGTGCTCAGTCAGCACGCAGCCAGGTTTTGCTACGGCAAGTGGGAGGGCAATCGGTGGACTTTCGGGGAAGAGGATGCGCCTGACCTCGTCATGCACACGCCGTCTCCAAAGGACTTATTGAAGCAGGTCTCAAATATTGAGATGCCGCAATCTCGCGTGGAAGAACTCGCATTCAATCTTCGCACTATAAGTCCAGAGTCCTACATGGCTTGTCACCCACCGGCGCGCAATGTTCAAGCTTTCAACGACTTGGCCTTCTATTTGGCCGAGGGCGGTAGAGATGAGCTGGCGCTGAAGTTTTATCGCGGCGTTGAGGCCGTTGGTAAACGCACGGTACTGATGTTGAACATTGCCGACTCGCTCTGGCGCCTTGATCGCAAAGATGAAGCGCAGAGCTATTACAGCCAGTACCGCGACGCGATGAGCGCCGACGGCAAGGCGCAGAAAATACCTCAACGTGTCGTTGAGCGATCCGTCATTCAGGGAATGAAAAATTGAACATGTTTGCGCGTTTTATCGCGTTGTCCTTTGGATGCCTGTTTGCCTCTTTTGCGATGGCCGAGGACGACTGCAAAGAAATCACCGTTAGCGCCCAGGTTGATCGGTGTGTGGAGGCAGCTCGCAAAGAAGCCGACACGCAACTCAATGCCAGCTACAAGAAACTGCTGGGACGGTTTGAGGCTCAACAGCGGCGCGACCCTGAGCAGGGTAAGGCGCTGGTCGCCATGGCCAGAGAATCCCAGCTCGCCTGGATCAAGCTACGCGACACCACGTGCCCGCTTGAAGCCACGGAAATCGAGCCTGGGGTGGCAGCGCATGTCACGACGATCAGCAACTGCATGGCCAGAATAAGTCTGGAGCGTGCGGCCTACCTGGACACAATCGTCGCTGATGAGCCGGGTAATGTGGTCGATCTCAACAAGGTGTACCTGTCCGGCTCTCAGCGCTTCGGCGATGTCGTGGCACGTTATGTCAGCACCTTTGGCAGCCCATGCCTGACGGTCCAGATACTGGCGCCCAACGGCGGTTGGAGAGTGCTGTCCTCCAAGCGGTTTTGCAGTTTCGAGGGCAAGGCATTTTGGACGGACTATGCCGATGCCGGGTTTGAGGATCATGTGTTTGCCGAGGATGGGTTGCACGTGACGCTCAGTTTGACGGAGCTTCGTGGGCTCGGAGAGAAGCGCCTTGCTTGTGTGATTCCGATCAAGAACGAGCAAATCAAAGAGCTGAAATGCGGCGCGCCTGAACCCGGTGCCTAATCGGGGCTCAATTGGGACGTATTTGGACATCATTTGATTGAATCAAGGATTGAAGAAAGTGAAACGCGTATTGCAGAGCGTTCTCTGCGCTCTAACTTGTTGTCTCGCTGTACCGGGTTCTCCCGCGCTTGCTGCGCCCCAAGTCCTCAAGGAAATTCCGGCTAGCTTGTTGGGTGATGCATCACGGCAAAACGTATTTGTTCTGGCAGGAGATGCGGACGAGGCCTCCAACCGGTTGTTGATTGCGCCGGTGCAGGCACGTAATGAGGACATATTGCTCGATACGTCGAAGGCGCTGCCTCTGATCAAGAGTCAGTACTCGTCTGCGCTTCAAGGTGTCTTCAGCGTCCATGTACTCAAAGGTCGCCCTGGCGTCATGACCGTCATTGATCCACAGGCTGAGGAAGCTGTGGTCAAGCAGCCGTTCGTTGAGGCTGGGGATTACATCGCGCTGGTAACCAGCGAGGAAGATAACGCGGTTTACAACTTCAACCTGTTGTTCGCCTTCAATAGAGGCTCAAAGCAGTTTGAGCTGAAAGCTCTGCTGGAAGTGGCGAACAACGACTCCTGTGACCGGTCGCTTGTTAGCGTAGTGGAGTTGCCGGTGCAGACACTGGGGCCTATCACTCTCGCTTCTTTCGATGGGCGTGAAGTGCTGCAGAAGCTGCAGGTTGCTCGTACTGGCAGTATTGAGGGCGTTAGAAAGAAATTGATGACCGTCAATTCGGCTGATTTGCTGGATATGGCGCTGGCGGCCTACCGAAAGGGTGATGACTCTTCCTTCAAGGATACGATGAGCTACGCGTTGATGGACGGTGGCTCGCATGACACTTGTCCCCCGGATAGCTATATCGTCGCAAAGTACTACTACCCGCAGCGTCCAGGCTGGTCCAACGACCTCGGTTTTCTGCTCGGCGAGGCGGGTTACTACGCTGAGTCGATTGAGTTGCTCAATGCAGTGATTGCCAACCACCCAAACAGGACGGTTGCTTACCTGAATCTCGCTGACAGTTATTGGGCCGTGAACGATAAAGAGCGGGCGGTGGCGGCGTACAAGCAATACGCATCGCGAATGTCTGAAGCGGGGAAGGTTTCGAAGATCCCGGCGAGGGTGGGTGAGCGCTGTGCTGGACTCTCCAAGAAATGATTCGGGCCCTATTCCCGTATAGTTCGCAGAAAAGCACTTTCAATTGCCCATAAGTCGCTAAGGAATGATCGGTTTGAAATCGTCGTTTGCGTTTATTTCTGCGCTTCTTCTAATACCGCTGACTGCCCTAGGTGAGGTTACCACCGAGGTTTCCTGCTTCCGTTCGTTGGAAGGCAAGAACATCAATTTCGAGTTTCGATCCTATTACGACACCGTCTCACGGTGGAGCGGAGCAGGGGTCAAGTACACGAAGTCCCGAAAGGTCATTCCACTTGTCTATCGGAGTGTCGAAGAGGAAGTCATGGCAGAGGGGCGGCCTTCTCAGTTCACGACAACTTGGGTAGAAGTGTCCGAAGACTCGCTGACAGGCGAATACGAAATGGTCAGCCAGGGTGCTCGAATTTACCGGATGACTTACACGAACTACAAATCCGGAAATAAGTATTCATTTGAACAAGACATCACCATGGATGCATCTCCAGAGACAGGCTGTCGGTGGTAAGACAGGGATCATCGAGAAAGGGGGCTCAACGCCCCCTCTTTTTCATCCGTGAATCTCGCTAAAACTTGGCCGCCATGTTCCGCACTTCAATGTGATCAAGCGTCCCTTCCACCATCAATCTCACCCCGTCCGCCATCCTACTAAATGCCAGTGCAACCGAGCGGCGTGAGCCATCTATGTCGTCCGCAAGATCCGCAGCGATGATGCTGATGGATAGCAGGTCTTCCGAGGCGTTGGCCAGCAGGGCTTCGGCGTCGATGTCCGGGTTCAGGCTGAACAGGCCTTCGCGGCGTGGGGCCTGAGGGAGGTCGGATTTGCAGAAGTGGTGATCGAGGGCGCGTTCGGCGGCTTCATGTAGTTTTCTTGAATCGAAGGATTCGTAGGGGGAGGTGTCCTCGGTGTTGGTCGTTGAATTGGTCATCGGTGTAAATCCCTTGGAGTAAGAAGAAATTGCTCCCGAATTCGGACTTGCACATCCGGTCACCGAATAGCCGATGACGCAGGAAGCCTATCGGTGATCTTCAAGCTCGACTAGTTCACGGACAGCCCCGCACTTCGCAGGAAATTTTCCATGGATTCGCGGGGCGGAAGATCAAAAGATCGCAGGCTTCGCCGGCTCCTACAGGGATGTGTTTCAACAGGTGTAGGAAAGGTGAGCGGTGAGACGCGGAGCGTCTCGGGATGCGTTCCACGCGCAGCGGGGGAACGATCAGGGGTAAACGTTGAATCGTGACTTGGCAGTCATCGTGCAGGAATTGGTCTACATCCTCTTCCAACAGCGTCAGATACTGGCGTTATCGTCCGAATCCCTTACACTGCCTCGGCCGTTCATTTTCCTTTTGAGGCTGTGCGCATGAAATTTCGTTTTCTTCTGTGGATGATGGGTTTGTTGATGGGTAAGGCCAGCCGGACAAATCCTGCGTTCCAGCAGCAGTTGGGTGACAAGGATCTGGTGTTTCAGTTGCAGACGCTGGACGGGAAAGTGGCGCGGCATTTCGTGGTCAAGGATCAGCGCATCACCAGCAAGTCTGGGGTGGTGGCGGAGCCGGCGTTTGCGATTGCGTTTAAAGATGCCGGTTATGGCTTTGCCACGATGCAGGCAAAGAACAAGCAGTTGGCGTTTATGCAGGGGATTCAGGACAAGTCGATTCAGTTGAAGGGTAATCCGGCGCTGGTGATGTGGTTTCAGGGGTTGATGAAGTATTTGAAGCCGAGGAAGGCGAAGGCCAAGGCTTGAGATTTTTTCGGGTTGGCTTCAAGCGAAGCACGATGAAGGATCGTGCGTTCTTTGGCTCGCAAAGTCGTTATTCAGGCCTGTAAAGACGGTCGTACTGTCATTTCTGTCAGGTGCTTTGCTCATCTTCGCGATGCTCTACTCAAGCTCTGGTCCCGTAAAGGACGCAACGCACTTGATGGAGCAAGAACATGACTCAGGCTCACGCTCAGGTCTTTATAACCCCAGGTACCCCCGATCCCTCTTTTGCCCTGAATGGTTTATTGAAGTTGCCGATACCGGGCATTGCGAGCCATGAGGCTGCGGCCGTTTTGGCACTCCCCGACAGGAAGTTGCTGGTCGCCCTTCCTCAGGAAGGAAATGATGCGCCGCTTGCCATCGCACGATTGAACGAAGACGGGACGCTCGACAAGTCCTTCGGAAGTCATGAGACAGGTTTCGTCGAGATATCTTTAGTCAACGCTCGCATCAGCGCCGTGTTTGGGCTCGATGCGTTGCAGGACGGCGGTTGGCTGGTGCGCGTTCAATACTTCACACAGAAGGCCGTCGACGCTGGCCAGGCACTGATTCGCCTGCAAGACAGCGGTGAGCTGGACGATTCGTTCGGCGATCACGGCATCAGTCTACTTTCCTATTATGAGATTCCGGGCTCCCCGCTTGCGTCGTCGGCAGGGGCAGAGTTGAACCGAATGTCCTCCTCTGCAAATGGTTCTACCGGCTCGGTAGCTCAGCAGGTCGATGGTAAAATCGTCCTGCTCCATTTCCTGCTGGTCGATGAACCTTCGCCATCACCCGTGGTGATACGTCTTTTGTCGAACGGCTCGCTCGATCAATCATTTAACGGCGCGGGCTACGTCTCGGTGGATGTTGGTGCCACCTCGAGCACCGCCAGCGCTATCGCTGTTCAAGCCGATGGCAAGGTGTTGGTTTGCGGATCCTTTCAGAATGGTGAGACAGGCTCCGGAGTTTTTCTGGCACGTTTGGACGCAGCGGGGAAGTTGGATAGGGAATTCAACAACGGACAAGCGAAGCTGATTTTCAACGAGGATGGCGAGCGCTCTCTGAAAGCCATTTCGGTGCGCGGAAGTGATGGCCGGATCGTTGCGGTCGGTGATGCCTGGCAAGAAAACGTCCACGGCGGGTTA
This sequence comes from Pseudomonas sp. CCNWLW23, assembly GCF_037095675.1. Classification (NCBI taxonomy): domain Bacteria; kingdom Pseudomonadati; phylum Pseudomonadota; class Gammaproteobacteria; order Pseudomonadales; family Pseudomonadaceae; genus Pseudomonas; species Pseudomonas sp. CCNWLW23. Next base: position 352,492 of record NZ_JBAWKM010000001.1, on the reverse strand, counting down.
GTGGTTGTGCTGAACGCCAGTGGAGCATCCAATCTTGTATTCAATAATGGCCAGCCTCTGTTTTCCCCGTTACTGCCAGACGTATTGACGTGGTGGCATACATCACAGCTCGACGGTTCGATCATTGTCGTTGGTGCCGGGGATTCAGCGGTAATGACCGCGCGCTTTCTTGCTGACGGCAAACTGGACACGGCCTTCAACGGTATTGGCTATACGCTCTTCGATGACGTCGCGGGGCCAGTGTTTCCTCGGGATCTGGCAATCATGGAGGACGGCCGAATAGTGGTGTCCATGACCCACACCAGCCTTTCTGATCCTTCACGGGTGGATGGCTGGATCACTCGCTATCTCAGCGCAAACCTGACGGGTGGCACGCTTGATTTTGATCCGTCTTTTGGTGACAGCGGCATCGTCAGATTTCCCCTTGGAGGACTGTCTGAGTTTGACGTAAGAGCGCTGCTGGCGCTGCCCGACAACAAGTTGCTGGTGGCTGTCCGTCGACGCAAGGATGGCCTGGAAACGCTGATCGCCCGGCTTTTGGAGAACGGCCAACTGGACCTTGAGTTTGGTGAAGAAAGGACCGGATTCGTCGAAATCTCACTCAAGGACGGTCTATATATGCACTCGATGCTAGAGCTGACGCCGTTCCCGGATGGTGGTTGGCTCGTTCGCGCCGAGTACCAGAGCAATGGGCCTGTTGTTTCTGCTGGGCTGGTTGTTGTGAAACAAGACCAAGACGGGCGGCTGGATCAGGACTTTGCTGAACAGGGTGTGCGTTACCTTCCTTATGCGCAGATGGGGAGCGCGGGTCATACCGGCGACGCTGTCTTGCGGCAGGACGAGAAAATTCTTCTGGTCAGCTCCGTCGAAGACGGCACTGGCCGTTTGAGTGGCATCGTCATGCGGCTCAATCCGGATGGCTTCAACGACATCACATTCAATGGTGCGGGATTCGCGTTTGTCGAACTCGCTGGCATTGCACACCAGCACAGTTCTGCGCAGGTGGTCGCGCATCAACCTGACGGCGGTGTAGTGGTTGGTGGCAGCTACAGCGGACCCTCTTCGGGCGCTTACGTCATTCGATTCGACGCTAACGGCCAGATCGACAGGGAATTTGGCGAGAACGGTAACGGCGTCGTGATCATCTCTGGAGAGGACGATATCCACCTGTCCGCCATTTCAATTGTGGATGGCAAAATTGTTCTTGCAGGGTCTGCCGTAAGGGACGGTGCCATGCGTGGAGTGATTGCGGTCCTCACGTCCAAAGGCTCCTACAATCTCGTATTCAATGACGGTAAACCATTGTTCTCCGACTTCGTCCCGCAAGGCTTGAGGTGGTTGCACTGTGTGGCGCGACTTGACGGTTCAATCGTCGTCAGCGGCGATACCGGGATCGGAGTAACTGACGATGATCCGAGTGCGATCACGGCGAAGTTTTTGGCAGACGGAACACCAGACCTGTCATTCAATGGCACAGGGTTCAGTATTTTCGACGAGGACGGCGTCCTGGAAGCTCTTCATGACATGGCGCTTTTGACGGACGGCCGAATTGTAGTGGGAGGGTATTTCATTGGAAGCTTCCCGAATCCGCAGGGCTGGGTGATTCGGTACCGAGGTTGATTACGCCAATCAACAGTTGGCCGCAACACACCCGCTCCTGGGGATCGCATCGATCTTGTGGGAGCGGGCTTGCCCGCGAGCTTTTCAGCCCTGGCTGAACTGCGAAGCCAGTTCACGCAACAGCACTTCAGCCTCAAGCACTTTGCTGACGACATCGTTGGCTTTGTCACGGCTCAGGCCGACGCGTTCAAGCAGGGCATCCGGAATGTCTTCATCCGGCCCGGAGCCGATCCCGCGGCTGCGCAGCAGGCGTACGGCCAGGCAGACGAGGTTCGGGTATTCGGCGTAGGCGCCGTCGTAGCTTGGGTCGTGCTGGAAGCGCAGGGCGGTGGCCAGTTCATCGGGCATGTCCCAGTAGCGCATCAGCCACGAGCCGATCTGTTCGCGGCTGATACCCAGCAGGTGTTGCTCGATATAGCTGTGGCACAGATGCGGATTGACCTCCAGGTGGCGGCAGATCAGTGAGAAGTGCGGCGGAAAGACGTGGGCCAGCAACAGGTAACCGAAGTTGTGCAGCAGACCGGCGAGGTAGGTCAGGCCGGCTTCCGGGCGCTGGGCGCGGGGCATGGCGCGGGTCAGGCCTTCGATGACGGCGGCGGTGTAGATCGACTGCTGCCAGTACGGCGTGGTGTGTTGCGGGTGGTCTTTCGGCAGGCTCAGGGTCTTGCCGAGGGCCAGGCCCAGCGCGAGGTTGATTACCAGATCAAAACCCAGCACGCGAACGATTGCGTCTTCCACCGAGCGAATCTTGCCCGGCGAGGCGTAGTACGGCGACGCCGCCCAGCTCACCACTTGCGCGGCCAGCGCCGGGTCGGTTTCGACTACGCCGGTGATGTCGTCGATGGTGGCGTTGGGGTCGACGCGCAGCTTGATGATTTTTTGCGCGGTTTCGGCCAGCGGTGGAATCTCGATGGTCGCTTCCAGACGTTGCTGAATGCGCCGCGCGGTGAACGCCTGCACAGCCTGGGTGATTTCCTCGCGGTCATCGTCCGGGCGGTCGAGGTTCGGGCGGATGCTGCTCAGGGCTTCGCCGAAGTTGGCGGCGCTGGCTTTGGTCAGCATCGATTTGAAGTCTTCGCTGCTGATTTCCAGCAGCAGGCCCGGCTCGCCGGAGTTGATCAGCAGCTTCGGCTCGCGCAGCAGGCTTTCTTCGTAGAGGCACGGCGAACTGGTCAGCGCCGGCAGGCCCGGCAGCAGGCTCAGATTGTGTTTGCCGAGCATCTTTTCCAGGCGCTCGGTGGACACGGCTGTGAGGCGGCGACCAGTGAGTTCGGCGAGGCGATTGAGATCCAGCAACTGGCTCTGTGGAAACAGCACCATCAACGCGCCCACGGCGTCGTCCAGCAACACGGCCTGCACCTTGCGCGAGGCATTGAGGCCGTGGTGGTCGAGCACTTCTTCGTAGGCAACGCCCAGCTTGTTGAGCAGCAGCCGAATAACAGACGGAGCTTGCGGAGATTCGGGGACGAGAGCAGCTTCGGTCATGGTCTGTATCCGTTTTTGAAACAATGGCAGGAGTATAACCAGCTCTGTAGGAACGATCCTGCACAAACTGCGACGGTGCTCACACTTGGCCGTATTGCTGCCCATGGCGCAGCCAACGGTCAAGCAGTGGGCTGACGTGGGTCGGCCAGCGCTCCAGCAAAGCCTGGGCGGCGTCGCGCACGGCGGGCAGCAGGTCGGCGTCGCGCATCAGGTCGGCGACCTTGAATTGCAGCAGGCCGGTCTGACGGGTGCCGAGCATTTCCCCAGGGCCGCGCAGTTCGAGGTCTTTTTCGGCGATGACGAAACCGTCGTTGGTCTCGCGCATGATGCCCAAACGCTGACGGCCGATCTGCGACAGCGGCGGGTGGTAGAGCAGCACACAATGGCTGGCCGCGCTGCCCCGACCAACCCGACCGCGCAACTGGTGCAGTTGCGCGAGGCCGAGCCGCTCGGGGTTTTCGATGATCATCAGGCTGGCGTTGGGCACGTCGACGCCGACTTCGATCACGGTGGTGGCGACCAGCAGTTGCAGGTTGCCGGCCTTGAACTCGGCCATCACTGCGGCTTTCTCGGCCGGCTTCATGCGCCCGTGAATCAGCCCGACTTTCAATTCGCCGAGGGCGGCGGTGAGGTCTTCAAACGTGGTTTCGGCGGCCTGGCAGGTCAGCTCTTCGGATTCTTCAATCAGCGTGCACACCCAATAGGCCTGTCGCCCTTCGGCGCAGGCGCTGCGTACTCGTTCGATGACTTCGACGCGGCGGGTGTCGGTGACCAGCACGGTGTTGACCGGGGTTCGGCTGGGCGGCAATTCATCGAGGATCGAGGTGTCGAGGTCGGCGTAGGCACTCATCGCTAATGTGCGTGGAATCGGCGTGGCGGTCATGATCAGTTGGTGCGGGCACATGCGCCCGCCGACGCCTTTCTGCCGCAGCGCCAAACGCTGCTGCACGCCGAAGCGGTGCTGTTCGTCGATGATCACCAGAGCGAGGTTCTTGAACTGCACTTCGTCCTGAAACAGCGCGTGGGTGCCGACCACCATTGGCGTGCCGCTGGCAATCTGTTCCAGCGCGGCGACGCGATTCTTGCCCTTGAGCTTGCCGGCCAGCCACGCGACTTCAATGCCCAGCGGCTCGAGCCAGCGCTTGAAGGTGATGAAGTGCTGTTCGGCGAGGATCTCGGTCGGTGCCATCAGCGCGACCTGATAACCGGCCTCCAGCGCCTGCAAGGCGGCGAGGGCGGCAACCACGGTTTTACCCGCGCCGACGTCACCCTGAATCAGGCGCAACATCGGTTCGTGCTGGCTGAGGTCGTAGGCAATTTCATTGCCGACGCGCTGCTGAGCACCGGTTGGGCTGAAGCCGAGGTTCTTCAGGTATTTCGGCGGCAGCCTGGTGGCTTTCGGCATCGCTGGCGCGCGCAGCGAGCGCATGCTTTCGCGCAGACGCTGCTGCGACAGTTGATGGGTGAGCAGTTCTTCGAAAGCCAGGCGATGCTGCGCCCAGTGATGGCCAAGGGCGAGTTCGTCGACGTCAGCATCGGCGGGCGGGTTGTGCAGGTAGCGGATCGCATCGGCCAGCGGTGCCAATTGATAGTCGCGGGCCAGCTCAGTCGGCAACCAGTCGGGCAGGGTGCTTGGCTTGAGCAGCGTCAGAGTCTGCATGCACAACTGGCGCAGGCGCTGTTGGGTCAGGCCTTCGGTGAGCGGATAGACCGGGGTCAGGGTTTCGTCCACTGGCGGTGGTTCATCACCGGTGATCGCGCGGTATTCCGGATGATAGATTTCCAGGCCTGAGGCGCCGGGCCGGGCTTCGCCGTAACAGCGCACCCGCGTGCCGCGCTTGAGCCCTTCTTTCTGCGCGTTGCTGAAATGGTAGAAGCGCAGGCTCAGCCCGCCGGTGCCGTCCTGCAAGCGCACGACCAGGCTGCGCCGGCGGCCCATGACCACGTCGGCGCCGCTGACGGTGCCTTCGACCACGGCGTCCTGTCCCGGCCGCAACGCACCGATCGGCACCACGCGGGTGCGATCCTGATAACGCAGCGGCAGGTGGAACAGCACGTCCTGCAGATTCTCGAGGCCGACCTTTGCCAGTTTCTCGGCCATGGCCTCGCCGACACCCTTGAGTGCCGTCACCGACACTTGCGACAGCTCCGTCATGACGCTCGCTTAACCGGCCGTAACCGGCGCGGCAGGCTTGGCCACCGAACACAGGCGAATGGAGTCGGCGAGGATCTCGATGGCTTTCGGCCGTGGGAAGCTCGCGCGCCAAGCGATCGCAACGGTGCGGAACGGCACCGGCGCGGTCAGTGGACGCACTTCGATCACGCCCGGGGCGTAGTGATGGCTGTCCACCGCCGACAGCGGCAGGATCGAGATGCCCAGGCCGGACGCGACCATGTGGCGAATGGTTTCCAGCGAGCTGGATTCGACCGTGGTGTGCTTGGCGCCGTCGTTGCCCTTGGTCAGGGTCGGGCAGGCTTCGAGCACCTGATCGCGGAAGCAGTGGCCTTCACCGAGCAGCAGCAGGCTCTTGTCATTGAGCAGGCCGGCGTCGATGGACTCTTTCTTGGTCCACGGGTGCTGGGCCGGCATCAGGACGTAGAACGGCTCGTCGTACAGCGGCAGGGTCAGCACGTCGGCTTCGTTGAACGGCAGGGCGATGATGATCGCGTCGAGTTCGCCGTTGCGCAGTTTGTCGCGCAGCACGTGGGTGAAGTTTTCTTCGATGTACAACGGCATCTGCGGGGCAACCCGGTGCAGTTGTGGGATCAGGTGCGGGAACAGGTACGGGCCGACGGTGTAGATGGCGCCGACTTTCAGCGGCGCGGTCAGCTGATTCTTGCCGGCCTGGGCCAGTTCGCGAATGCCTTGGGCCTGTTCCAGGACCTTCTGCGCCTGGGCGACGATGCCTTCGCCGACCGGGGTCAGGCGCACGGCGCTTTTGCTGCGCTCGAAAATCAGCACACCGAGTTCGTCTTCAAGTTTCTTCACGCCCACCGACAGCGTCGGCTGACTGACGTGGCAACGCTCGGCGGCATGGCCGAAGTGCTGCTCTTGGGCGAGGGTAACGATGTAGCGTAATTCTGTGAGGGTCATAGCAAGCGTCCATGAAGATGCGCGCCAAGCATACCGGCTGCAATCGATAGACGCACGTTATCAGACTGCGGGCTGAGTGCGACACCGGTCGAGGTCGGTTTGCCGCTGGCAGATACGCAAAAGGCACCTTTCGGTGCCTCTTGGCTGGATCTACTGGTTAGCACATCACTTTGTGGGAGCGAGCTTGCTCGCGAATGCGGTATGTCAGACGAAACTGCTCTGACTGACCTGGCGCCTTCGCGAGCAAGCTCGCTCCCACAGGTATTGCGGTGTTGCTTAGCGACGGCGTTCGAGCGAATAAACAAACGGCGCAACAATTTCGATCGAGCCGTTGTTGAGCATGTCGGCCGGCGGCTTTGGCAGCGGTTGCGCGCGGCGGATCATGTCCAGGGTGGCCCGGTCCAGATCAGCGTTGCCAGAGCGGCCCACCAGTTCGAACGACAGCACATTACCTTCGCCATCGACCACGAAGCGCAGACGATTCAAGCCCTCCTTGCCCCGCGACTGCGCACTCTGCGGGTACTTCTTGTACTTCTGCAGATGCGCGAGCAGGGCGCCTTGCCAACTGGCCTTGGCCGCTACTTGAGCTGGCGATGGACCCGGTGCCGGCTGGGCGGATTTCTCCGTTGGCGCCTGGGTCGGTTGAGTATCGGCCGGTTTTTCCTCGGAAGGTTTTTCCTTCGGCGGCTCGGGCAGCTTTTTCTCGACCGGCTTCGGCGGTTTCGGCTTGGGCTTCGGCTTGGGTTTGGGTACCGCGATTTCCGCTTTCGGTGCTTCAGCCAGTTTCGGAATCGGCAATTCTTCCACCGGAGCCGGTGGCTGCGGCGGTGTGACGACTTTCGGCGGAGCCGGCGGTGGCGGGGCAGGCAACGGGGCCAGCTCGACCATCATTGCCTGCGGCGGCAATTCGATGGGCGGGCGGGCAGTCCAGTTCAGCGCCAGCGCGATGGCCAGCGCATGCACACCCAGCACCACGGCCAGGCTACCGCTGTAACGCGTCAGCTTATGGCGCGTCGTGATCATTTTTTGGCTGCCGTCTCAAGACCGACCAGACCAACCTTCAGGTAACCGGCGGCGCGCAGGCTGTCCATCACGCTCATCAGGTCGCCGTAATCCACGCCTTTGTCGGCCTGGAAGAAGATGGTGGTGTCTTTCTTGCCCTGGGTCTTGGCGTCGAGGGTAGCGCCGAGGGTTTCGGCTTTCACTTCATCGTCACCGAGGAACAGGCGCTGGTCAGCTTTCACACTGAGGAACACCGGTTTCTCCGGCCGCGGCGCCGGTTTGGCGGTCGAGGCGGGCAGGTCGACTTTGATGTCTACAGTGGCCAACGGCGCGGCCACCATGAAGATGATCAACAGCACCAGCATCACATCGATGAACGGCGTGACGTTGATTTCGTGGTTCTCGGCCAGATCGTCGTCTGCGCCTTCTTTCAAATGCAGGCCCATGGCCGATTACCCCACTTTAACCATGTGCGGCTGCGAGCTGCGCTCAGGCTGGTGGTCGAGATCGCGGCTGACCAGCAGCAGGACTTCTGCCGAGGCATCGGAGACCTGCGCCTTGTAACCGGCGATGGAGCGGGCGAAGACGTTGTAGATCACTACCGCAGGAATCGCCGCAACCAGACCCAGTGCAGTGGCCAGCAGGGCTTCAGCGATACCCGGTGCGACAACGGCGAGGTTGGTGGTCTGGGTTTTGGCGATGCCGATGAACGAGTTCATGATGCCCCACACGGTACCGAAGAGACCTACGAACGGTGCGGTCGAACCGATGGTGGCGAGGACGCCGGTGCCGCTGCTCATGTTGCGACCGCAGGCCGCTACGAGGCGCTCAAGGCGGAAGCTGACGCGTTCCTTGATACCCTCTTTCTCGCGGCTGTTGACCGACAGGCGCATCTCTTCGAGCGCGTCGTGCACCAGCAGGTTGGCGAGGGTGCCTTCTTTACCAGCGGTGGCGCTGGCTTCCTTGAGTGTGGTGGCTTTTTTCAGTGCGGCGATTTCGCCACGCAGACGACGCTTGGCGCCCATCAGCTCGAAGCCTTTGGCGATCCAGATAGTCCAGGTGATGATCGATGCGATGGCCAGACCGATCATCACGATTTTCACGATGATGTCGGCGTTCTGGTACATGCCCCACGGCGACAGGTCGTGGGCCATGCCCAAGGTGTTGTCGGCTTCGAGGACTTCAGGTGCGTCGGCCGCGTCGACAGCCTGCACCGGATCGGTGGCGGCCGGTGCAGCCGGAGCGGCAGCGGGTGCGCTCTGCTCGGTGGCGGCTGGGGTGGCGGGCGCTTGAGCGTCGGCGAAGGCGGCGGTCGGTGCCAGCATCAGGCTGAGCAACAGAGCCGCGACGGCGCTCCAGGCGCGAGGTCGAGTGGTTGGCGAAGCGGGAGTTTGATTACGTGTCATGCTGGCCGGACCTGAGATAGAAAAACGTTGTTGCTCTTCCAGGCCTCGTGAGGCCGAGAACAAAAGTGGCGTGCATTATTGCAAGTAATTCTTGTTAACAAAAGTAATAGAGTAACTTTTTTTCCTTCATCGCTAGCCGTTCGTCCTGTGCCAGAGCTAGTCTGTGCCTTTCTGATGGGAGTTTTCTGATGTCCGCGCCTTCTGTTTTGATTGCCGGTTGTGGTGATGTCGGCAGTCGTCTGGCCACGCAATTGCTGGCGGCTGGCTGGCAAGTCCATGGCCTGCGCCGGGATGTTTCCAAACTGCCGGAGGGTGTCATCGGCGTCGCCGGCGACCTGTTCAGCGAAGAGTGCCCGGCGACCTGGCCGGTAGGCGCTGTCGATTATCTGGTGTATTGCGCTGCGGCCACCGACCACGATGAAGAGGGCTATCGCAAGGCCTACGTGCAAGGCTTGCAGAACGTGCTGAGCTGGCTGAACGACTATGGGCAAGTGCCCGAGCGACTGATCTTCGTGTCCAGCAGCAGCGTGTACGGCCAGCAGGACGGAGCATGGGTGGATGAGACCTCCGAGACGGTCGCGGCCGGATATTCAGGTCGCTTGATGCTCGAAGCCGAGCAGGTCGCGCTCAATAGCGGCATCCCGGCTAGCGTGCTGCGCCTGACCGGCATTTACGGTCCGGGGCGCGAGTGGCTGCTGACCCAGGTGCGTCGCGGCTATCGCGTGGCAGTCGAGCCGCCGCTGTATGGCAATCGTATTCATGCCGATGATGCAGCGGGGCTGCTGGCGTTCTTGCTGGAAAAAGACCGCGAGGGGGTCAAGCTGGACCAGCTCTATATCGGTGTGGATGACGCGCCAGCGCCGTTGGCCGAAGTGGTGGGCTGGTTGCGCGAGTACCTGGGTGTGACTGAATGGGCCGAAGACGCCAGCGTGCGGCGCACTGGCAGCAAACGTTGCAGCAATGCGCGGGCGAAAGCGTTGGGGTGGGTGCCGAAGTATTCGAGTTATCGCGAAGGCTATGCAGCGATTCTTGAAGGTAAGTGCTGAATTTTCAGCAACACAAAAACCACTGTGGGAGCGAGCCTGCTCGCGAATGCGGTATGTCAGTCATTATCAGTTTGACTGACCCACCGCGTTCGCGAGCAGGCTCGCCCCCACATTTGATCTTCTGAGATTTCGGAGGCAGGTTACTGCTTTTCCAGCAACCACTTGCGCTCACCCGCGGCGAACTGCGGTTGCTCATCCGCTAGCGCAGCGTTGACTGCTTGCAAAATCTCAAGCTCCTTGCCCTTGCGCACAAAGATCCAGTTGTTGCCCTGGCCATTGAGTTGCAGCCACATGCTGTCGTTGCCATTGCTCATCGATGCGCAATCGCCCGCCAGGCACAAGGCATAACGATCAACGCCCGGCAGGCCGGTCACCTGGCCGTCTGCCTGGAACTGCACAGTGCCGCCTTCACCCTGGCCGCTGGCGATGGTCCAGTTGCCGCCCAAATACGCTGAATACAGAGCGCGTTCGAAGCTTGCACCGATTGGCGCGCCTTCCGGCACCGGGATCTGTGCGCGATCGAAAACTTGTTCGGGTTCGTTGTCACTGGCAGCTTGCTGCAAACGTCCGCCGTCGCGTTTCAGTTCGCTGGCGGAGCTGCCATAGAAGTCGACTTTCCAGGCGCCGGACTCTTCGCCCAGCAGCCGTCCTTCGACGTTCTCAAAACCGTTGGTGTAGCGGGCCTGACCGGCCTTGGTGTTGACGTCCCATTCCAGATTCGGGCCGTAAGCCTGCAGCGCTTCACGCAGGGGACCGCCCTTGGCGGCGGCATCGATCGCCACCTGGTTGATCCAGGTGCCGCTGATGTCACGGTCGGCAGGGTCGCTGGCGCAGCCGCCGAGAAACAGGGCGAGCAGCGAGAGAGCTAGCGCTTTGCGCATGGTGGAATCCTTTCAAAACCTTTTCTTGCGGCAGTCGGCGCGGCGTGGAGGCCGCGCCGTGCGCATCACTCGATGACCAGAATGGCATCCATTTCAACCTGCGCACCCTTCGGCAGGGCGGCCACGCCAATGGCGGCGCGGGCAGGGTATGGCTGGTCGAAGTACTTGCCCATGATCTCGTTGACCTTGGCGAAGTGGCTCAGGTCGGTGAGGAAGATGTTCAGTTTGACGATGTCCTTGAACGAACCGCCGGCGGCTTCGGCCACGGCTTTGAGGTTCTCGAAGACCTGGACGGTCTGGGCTTCGAAGCCCTCAACCAGTTCCATGGTTTTCGGGTCCAGAGGAATCTGGCCCGACATGTAAACGGTGTTGCCTGCCTTGATCGCCTGGGAGTAAGTGCCGATGGCGGCCGGGGCCTTGTCGCTGGTGATGACGGTTTTGGTCATGTAGGACTCCTTGTAATAGGCAGGTTATGCACGCATGCGGGTGATGCGGATCACCCCGGTCAAAGCGCGCAGTTTCTTGATCACGCGGGCCAGGTGCACACGGTCGTGAACGCTGACCACCAACTGCACGACGCTGATGCGACCATCGCGTTCGTCCATGCTGATTTTCTCGATATTGCCGTCGGCCGCGTTGACGCTGCTGGCCAGCAGGGCGATCAGACCGCGCTGGTGTTCCAGCTCGACGCGCAGCTCGACGTTGAATTCGCCGGTGACATCCTTGGCCCACGAGAGCTGGATGCATTTTTCCGGGTTGTGCCTGATTTCACTGATGTTGCGGCAGTTATCCAGGTGCACGACCATGCCTTTGCCCGCCGACAGGTGCCCGACAATCGGGTCGCCGGGGATCGGCGTGCAGCACTTGGCGTAGCTGAGCACCAGGCCTTCGGTGCCGCGAATCGCCAGCGGACCTTCCGGGCTCGGCAGCTGCTCGCCTTCGCCAAGCAGGCGACGGGCGACCACGTAGGCCATGCGGTTGCCCAGGCCAATGTCTTCGAGCAGGTCTTCGATCAGTTCGAGGCGGTACTCGGTAAGCATTGCCTTGACGCGCTCTGCCGGGATCTTCTCCAGGGAGCTGTCGAAACCGTTGAGGACCTTGTTCAGCAGGCGTTCGCCGAGGCTGATGGACTCGGAGCGGCGCTGCAGTTTCAGCGCATGACGAATGTGCGTGCGCGCCTTGCCAGTAACGACGAAGTTGAGCCACGCCGGGTTCGGCCGGGCGCCGGGGGCGCTGACGATCTCGACCGTGGAGCCGCTTTGCAGCGGTTCGGACAGCGGCGCGAGACGACGGTTGATGCGGCAGGCGATGCAGCTGTTGCCGACGTCGGTATGTACCGCGTAGGCAAAATCGACCGCCGTGGAGCCTTTTGGCAGCTCCATGATTCGGCCTTTGGGCGTGAACACGTAGACCTCGTCCGGGAACAGGTCGATCTTCACGCTTTCGATGAATTCCAGCGAGTTGCCGGCGCGTTGCTGCATTTCCAGCACGCCTTTGACCCACTGGCGGGCGCGGGCGTGCGTGCCTTTCGGCTGCTCGTCGCCGCTGGATTTGTACAGCCAATGGGCGGCGATGCCGTTGTTGGCCATCTCTTCCATTTCGCGGGTGCGGATCTGGATCTCGATCGGTACACCGTGCATGCCGAACAGCGTGGTGTGCAGCGACTGATAGCCGTTGGCCTTGGGGATCGCGATGTAATCCTTGAAACGCCCTGGCAACGGTTTGTACAAATTATGCACAGCACCCAATACGCGGTAGCAGGTATCGACCTTGTCGACGATGATCCGGAACGCGTAAACGTCCATGATCTCGTTGAAGGCCCGTCGCTTGCCGCGCATTTTCTTGTAGATGCCGTAGAGGTGTTTCTGCCGACCGCTGACTTCGCCCTGGATGCCGTCGATGGCGAGGCAGTGACCGAGGGACTCTTCGATCTTGTTGACGATTTCCTTGCGGTTGCCCCGGGCGCGCTTGACCGCCTGGTAGATCCGCGCGGAACGCATCGGGTGCATTGCCTTGAAGCCGAGGTCTTCGAACTCGATGCGGATCGCGTGCATCCCCAGCCGGTTGGCAATGGGCGCGTAGATTTCGAGGGTTTCCTTGGCGATGCGTCGGCGCTTTTCGCCGGACAGCACTTCCAGCGTGCGCATGTTGTGCAGACGGTCGGCGAGCTTGACCAGGATCACCCGGATGTCGCGCGCCATGGCCATGGCCATTTTCTGGAAGTTTTCCGCCTGGGCTTCGGCCTTGGTCTCGAAGTTCATCTGGGTCAGTTTGCTGACCCCGTCGACCAGTTCGGCCACGGTTTCACCGAACTGCGCTTGCAGCGCTTCCTTGGCGATACCGGTGTCTTCGATCACGTCATGCAGCATCGCGGCCATCAGGCTCTGATGGTCCATGTGCATGTCGGCAAGAATATTGGCCACGGCAAGAGGATGCGTGACATACGCCTCGCCGCTGCGACGGCGTTGACCGTCATGGGCTTGTTCGGCGTAGAAATACGCTCGGCGGACCAGGTTGACCTGGTCGTTGCCGAGGTAGGTCGATAAGCGATCGGCGAGGGCGTCTATGCTCGGCATGATGAATCCTGCCGAAAGCTGTGACCCCGCGCCGTGCTACGTCGACCAGGCATAGGCTTAGACGGCCTCGTTCGACTCGTCCTCGAACGCTGCGAACAGCGGTTCATCCTGGACGATTTCCTGCTCGGCGATGAACTCGTAGCTCATCAGGCCTTCAGCAATTTCACGCAGCGCGACAACAGTCGGCTTGTCGTTTTCCCACTGCACCAATGGCTCTTTGCCGCCGGTGGCCAGTTGACGGGCACGCTTGGTAGAGAGCATGACCAGCTCAAAGCGGTTTTCCACGTGTTCTAGGCAGTCTTCAACGGTTACGCGGGCCATGGTATTCCTCGGAGCGAATGCAATATGCGCGCTGCCCGGTTGGGCGAGCGGACTGAGCAGTTTAAAAAATCACCAGCGATTAGGGAAGCGCTGATTTTTTGACCAGACCCTTCAACGCGCTGCAAGCACCAATGTAAAGCGCTTGCAGGCGTTTTGGGAAGTGCTGTTTCAGCCGAGCAATTCAGCCAGTAATTTGCCGAAACGCACTTGCTGGCGCTTCTGTTGCAACTGATTGGCGCGGAAAATCGCTTTCAGATCGTCCAGTGCGTGGGCGAAATCGTCGTTGATGATCAGGTAATCGTAGTCGACGTAATGGCTCATCTCGCTGACCGCTTCGCGCATGCGGCCGTCGATGATCTCGTCGCTGTCCTGGCCACGGTTGGTCAGGCGCTGGTGCAGGGCTTGCAGCGACGGCGGCAGGATGAAGATCGAGCGCGCCTGCGGCATCAGCTTGCGCACTTGCTCGGCGCCTTGCCAGTCGATTTCCAGAATCAGGTCGTGACCTTCGTCCAGGGTCTGCTGCAAACGGCTTTGCGAGGTGCCGTAGAAGTTGCCGAAGACTTCGGCGCGCTCAAGAAAGTCGCCGTGCTCGCCCATCTTCACGAACTCTTCGCGGGTCACGAAGTGGTAGTTCACGCCATCCACTTCGCCCGGGCGCATGGCGCGGGTGGTGTGCGAAACGGAAACGCGAATCTCCGGATCGGCGTCGGTCAAGGCCTTGACCAGACTGCTCTTGCCCGCGCCCGATGGCGCGGAAATGATGTACAGGGTGCCGGTGTGTTGGGTCATGTCAGGTAGCCTTACTCAATATTCTGCACTTGTTCGCGCATCTGCTCGATCAACACCTTGAGGTTGACGGCGGCCTGGGTGCTGCGCGGGTCGAAGGCTTTGGAGCCCAGTGTGTTGGCTTCGCGGTTGAGCTCCTGCATCAGGAAGTCCAGACGCCGCCCGGCGGCACCACCGGACTTGAGCACCCGGCGAACTTCGATGATGTGAGTGCTCAGGCGATCCAGTTCTTCGGCCACGTCGCTTTTTTGCGCGAGGATGACCATTTCCTGTTCCAGGCGCTGCGGGTCGAGCTCGGCCTTCATGTCGGCGAAGCGGTCGAGGACCTTCTGGCGCTGGGTGGCGAGCATCTGCGGCACCAGTTCTCGCAGGGTCACCACGTCTTCTTCGATGGACGTCAGGCGGTCGTTGATCAAGCGCGCCAGCTCCGCGCCTTCGCGCTCGCGGCCAGCCTTCAGATCTTTCAAACCCTGATTGAACAGCGCCAGCGCTTCGGCGTTCAGCGCTTGCGGGTCGGTCGCATCGGCCACCAGCACGCCGGGCCAGGCCAGCACTTCCAGCGGATTCAGCGCGGCGGGATTCTTGATCAGCCCGGCCACGGTTTCCGCAGCGGCCACCAGTTGCGCGGCGCGTTCGCGGTCCACTTGCAGCGGTTTGCCGGTGCTTTCTTCGGTGAAGCGCAGCGTGCATTCCAGTTTGCCCCGCGACAGGCCCTGACGCAGCGCTTCACGCACGGCGCCTTCGAGGTCGCGGAACGATTCGGGCAAGCGCAGGTGCGGTTCCAGATAGCGGCTGTTGACCGAGCGCAGTTCCCAGCTCAGGGTGCCCTGAACGCCGGCTTTCTCGACGCGGGCGAAGGCGGTCATGCTGTGCACCATGGCGGTGACCTCGCAATGCAGATCGGCGCGAAACGCTGTTTCGCAGGCGCGATTTCAATGAATTTAAGCCGACTGGCAGCAAAGGCGCAGGATTGTAGCGCAGTGCGGCGAATGCGCCCAAACACACGGTGTGACAAACCGCTGCAGCCCGTCGGTTATGCGCGCTTGAGGGGCTTCGGTCGTCGGCCGGCGGTTTTAACCAGTGCCCACTCGCGGTGCAGCGCTCTATAATGCTCGGCAGTTTTCCGTCCTCAGTACAGGTATCCCTATGAAACGTCCAAGTGGTCGCGCTGCCGATCAGCTCCGCTCGATCCGCATCACCCGCAACTACACCAAACACGCCGAGGGATCCGTACTGGTCGAATTCGGTGATACCAAAGTCATCTGCACCGTCAGCGTCGAAAATGGCGTGCCGCGTTTCCTCAAAGGTCAGGGCCAGGGCTGGTTGACTGCCGAGTACGGCATGCTGCCGCGCGCCACCGGCGAGCGTAACCAGCGTGAAGCCAGTCGTGGCAAGCAGGGCGGTCGTACTCTCGAAATCCAGCGTTTGATCGGCCGTTCCCTGCGCGCAGCGCTGGACATGTCCAAGCTCGGCGACGTGACCCTGTACGTCGATTGCGACGTGATCCAGGCCGATGGCGGTACTCGCACCGCGTCCATCACCGGCGCCATGGTTGCGCTGGTCGATGCCCTGAAAGTGATCAAGAAGCGCGGCGGCCTGAAAGGCGGTGACCCGCTCAAGCAGATGATCGGTGCGGTCTCGGTCGGCATGTACCAGGGCGAGCCGGTGCTGGATCTGGACTATCTTGAAGATTCTGCAGCTGAAACCGACCTGAACGTGGTGATGACCAGCACCGGCGGCTTCATCGAAGTGCAGGGCACCGCTGAAGGCGCGCCGTTCCAGCCTGATGAGCTCAATGCCATGCTGGAACTGGCCAAGCAGGGCATGAACGAAATCTTCGAATTGCAGAAGGCTGCGCTGGCCGACTGAGGTTTTGACCACAAGGAGGACGTGATGAGTGACGAGCAAGAGTTGCTGCCCAAACCGAGCCAGGAGGTTCGCCAGTGGGCGATGTTCTGTCACTTGTCCGCCTTGCTGGGGATCTGGATTCCGTTCGGCAATCTGATCGGGCCGCTGATCCTTTGGCAGATGAAGCGCGAGAAGGACCCGTTCATCGATGCACAGGGCAAAGAAGCACTGAATTTTCAGATCACGGTGGCGATAGCCTCAATGATCTGCTTCCTGCTCATGCTGCTGATCATCGGTTTCTTCCTGTTTGGCTTGCTGGCAATCGCGGCATTGGTCCTGACGATCATTGCAGGGGTCAAAGCCAACGAAGGTTTCCCGTACAGATATCCGTTCACTTGGCGACTGATCAAGTAACAGTCTCTTGTATCGCAATATGGAAATGCCCCGGCTTATCGGGCATTTTTATTTGTGCAACTCAATAATTGGTTTTTGTTGTAGGACTAGTCTTTTAACGATGTGCGGTTTGGCATTTATTTGCTGATATTTCTCTATTACATGTTTGGTCACAACTGATCGACCACGTGCTTATTCTCGTTCTTGTTATTGACGCGAGCGGGTTGTTAAAGTTGCCCGATGCAATGTTTCGATTGAAACATTTCGATATGTTCAAGCCATCGATGGCACTTGAATTCCCCAGTAATCAGTGTTGATAAAATCAGCCGGTTCACCCGTCGAGCCCAGGTAAACGCTCGCCTCGTGAATACTTAGCCAAGAATAATCCACATGATTGAGCTCGATTTCTACGGCACGCTCGTGGCCGCTTCTTTAGTACTACTGCTCGGACGCGGACTTGTTGCGCGTGTCGGCTTTCTGCGAAGTTACAATATTCCTGAACCGGTAGCGGGTGGCCTGGTGGTTGCTGTGCTCCTGTTGATATTGCGTACGGTCGATATTGAAGTCCGCTTCGATACATCATTGCAAACCCCCCTGATGTTGGCTTTCTTTGCCACGATTGGCTTGAGTGCCGACCTTGCCAGTCTGAAGAAGGGCGGGCGCATCGTCGGTATCTTCCTGTTGGCGGTCATTGGCTTGCTGGTGGTGCAGAACGCCATGGGCATCGGATTGGCAACCTTGCTCGGACTCGATCCTTTAATGGGCTTGCTGACGGGTTCGATCACATTGGCCGGCGGCCACGGTACGGGCGCCGCATGGGGCGCGGTATTCATCGAGAAATATGGCCTGGCCTCGGCTTCGGAACTGGCGCTGGCCTCAGCGACGTTCGGTCTGGTGCTCGGTGGGCTGATCGGTGGGCCCGTCGCCCGGTTGCTGATCAAGCGCGTGCAAGTGCCGGGCTGCAGTCCCCAGCAAGCGCCGCGACTGCCGAAAGGCTTTGAACAGCCAAACAAGGAACGCTCGATCACGCCGTTTTCGTTCGTCGAGACGCTGGCGCTAATTGCCGTCAGCCTGCTCGCTGGCAACCTTCTGAATGGCTTGCTGCATGGCACTGCGTTCGAACTGCCGACGTTTGTTTGCGTGCTGTTTGTAGGTGTGGTGTTGCGCAACAGTCTGTCAGCACTTGGCTTGTATCAGGTGTTCGAGCGTGAAGTTTCCGTGCTCGGCAATGTCAGCCTCTCGCTGTTTCTGGCGATCGCGCTGATGTCGCTGAAGCTTTGGGATCTGGCGGCGTTGGCATTGCCGATCTTTATCATTCTGGCCGTGCAGGCGCTGGTCATGGCTCTGTTCGCGATTTTCGTGACGTTCCGGGTGATGGGCAGCAACTACGATGCCGCAGTGCTGGCTGCGGGACATTGCGGCTTCGGTCTGGGCGCCACGCCGACAGCGATTGCCAACATGCAAGCGGTGACGCAGCGCTATGGGCCATCGCAAATCGCGTTTCTGGTAGTGCCGATGGTAGGAGCGTTCTTCATCGATATCGTTAACGTCATCGTGATCAAGCTGTACCTGGCCTTGCCATTCTTCGCTGCCGTCTAGAAAGCATGGCGCATAAAAAATGCCCGCATCTCACGATGCGGGCATTTTTTTTGGCTGCGAGGACGCTTAGATGGTCAGCGTCCAGTCGTAGTCGACGATCAACGGCGCGTGCTGCGAGAACCGTGGCTGACGCGGCAGGCGTGCACTGCGCACCGAGCGACGCAGGCCCGGGGTCAGGATCTGATAATCGAAACGCCAGCCCAGATTGAGCATCTCGGCCTGTTCGTTATCCGGCCACCAGCTGTACTGGTCGCCTTCGCGGCTGACTTCGCGCAGCGCATCGACATAGCCCATGTTGCCGACAATCTCGTCCATCCAGGCGCGTTCCGGCGCCAGGAAGCCTGGAGATTGCTGGCTGTCGCGCCAGTTCTTGATGTCGAGTTTCTGCTGCGCAACGTACAGCGAGCCACAATAAATGTACTCGCGACGTTTGCGTCGCTGTTTGTCCAGGTACTTGCCGAAATCGTCCATGAGCTTGAACTTCTGGTTCAAGTCCTCATCGCCGTTCATCCCCGAAGGAAACAGCAAGGTGGCAATACTGACTTTGTCGAAATCTGCTTGCAGGTAGCGCCCGTAGCGGTCGGCCGTCTCGAAACCGAGACCGCTGATGACAGCCTTCGGTTGCAACCGCGAATACAAAGCCACGCCGCCTTGGGCAGGGACTTCAGCATCGCAGGCATAAAGGAAGTAGCCATCCAGTTGGAAGGCTGGGTCATCCAGTTCAAAGGCGGAGGCACGGGTGTCCTGCAGGCAGATGACGTCGGCATTCTGGGCTTGCAGCCAACTGAGCAAACCGCGCTCGACTGCCGCCTGAATACCATTGACGTTCACACTGATGATCCGCATAAATGGCCCCAAAAATCGCGTGCGTGTATGATACACGGCGTCAAGCTAATTAGCTAAATCCGTGGTATTTGGGGTTTTTTTCATGCAAGCGTATCAGCGCGATTTCATTCGTTTTGCCATCGATCGCGGCGTTTTGCGCTTCGGTGAGTTCACCCTGAAGTCCGGGCGCACCAGTCCCTACTTCTTCAACGCCGGCTTGTTCAACTCGGGTTCGGCCCTGGCGCAGCTGGGGCGTTTCTACGCGGCTGCCATCGCCGAGAGCGGCATTTCTTTCGACGTTCTGTTTGGCCCGGCTTATAAAGGCATTCCGCTGGCGGCCACGACCGCCGTTGCGCTGGCCGAGCATCACGACCGTGACCTGCCATGGTGCTTCAACCGCAAGGAAGCCAAGGCCCACGGCGAGGGCGGCAGCCTGGTTGGCGCACCGCTGACTGGCGAAGTCTTGATCATCGACGACGTAATCACCGCCGGCACCGCGATTCGTGAAGTGATGCAGATCATCGCTTCCCAGGACGGCGCCAAGGCCGCCGGTGTGCTGATCGCACTGAACCGTCAGGAGCGTGGCAACGGCGAGTTGTCGGCAATCCAGGAAGTCGAGCGCGACTTCGGCATCCCGGTGATCAGCATTGTCTCGCTGAATCAGGTGCTGGAGTTCCTCGCCGACGATCCGCAGCTCAAACAGCATTTGCCAGCCGTGGAAGCGTACCGCGCGCAGTTTGGCGTGTGACCAATATGGGAGCGAGCCTGCTCGCGAATGGCCGTCACCTGTCAGCGATGTGAGGCACATTAAGCGTTCGCGAGCAGGCTCGCTCCCACAGAAAAAAGACCCGGTTCAGGCAGGCTGAACCGGGTCTTTTTTTGTTGGCGATCAACGCAGATTTCGCCATTTCATCAGCAGTCTCAGCGCCAATGCAGCGTTCACTAGCGCAAACACCAGCAGCGCTACAACCACCATCACGTACAACGTGCGATCCACATCGAAATCCCAAAGGTCCAGCGTGCTGCTGCGCATGATCCCGACTGCTGCCGGCAAGTTAACGTAAAACAGCGCCACGAAAGCGCACGTCAATGGCAATGCTCGCCAGTAGAAAGCAGCCATCACCTTGTCTCGACTGCGCTTGCGGCCCTGCGAACCTTTTTGAAATTCATCCTCAGCCAGCGCTTCATTGAGCGCCGGCCACGCCAGATTGAACATGAACGTGGTCAGGGTCAGCAGCAAGCCACTGACCGCGACGATGTCACTGAACGGCATTCAGACCCAGCGTTGCACAGAGCAATGCGTGGGAATCTTCGCTGATCTCGAACTGCCCGGCGCTGCCCTTGCGTTTGGTGATGGGTTTGAAGGTCGGCTCGTTCTGGGTGATGAGCATGTTCAATTCATCGCGGATCACGTCCGAGCTGATCACCACCAGAAACACGTTTTGCGCATGCTCGGCGGACTGGATTACTGCGCGCATGCTGTGCTGCAGGATGTCGTCGAGCTGGTTGCGAAAACGCGAAACGGTGTTTTTCAACAGGGTTTTGCTTTGGCTCTGGGTCAGCTGAAAGATCGTCGAGATCTGCGATTCGGTCGGCAGGGTTTGCCCGAAGTAACTCTGAATCAGATACAGCAGGCGATCTTGCTTGGCTTCGTCGGCCCGGCTGGGCATGCCGCCCTCGACCAGCATTTTCAGGTATTCGGTCAGGCTGGCTTTGGCGATGCGCTCCAGCGCATGGGCGATTTCAGCGTCGCCGATGCGCAAGGTCTTTTTCACCGGTTCCTTTTGTTCCTGCTCGAAAGCATCGGCGTCGATCGTGAACGAGATCTGCATGAGTCGCCGCTCCGGTTATTTGACGCTGGCGGCTGGGTAGGGATCCTGGGGTGCATCTCCTTGGCCGGTGAGCACTTTCCAGCCCTTGAGTGGGTGAGAGGCTTCGGTGAAGTCAGGGCAGGGCGGCATCGAAGTCTGCGAAGGGGCTGAATATTCTCGGCCGCAGTCCACGCAGGCGTAAGTGCCAGCCGAAATGTCACTGCCGTAAGGAACGCTGTTTTTTTGCATGGGAAGATCTCCGTTGGATGAGGGGAAGATCCTATGGAGATTTATTCTGAAGGGATGTCGGACGTTTCGCTGTGTGGAGTCAGGCTTTTCCTGCGCGCATAAAAAGATCGCAGCCTTCGTCAGTTCCTACAAAAGCGGATTCTCGCGTGTGCGAAATCCCTGTAGGAGCTGTTGAAGGCTGCGATCTTTTGCTTTCAGCGATCAGCCATCAAGGACGCTTGCGATTACTGATCAGCGTACCCACACCGGTATCAGTGAAGATTTCCAGCAGAATCGCGTTCGGTACACGACCGTCGATGATCAACGAACTGCCAACCCCACCCTGAACCGCTTCCAGTGCGCAGCGGATCTTCGGCAGCATGCCGCCGTAGATCGTGCCGTCAGCGATCAGGTCGTCGACCTGCTGCGTGCTCAGGCCGGTCAACACGGTGCCCGACTTGTCCATCAGGCCGGCAATGTTGGTCAGCAGCATCAGCTTTTCAGCTTTCAGCGCTTCGGCAACCTTGCCCGCCACCAGGTCGGCGTTGATGTTGTACGACTCACCGTTTTCACCGACGCCAATCGGTGCGATGACCGGGATGAAGTTGCCTTTGACCAGCAGGTTCAGCAGCTCGGTATTGATGCCGACGACTTCGCCAACGTGGCCGATGTCGATGATTTCCGGCTGGGTCATCTCCGGGGTCTGACGGGAGACGGTGAGCTTCTTCGCGCGAATCAGCCCGGCATCCTTACCGGTCAGGCCGATGGCGCTGCCGCCATGGCGGTTGATCAGGTTGACGATGCTTTTGTTGACCTGACCGCCAAGGACCATTTCCACCACGTCCATGGTCGCCGCGTCGGTGACGCGCATGCCGTCGACGAAATGGCTTTCGATCGACAGGCGCTTGAGCAGGTCACCGATCTGCGGGCCGCCACCGTGCACGACCACCGGGTTGATGCCCACGGCTTTCATCAGCACGATGTCGCGGGCGAAGCCGGTTTTCAGCTCCTCGCTTTCCATCGCGTTGCCGCCGTATTTGATCACCAGGGTCTTGCCGACATAGCGTCGGATGTAAGGCAGCGCTTCGGACAGGACCTTGGCAGTGTTGGCGGCGGCTTCGCGTTCGAGGGTCATTCAGGGCTCCGGGTGGATCAGAACGGTAGTTGGAGATCAGGTGCAACGCGTTTCAGTTGGGCGTGGAACACATCCTTGATGCGCTGCAATTCAGCCTCGTCATCGGCCTCGAAGCGCAGCACCAGCACCGGTGTGGTGTTGGACGCGCGCACCAGGCCCCAGCCTTTGGCGTAATCAACACGCACGCCGTCGATGGTGGTCAGGTCGGCGCCTTCGCCCCACTGAGCATCGTGCAGTGCATCAATGATGCTGAATTTGCTCTCTTCGGTCACATGGATATTGATTTCCGGCGTGGAAATATCGTTCGGGAAGGTCGCAAACAGCTCTTCCGCAGTGGATTTTTCCTTGCTGAGGATCTCCAGCAGACGTGCGGCGCTGTAGATGCCGTCGTCAAAACCGAACCAGCGCTCCTTGAAGAAGATGTGCCCGCTCATTTCTCCGGCCAATAGCGCGCCGGATTGTTTCATTTTCTTTTTGATCAACGAGTGACCGGTCTTCCACATTAGCGGCCGACCGCCGTATTCCTTGATCAGCGGCACCAAACGGCGAGTGCATTTGACGTCGAAGATGATTTCCGCGTCCGGGTTGCGCGCCACTACGTCGCGAGCGAACAGCATCAGCAGACGGTCCGGGTAGACGATACTGCCGGTGTTGGTCACCACACCGACGCGGTCGCCGTCACCGTCGAAGGCCAGGCCGATATCGGCGTTGGTTTCCTTGACCTTGGCGATCAGGTCGACAAGGTTTTCCGGTTTGCCCGGATCTGGGTGATGGTTAGGGAAGTTGCCGTCGACTTCGCAGAACAGCGGGATGACTTCGCAGTTCAGCGCTTCGATCAGTTGCGGGGCGATCACGCCGGCCGCGCCGTTGCCGCAGTCGACCACGACTTTCAGGCGACGGGCCAGTTTGATGTCCTGGACGATTTCGGTGTTGTAGCGGTCGAGGATTTCGACCTGGGTGACGCTGCCCTGGCCAGTGCTCAGGTCGTTGTTCTTGATGCGTTCGTGCAGCACCTGAATCTGCTCGTTGGCGAGGGTGTCGCCGGCGATGACGATTTTGAAACCGTTGTAGTTCGACGGATTGTGGCTACCGGTGAGCATCACCCCGGACTTGCCGGCCAGTACGTTGGCGGCGTAATACAGCGCTGGCGTTGGCACCAGGCCGACATCGCTGACGTGGCAACCGCTCTCGGCGATGCCGCGAATGAGTTCCGCGACCAGCTCCGGGCCGGACAGGCGACCGTCGCGACCGACCGAAACATTCGGTTCGCCCTGGGCCAGGCTCTGCGAGCCGATGGCACGGCCGATCCAGTAGGCGGTTTCGCCGTTGAGGAATTCCGGCACAGTGCCGCGAATGTCGTAGGCGCGGAAAATACTGTCAGGCAGCTTCGGGGCGATCTTGGCGGGGGTGCTCATCTGTGGACATGCTCCATCTCGAAAAGGGCGGGACAGACCGGCGAAATGTTCGACGGCAGGCTCAAACTGAAGGGTATGACGGCGTTTTCCACAGAGAGTTCGTGCTATGAAAGGGCCATGACGCCCCGGCTGGCGTGGCTTTCGGCCGGCAAAACCTTGATTTACGGTGTTAAAACCTGCTGCCGATGTAGCGCATTTTTTGTGGTGAGGGGATAAACCCCCTCACCACAATAATTTTTATCCGGTTATTTGGTGCCGGTATGGCCAAAACCACCGGTACCGCGCTCGGTCTCGACAAACTCTTCAACCATTTCGAAATGCGCCTGCACCACCGGCACGAGCACCAATTGCGCCAGACGTTCGCCGACGGTCATGGTGAAGTCGCTCTGGCCGCGGTTCCAGCAGGAGACCATCAGCGGGCCCTGGTAGTCGGAGTCGATCAGGCCGACCAGATTGCCCAGCACGATGCCATGTTTGTGGCCCATGCCCGAGCGCGGCAGGATCAGCGCGGCGAGATTCGGGTCGCCGATATAGACCGACAGGCCGGTGGGGATCAGCACGGTTTCACCCGGTTTGATCACGATGTCCTGTTCCAGCATGGCGCGCAGGTCGAGGCCGGCGGAGCCCGGAGTGGCGTATTGCGGCAGCGGGAATTCGGTGCCGATGCGTGGATCGAGGATCTTGGCTTGCAAAGCGTGCATGTAAATTAAACCTGGTTCAGACGTTCGGCGATAAAAGTGACCAGTTGACGAGCGATCTTGCTCTTGCTGGTCTGGGCGAAAACCGTGGCGTGCAGCTCACGGTCGATGACGCTGCAGGCGTTTTCTTCGCTGTTGAAACCGATGCTCGGGTTGGCGACGTCGTTGGCGACGATCAGATCGAGATTCTTGTCCTTCAGCTTGCGTGCAGCGTAGTCGAGCAGGTGTTCGGTTTCGGCGGCGAAGCCGACACTGAACGGACGGTCGGGACGGGTCGCGATGGTGGCAAGGATGTCCGGGTTGCGCACCATTTGCAGGACGAAGCCGTCGCCGCTCGTAGGATCTTTCTTGAGTTTATGCGGAGCTACTACTTCCGGGCGGTAGTCCGCCACCGCTGCCGACGAGATGAACACGTCGCAAGGCATGGCCGATTCGCAGGCGGCGAGCATGTCGCGGGCGCTGACCACATCGATCCGCGTCACGCGATCAGGCGTCGGCAAGTGCACCGGGCCGCTGATCAAAGTGACACGGGCGCCGGCTTCCACGGCTGCTTCGGCGAGGGCAAAACCCATTTTGCCGGAGCTGTGGTTGGTGATGTAGCGCACCGGGTCGATGTTTTCCTGAGTCGGGCCGGCGGTGATCACCACATGCTTGCCGGTCAGGGCCTGGCGCTGGAAGCAATCGGCGGCGAGCAGCGCCAGATCGGTGGCCTCCATCATGCGGCCCATGCCGACGTCGCCGCAGGCCTGGCTGCCCGAGGCCGGGCCGAAAGTCTTCAGGCCACGGCTCTCCAACAGTTGCAGGTTGGTCTGGGTCGCCGGGTCGCGCCACATCGCCTGGTTCATCGCTGGCGCGACAGCAACCACAGCGTCGGTGGCCAGCACCAGCGTGGTCAGCAGATCGTTGGCAATGCCTTGGGCCAGGCGGGCGATCAGGTCGGCGGTGGCCGGGGCGATCAGTACCAGATCGGCCCATTTCGCCAGCTCGATATGGCCCATGGCGGCTTCGGCGGCAGGGTCGAGCAAGTCGAGGTGAACCGGGTGGCCCGACAGGGCCTGCATGGTCAGCGGGGTAATGAATTCGGCGCCGCCATGGGTCATGACCACGCGCACTTCGGCACCCTGGTCGATCAGGCGGCGAACCAGATCGGCGCTCTTGTAGGCCGCAATGCCGCCGCCGACGCCCAGAACGATGCGTTTCCGATACAGCCGCTGCATAGGTCTGCCTTTCATTTCGTTGATGACTGCGGTGCGATGCCCCTCCCCAGGGTTGAATCGACCGCCAAAAAGATGGGCTACGATATCACAGCGACCGCTACGGAACAGCGGCGCCCACAGACAAGGAGGTGCTATGAGTATTCGCGATTGGCCGGCGGCGGAACGGCCGCGGGAAAGGCTGTTGGAACACGGCGCAGGGAGTCTTTCGGACGCTGAGCTGTTGGCGATTTTTCTGCGCACCGGATTGCCCGGAAAAAGCGCAGTCGACCTTGCCAGACATCTGCTGACGCAATTCGGTGGCCTGCGTTTGTTGCTTGAGGCCGATCAGGACGCATTCAGCAAACAAATGGGCCTCGGCCCGGCCAAGTTCGCCCAGCTGCAAGCCGCGCAGGAAATGAGCAAGCGCCATCTGGCCGAGCGCTCACGACAGAAGCCGGCACTGGAGAACCCCCAAGTCGTCCGCGATTACCTCAAGGCGATGCTGCGGCATGAGCCGCACGAGGTGTTCGGCTGCCTGTTTCTCGATTCAAAGCATCAGGTGCTGAATTTCGAGGCGCTGTTTCGCGGCTCGATCGACAATACCAGCGTGCACCCTAGGGAGGTGGTGAAGCGCGCGCTGGCCAATAACGCCGCAGCGGTGATCCTGTGTCACAACCATCCGTCCGGCAACACCGATCCGAGTCAGGCCGATCGGCTGCTGACCAAGCGCCTGCAGAAAGCGCTGGAGCTGATTGACGTGCGAGTGCTCGATCACTTCATCGTCGGAGACGGCGAACCGCTGTCGATGGCGGAGTGTGGCTGGATGTAAAAGAGCAGCGGCAAGCCTCTAGCTGCAAGCGGCAAGCTGGAGCTGCGCGCGGAGTGCTCTAGCTTGCCGCTTGCCGCTTAGGGCTTGAGGCTGATCTTGGAATAATCCTGCCGGCCGAACGGGCTGACGGAATAACCCTGAACATCCTTGCGCGTCAAAGCGTAGGCCGTTGGGTGCGCCAGTGGCAGCCACAACGCCTGCTGCTGGATCTGTGCCTGTGCCTGTTCATACAGCTTGGTGCGCACGCCTTGCTCGCTGGTGGTCTTGCCGGCGCTGATCAGCTTGTCCAGATCGGCGTTGCAGTACCGCGCGAAGTTGGTCCCGGATTTCACCGCCGCGCAGGAAAACTGCGGGGTGAGGAAGTTGTCCGGGTCGCCGTTGTCGCCGGCCCAGCCCATGAACAGCAGGTCGTGTTCGCCGGCCTTGGCGCGGCGAATCAGTTCGCCCCACTCGATCACGCGGATCTCCGCCTGGATGCCGATCTCGGCCAGATCCGACTGCAGCATCTGCGCGCCGAGACTTGGGTTCGGGTTGAGCAGGCTGCCTGATGGACGCGTCCAGATTGTGGTCTGGAAGCCATCCTTCAAGCCGGCCTTGGCCAGCAGCGCCTTGGCCTTGGCCACGTCGTGCGGATAGCCCGGCAGGTTCTTGGCATAGCTCCAAGTGTTCGGCGGGTACGGGCCGTTGGCCGCTTCGGCGGTGTCTTCGAACACGGCTTTGATGTAGTTGGCCTTGTCGAAAGCGAGGTTGATCGCCTGGCGCACTTCCGGTTTGTCCAGTGGCGGATGCTGGCTGTTGATGCCCACGAAAGCGGTCATGAAAGCGTCAGTCTTTTCGACTTTCAGCGACGGTTCCTTCAGCGCAGCCTGTACGTCCAGTGGTTTTGGCGACAGGGCGATCTGGCATTCATTGCGCCGCAGCTTTTGCAGGCGCACGTTGGCGTCCGGCGTGATGGCGAAAATCAACGGGTCGACCGCAGGCTTGCCACGGAAATAGTCCGGATTGGCCTTGTAGCGAATCGCCGTGTCTTTCTGAAAGCGATTGAACACGAACGGGCCGGTGCCGATCGGCTGGCTGTTGAGTTTGTCGGTGGCGCCGGCCTTCATCAGTTTGTCGGCATATTCGGCGGAGTAGATCGAGGCGAAACCCATGCTCAGGGTCGCGAGGAAGGTCGAATCCGGATGGTCGAGGGTAAAGCGCACGGTCAGCGGGTCGAGGGCGTCGATCTTCTTGATCAGGCTCGGCAGTTGCATCGACTGCGCATGGGGGAAGCCGCTCTGGGCGACTTTGTGCCACGGGTTGGCCGGGTCGAGCATGCGGTCGAAGCTGAACTTGACGTCTTCGGCACTCAGCTCGCGGCTCGGCTTGAAATAATCGGTTGAATGAAATTTCACCTGCGGGTGCAGCTTGAACACGTAGGTCAGGCCGTCGGTGCTGACTTCCCAGCTGTCGGCGAGGCTCGGGATGACCTTGCCACTGGCGGTGTCGAAATCCACCAAGCGGTTCATCAGTACGTCAGCCGAAGCATTGGTGGTGGTCAGCGAGTTGTACTGCACCACGTCGAACCCTTCGGGACTGGCCTCGGTACACACGCTCAACGCGGCGGCCTGGGCGAGGGGGCTCAGCAACAGCGGAGCGAGTAACAGGGGTAGGGCAGCGAGGCGCATGGTCGGTTTCCTTTACAGATCGAAGGCCCATCTGCAAGTGCAGTCTGGAAAAGTCCTACCCTAGAGCTCTGAATTGCAAATGACTATCCCCTTTTTGCATTTTCAGGCGCACTCTTGCGCGGTTTCGAGCGTGGGCAGCCAGATGAAAAGTCTGAATCGGCTGTAGGGCGGGATTTCTGCGACGAGTGGTCAAAACTGGCCGCAGCCTTTGTCCAAGGCGTCTGCGGCGGAAAAAATCGCCCTTTTGCCGATTGATTGCACACCGATTGTTGTTGCACCCCGGTCTTTCTGGTATAAAGCAGCGCTCTTTTCTAGGGGCCCGGTTCCTTCACTGTAGGTGTAGCCGGTAAGACCTCTAAAGAAACGCGGCGCCTGGCGCCAAATGACTGAGAGATTAAGCGGCCAACCCATGCCGGGTTGGGCATGTGGTTTTAGAGGGCTGAGGCATGTCGAGAGTATGTCAAGTTACCGGTAAGGGTCCGGTGACTGGGAATAACATTTCCCACGCAAACAACAAAACCCGTCGTCGTTTCCTGCCGAACCTGCAGCATCACCGCTTCTGGGTTGAAGAAGAGAAACGTTTTGTGCGTCTGCGCGTATCTGCCAAAGGCATGCGTATCATCGACAAGCGTGGCATCACTGTCGTGCTCGCCGAACTTCGCCGCGATGGCAAGATTTAAGGGAGCTAATCATGCGTGAATTGATTCGTTTGATCTCGAGCGCCGGTACTGGTCACTTCTACACTACCGACAAGAACAAGCGTACTACCCCGGACAAAATCGAGATCAAGAAATATGATCCGGTTGTTCGCAAGCACGTGATGTACAAGGAAGGCAAAATCAAGTAATTGATTTTTCCTGACTGCGAAAAAGGCCCGTATCGTGAGATACGGGCCTTTTTTTGCCTTGGATTCTGCGGTGACCGGTTGGGCCTTATCGCTTGCAAGCCAGCTCCCACATTGATTGCCGGTCTTCACAGAACCTGTGGGAGCTGGCTTGCCAGCGATGAGGGCCGATCAGCCAGCAAACATCTCAAGCCTTCTGTTCAAAGATCACATAAACCTTGCGGCAAGCCTCCAGCACTTCCCAGGTGCCGCGAAACCCCGCCGGAATCACGAAGCGATCACCAGCGCGCAAGGTCTTGGCATTGCCATCGCTGTCACGCAATACCGAAACCCCCTGCAGAATCTCGCAGTACTCATGCTCGGTGTAATTCACCGTCCACTGACCTACCGCGCCTTCCCACACGCCCACGCCCATTTGCCCACAAGGGCTTTCGTATTGATGAAACACCGCCTGCTCAGGATCGCCCTTTAGCACTTTCGCCGGGTCCGGCCGATAGCGCTCGGCTTCGCTGCTGGCGAGGCTGATGTCGACGACGTTCTGGATGTTCATTGTTGTTTTCTCCGCTAGTGACGGCGCATTGGCTGGAATGGGCCAAAGTCTATGTTTATTAAAATGAACACCGCAAGGCCGTATGGCCAGCTTATGTCAAATATATTGAAACAAACCCGGTCGCTGGTTTAGGGTGGCGGGTGCCTCGGGCCGAAAGTGCAGGCTGGCCGGGCAGGATTCTTGAACAGCGCCGCAGCGCTTGCGGTGCTCGTATTCAATAAGAGGAGGACACCCGAATGACCACCCTGACTCGTGCCGACTGGGAACAACGCGCCCGCGATCTGAAAATCGAAGGCCGCGCCTTCCTGAATGGCGAATACACTGACGCCGTCTCCGGCGAAACCTTCGAATGCATCAGCCCGGTCGATGGCCGCCTGCTCGGCAAGATCGCCAGCTGTGACGCCGCCGACGCCGACCGTGCTGTAGAAAACGCCCGCGCTACTTTCAATTCCGGCGTCTGGTCGCGCCTGGCGCCGACCAAACGCAAAGCCACCATGATCCGCTTCGCCAGCCTGCTGAAACAGCACGCTGAAGAACTGGCGCTGCTGGAAACCCTCGACATGGGCAAGCCGATCAGCGATTCGCTGTACATCGACGTACCGGGCGCGGCGCAGGCGTTGAGCTGGAGCGGCGAAGCGATCGACAAGATCTACGACGAAGTTGCCGCCACCCCGCATGACCAACTAGGTCTGGTGACCCGTGAGCCGGTGGGCGTGGTTGGCGCTATCGTGCCGTGGAACTTCCCGCTGATGATGGCTTGCTGGAAGCTCGGCCCGGCGCTGTCGACCGGTAACTCGGTGATCCTCAAGCCGTCGGAAAAGTCGCCGCTGACCGCCATCCGCATCGCTGCGCTGGCCATTGAAGCCGGGATTCCGAAAGGCGTGCTCAACGTGCTGCCGGGCTATGGCCACACCGTCGGCAAGGCGCTGGGTTTGCACAATGACGTCGACACGCTGGTGTTCACCGGTTCGACCAAGATTGCCAAGCAACTCATGGTCTATGCCGGCGAATCGAACATGAAACGCGTCTGGCTGGAAGCCGGCGGCAAGAGCCCGAACATCGTCTTCGCCGATGCGCCGGATCTGCAGGCCGCCGCTGAATCCGCCGCCAGCGCCATCGCCTTCAACCAGGGCGAAGTGTGCACCGCCGGTTCGCGCCTGCTGGTCGAGCGTTCGATCAAGGACAAATTCCTGCCAATGGTGATCGAGGCGCTGAAAGCCTGGAAGCCGGGCAATCCGCTGGACCCGGCGACCAACGTCGGTGCGCTGGTCGATACCCAGCAGATGAACACCGTGCTGTCGTACATCGAATCCGGCCATAGCGATGGCGCCAAACTGGTCGCCGGCGGCAAGCGCATCCTCCAGGAGACCGGTGGCACTTACGTCGAGCCAACCATTTTCGATGGTGTGAGCAATGCGATGAAGATTGCCCAGGAAGAGATTTTCGGCCCAGTGTTGTCGGTGATCGCTTTCGATAGCGCCGAAGAAGCCATCCAGATCGCCAACGACACGCCATACGGTCTGGCCGCAGCGGTGTGGACCCAGGACATCTCCAAGGCGCACCTGACCGCCAAGGCCTTGCGCGCCGGTAGCGTGTGGGTCAACCAGTACGATGGCGGCGACATGACCGCGCCGTTCGGTGGCTTCAAACAGTCGGGCAACGGTCGCGACAAATCGCTGCATGCCTTCGACAAGTACACCGAGCTGAAGGCCACGTGGATCAAGCTGTGATTCATTAAGAGAGCCTGAGTTAATCAGGCTCTCGAACCTACAGAGATCCCCTGTGGGAGCGAGCCTCTGTGGTGAGGGGATTTATCCCTGTTCGGCTGCGAAGCAGTCGCTAAACCATTGCACGCGGTGTACCTGGTACATCGTGGATGCAGGTTTTGGGGCCGCTGCGCGACCCAACGGGGATAAATCCCCTCGCCACAGGGGCTCGCTCCCACAGTGATTTTGTGGTGCATATAAAAATATCCACAGGAGCGTGGAACATGCGTTGGGCGACGTATTTCGCCGTGTTGGCGTCTGTCTTGAGTGTCGGCCTGGCCCTGGGGGTCAGCATGCCGCTGGTGTCGTTGCGTCTGGAGGGCTGGGGCTACGGCTCGTTCGCCATCGGTGTGATGGCGGCCATGCCGGCAATCGGCGTGCTGCTCGGGGCGAAGATTTCCAGCCACCTCGCCGCGTATTTCGGCACGGCGAACCTGATGCGTTTGTGCCTGTGGGCCGGGGCATTGTCGATCGGCCTGCTGGCGCTGCTGCCGAGTTACCCGATCTGGTTGCTGCTGCGCCTGCTGATCGGGGTGATCCTGACCATCGTGTTCATCCTCGGCGAGAGCTGGATCAATCAACTGGTGATCGAGCAGTGGCGCGGGCGTCTGGTAGCGCTGTATGGCAGCAGCTATGCGCTGAGCCAACTGTCTGGTCCGTTGCTGCTGGGGGCGCTCGGTACCGAGCATGATTACGGTTTCTGGGTCGGGGTCGGCCTGCTCACGCTCTCGCCCTTTCTGCTGCTGGGGCGCAGCGGGGCGCCGAGCAGTGAGGCCAACAGCGTCACGTTTGGCGATCTGTGGGGCTTCGCCCGCGAGTTGCCGGCGATTGCCTGGGCGGTGTCGTTGTTTGCCGCGTTCGAGGCGATGATCCTGACGCTGCTGCCGGTGTACTGCCTGCAACAAGGGTTCACCGCCGAAATCGCGCTGGCCATGGTCAGCACCGTGGTGGTCGGCGATGCGCTGCTGCAATTACCGATCGGCGCGTTGGCCGATTACCTGTCGCGGCGCACGCTGTTCGCCGGATGCGCGGTGGTGTTGATGCTGTCGAGTCTGGCCATTCCGATGTTGCTCGACACGCTGCTGATCTGGCCGTTGTGGGTGCTGTTCGGCGCCAGTGCCGGCGGCTTGTTCACCCTGTCGCTGATTCTGATTGGCGAGCGTTATCGAGACGATGCGCTGGTTCGCGCCAATGCGCATATCGCGCAGTTGTGGGGTGTCGGTTGTCTGGTCGGGCCGTTGGCGGCAGGGGCGGGCAGTCAGTGGATCAATGGTCATGCGTTGCCGCTGTTGATGGCGGCTGGGGCGTTTGGTCTGGTGCTTTTGTTGTTGCGCCAAGGCGCCTTTGGCACAACAGCAGAAGCAGCCTGAGCGCATCCCACAAGGGATCATCAACAGACGGACTTACAGCATCCGCTCCAGGCCGACGCTGGTGCTGAACCACGAGTTGAAGCGCCGCCACCAGCTCCCCGGCTCCTTGGTCAGAGTGTGCATCTGGCCGTTGTCCTCGGTGACCCAGACGACCTTGCCGTCCTCGAGTTTCGCCTGATAACTCAAGGTCGGCGCCATGCCTTGCAATGCCAGTGCGCGCACATGCTCGGCCAGTTCCGGGCTGTCGACGAGCACGCCGACTTCGGTGTTCCACAGCA
Organism: Pseudomonas sp. CCNWLW23; assembly: GCF_037095675.1. Classification (NCBI taxonomy): domain Bacteria; kingdom Pseudomonadati; phylum Pseudomonadota; class Gammaproteobacteria; order Pseudomonadales; family Pseudomonadaceae; genus Pseudomonas; species Pseudomonas sp. CCNWLW23. The sequence goes on along the minus strand of NZ_JBAWKM010000001.1, from coordinate 319,823 downwards.
CCGAGCGCGGGTCGAAGTTGAACGAGCCGATAAACGATTTGCGCCGGTCGAAGATCATCGCCTTGCTGTGCAAACTCGAATCCGAACCGCGAAACGACTTGCTGTAGAACACCCGCGGCCCGCTGCCATAGTTATCCCCAGGCTGGCGGCGCAGTTCATAGAGTTTCACCCCGTGTTCAAGCAACGCCTTGCGATAAGGCGCGTAACCGCCATGCACCGCCGGCACGTCAGTGGCCTCCAGTGAATTGGTCAGCAGGCTCACGGAGACCCCGGCATCGGCGCGCCCGGTCAGGTAGACCAGCCCCGGCTGGCCGGGCACGAAGTAGGCGGAAATCATGATCAGCTCTTTGCTGACGCCGGTCAGTTCCGGCGCCAGTTGCGTGGTCAGCAGCAGATGCGGATCCGGTTCGCCCTTGGACAGGACCTTGCTCGGCGCGTCCCACAAGGCCTGGTTCCAGGCCCAGATCAGCTCTTTACGCCAGATGTCCATGCGCGGGTCGGTTGTGAACTTCATCAACTGTTGATAGAGCGCGTGGTTCTGCTTGCGAGTTTCTTCCAGTGATTCTTCCAGGCGCGTGCGCGTGTTTTCCAGGTCAGCGGCGGTCGGCTGGCTGGAGAGGAATTCGTCGATCGGCTTGCTCAGCGCGCTGTTCCAGTACTGGTCGAAACTGTGTCCGAGCTGTTCGGCCACCGGGCCGATGCTGAGCATGTCGATGTCGGTGAAATTCAGGTTGGGTTCGGCGTCGAAATATTCATCGCCCAGATTGCGCCCGCCGACGATGGCCGCGCTGTTGTCCGCCAGCCACAACTTGTTGTGCATGCGCCGATGCTGCACGGACAGATTGAACAGTCGCCCGGCCGCGCGCGTTACGCCGGTGCTGCGCCCCAGGTGCAACGGATTGAACAAACGAATCTGGATCTGCGGATGTGCCGCCAGGGTGGCGATGATCTGGTCGAGGCCGTCGCTGGTGGTGTCGTCGAGCAGGATGCGCACGCGCACGCCACGGTCGGCCGCCTTGAGCACTTCCTCCACCAGCATTCGCGTGCTGATGCCGTCGTGGACGATGTAGTACTGCAAATCGAGGCTGACCTGGGCATGGCGAATCAGCTCGGCCCGGGCGGTAAAGGCCTCACCACTGTCGGAGAGCAGGCGAAACCCCGACTGCCCTTTGTAGGGTGCGGCCTGAGCCTGAATCGAACGGCCGAAGCTGGAGTCCGACGCCGGCAGGGCCTGGCTTGGTTCGCGCGGCACATCGAGGCTGGCGCAGCCGCTGAGGAACGAGGCGAGTATCAGTGAAGCGAGTAAGGGCTGTCTGAAGCTCACGTAGGATCGTTCCGGTTGGCGGCTGAGGTCGGCAATTTGGACGCCGGGCGCGCAAAAAAGGTCAGTCGGTCTCGGCGAGTAATTTGATTGCTGCAGCGCCGACCTTGCGCACCGCTTCTTCGATCTGCGCTGTTGGTTTGGCAGCGTAGTTCATCCGCAGACAATTGCGGTACTTGCCCGAGGCGGAAAAGATGCTGCCAACGGCAATCTGTACGCCCTGATCGTGCAGCGCGCGATTCAGTTTCAGCGTGTCGAAACCTTCCGGCAGCTCCACCCAGAGCATGAAGCTGCCCTGCGGGCGACTGGCGCGGGTGCCGGCCGGGAAATAGCGCGTTACCCAGTCGATCATCGCGTCACGATTGCGTTGGTACTGCATGCGCATACGCCGCAAGTGCGGCTCGAAATGGCCGGCCTTAATGAATTCGGCGATGGCGATCTGCGGTTGCGGCGCGGTGGATCCGGTGCTGATGTATTTCATGTGCAGCACCCGCTCGAGATATCGGCCCGGCGCCACCCAGCCGATGCGCAGCCCCGGCGCCAGGGTCTTGGAGAACGAGCTGCAGAGCAACACGCGGCCATCTTCATCGAAGGATTTGATCGTGCGCGGGCGCGGGTACGTATAGGCCAGTTCGCCATACACATCGTCTTCGATGATCGCCACGTCGAAACGCTGGGCCAGGGTCAGCAAGGCGCGTTTGCGCGATTCGGGCATGACGTATCCGAGGGGGTTGTTGCAGTTGGGCGTGAGCTGAATGGCCTTGATCGGCCACTGTTCCAAGGCCAGTTCCAAGGCGTCGAGGCTGATGCCGGTGAGCGGGTCGGTGGGGATTTCCAGGGCTTTCATGCCCAGGCCTTTGAGGGTTTGCATGGCGCCGTGGAAGCTCGGCGAGTCCACCGCGACGATGTCACCCGGCTCGCAGATCGCGTGGATGCTGGTGGACAGCGCTTCGTGGCAGCCAGTGGTGATCACCAGATCGCTGGCGCTCAACTGGCAGCCGGAATCGAGCATCAGCCGTGCGATCTGTTCACGCAGTTCGAGGTTGCCGTGGATGTTGTCGTAATACAGACCGGGCATGTCCTGCCGCCGGCTGATTCGCGCCAGTCCGCGCAGCAGCGGCTTCATGGTAGGTGAGCCAACATCGGGCATGCCACGGCCCAATTGCACAACGTCCTTGCGCGGTACCGCGCGAATGAGTTCCAGCACCTGATCCCATTGCGAAATCTCTACCGGCCGTTGCGCGGGGCGGCCTACGGCGGGCAGCTCCGGCAATTCGCGGCCGACTGGCACAAAGTAGCCAGACTTCGTTTCGGCGTGGCCAGACCGCTGTCTTCAAGCACGCGATAGGCCTGCTGCACCGTGCTCAAACTGACTCCGTGCTCGACGCTCAAGGCTCGAACCGACGGCAAGCGATCGCCAGGACGATAGAAGCCTTGTTCGATGCGGGTGCCGAGCAATTCGGCGAGATTTACATACAGAGTCATGGTGGCCTCGGTGCGTCTTGGTGGAAACCAGTACAGATGCGGCAAAAATCAGTCATTCAGTCGGTGAATCGGCAAATCTGTATGGAGTTAATACAGGTTCTTTGAGTCTGTAATGGTTTTGCTCGCCCGCGCATCATGGAATCTCTGGCTACCCAAGTAAACAGGAGCAACGAAAATGAACGGCTTGAGCGATGTGCGGCTGACGTTACACAGTCAGGAACTGGCGGCAGGGCAGAAGGACAGCGCGCGCAATCTGCTGCGTAACGCACCGTCCGGCCTCAGTCGCTGGGGTCTGTTCTGGCATCGTCTGCACACGCGCAAGGCGTTGTTGGGACTGACGCCGGAGCAGCTCAAGGATGTCGGGCTGACGCTGGAGCAGGCAAGGGAGGAGGGGTTGAAGCCGTTTTGGCGGATATGAATACCACAGAGCGTTCCCACGCTCTGCGTGGGAGCGCCGCCCCGGACGCTCTGCGTCCGCTGTGACGCAGAGCGTCACTGGATGCATTCCCACGCGGAGCGTGGGGACGATCCTGATTCGTCAGACCAACTCTTTCAGCCGATGCCACAACATCCCCAACGCCAACAACGGCGAGCGCAAATGCTTGCCGCCGGGGAAGGTGATGTGCGGCACCTTGGCGAACAGATCAAAGCCGCCGCTGTGCTGCCCGCTGATTGCTTCGGCAAGCAGCTTGCCGGCCAGGTGTGTGGCATTCACGCCATGTCCGGAATACGCCTGGGCGTAATACACGTTCGGCTGCTCGGCGAGCCGGCCAATCTGCGGCAGGCGGTTGGCACCGATGCCGATCATTCCGCCCCACTGATAATCGATTTTCACCCCGGCCAGTTGCGGGAACACTTCAAGCATCTTCGGCTGCATATAGGCGCCGATGTCTTTCGGATCGCGTCCCGAGTAATGACACGCGCCGCCGAACAGCAAACGTCGATCCGCCGAGAGCCGGTAGTAATCGAGCGCCACCCGCTGGTCGCAGACCGCCATGTTCTGCGGCAGCAGGTTGTGCGCCTGCTCTGCGCTCAGCGGTTCGGTGGCGATGATGTAACTGCCGGCGGGCAGGACCTTGCCGCTCAGTTGCGGGTTCAAGTCATTGAGATAGGCATTGCAGCCCAGCACCAGGGTCTTCGCCCGCACCGAGCCTTGCGCGGTGTGCACCTTTACTTCGGGGCCGTAATCGATGCGCGTCACGGCCGAACGCTCGAACAACCGCACGCCCAGTTGCTGCGCCGCTGCCGCTTCGCCCAGTGCCAGATTCAGCGGATGCAGATGTCCGGAGCCCATGTCGATCAAGCCGCCGACATAGCGCTTGGAACCGACCACGGTGTGCATTTCACTGGCCTGCAACATACGGGTTTCATAGCGGTAACCGAGGCCGCGCAACTCTTCGGCATCTTCGGCAAAACCGTCGAGATCGGAAGGCTTGTTGGCGAGGTCGCAGTAGCCCCAGGTCAGGTCGCAGGCAATGCCGAAACGCTCGACGCGCCGGCGGACAATCTCCACCGCTTCCAGGCCCATGAGTTTCATCTCGCGCACGCCTTCGGCACCGATGACATTGGCGAACTGATCAAGGCCGTGACCGACACCGCGAATCAACTGCCCGCCGTTGCGACCGCTGGCACCCCAGCCGATCCTGTGCGCTTCCAGCAACACCACGCTGAAACCGCGCTCGGCGAGTTCCAGCGCCGTGTTCAGCCCGGAAAAGCCACCGCCGACCACGCAGACATCCGCCACCACCTCGCCTTGCAGCACGGGATGGTCAGGCTGCGGCAGGCTGCTGGCGGCGTAATAAGAGGCAACGTGGGGTTGGCTCGCGGTGGTCTGGGCGCGGGCGGTCATGGGCATCATCCAACGGCTGAGTGTCGAGAAAATTTGACGGAGCATAAGCCGCACGCCCGAACGTGGGCAACATCGGTCGGCCTGCGGTGTCTGGATCCGGGCTTTTGCGGCACAATCGTTATCCCGCCACTTTGGTCACCGTTTCGATGAGCTGCAACAGCCAGAAAATCCGCAACCTGCGTCAGCAGATCCCCACGTTCGACTGCGTGCCGGGCTGCCACGACTGCTGCGGGCCGGTGACCACGTCGCCCGAGGAAATGGCCCGGCTGCCGCGCAAGACCCGCGCCGAGCAGGATGCCGCGCTGGAAGAACTCAATTGTGTGCACTTGGGGCCGAATGGCTGCACGGTGTATGAAGAGCGACCGCTGATCTGTCGATTGTTTGGTACGACCAAGACGCTGCCATGCCCGAACGAGCGGCGGCCGGTGGAGCTGATTCATCCGCGGGTGGAAAAGCATATATTCGAGTACATGGCGGCGAATCGGCAGGTGTTGGTGTAAGCGATCGTTCCCACGCTCTGCGTGGGAATGCCTCTTCGGACGCTCCGCGTTCGGCCTTTGGGACGCAGAGCGTCCCGGGCTGCATTCCCACGCAGAGCGTGGGGACGATCATTGCGGTGATCAGTCCGGAATCGGCAGGCACAGGCTCTCTTTCACCTCTTCCATGACGATATAGCTCTTCGATTCACGCACATGCGGCAGCTTCAACAGAATGTCGCCGAGCAGTTTGCGATACGAGGCCATCTCGGAAATCCGCGCCTTCACCAGATAGTCGAAATCCCCTGACACCAAATGGCACTCCAGCACATGCGGCAGCTTCAGCACCGCGCGTCTGAATTCTTCGAATGTGTCGCCGGATTTGTAGTCGAGGCTGATCTCGACGAACACCAGCAGGCTACCCTTCAAATGCTGCGGATTGAGCCGGGCGTTGTAGCCCATGATGATCCCTTCGCGCTCCAGACGCCGCACGCGCTCGGTGCACGGCGTGGTCGAGAGGCCGACCTTTTCCCCCAGTTCGGTGAAGGAAATCCGCCCGTCCGCTTGCAGGATGCGCAAGATGTTGCGGTCGATCTTGTCCAGCTCACGTTTGGTCTGAGTGTTGGTACGCATAGGGGATGCGCCTCCGTGAAAAGGGTTTTTGCCGAGAATTGTCGCCAAATATAGGCGCTTATATAGTGAAAAGCACTGGCATTTCTTTTTTACACTGCGCCCATCATTGCTCTAACAAACAGTTCGGCGAAAAGCCGCGATGAGGGATTGAAAATGCGCGTCATGGTCTTGGGTAGCGGCGTCATCGGTACCGCCAGTGCTTACTATCTGGCCCGTGCCGGGTTTGAAGTGGTGGTGGTCGACCGGCAGCCTGCTGCGGCCATGGAGACCAGTTTCGCCAACGCCGGCCAGGTCTCGCCGGGTTACGCCTCGCCGTGGGCCGCGCCGGGCGTGCCGCTCAAGGCCATCAAGTGGTTGCTGCAACGCCATGCGCCATTGGCGATCAAGGCCACCGCCGATATCGACCAATACCTGTGGATGGCGCAAATGCTGCGCAACTGCACCGCCAGCCGTTACGCGGTTAACAAGGAGCGCATGGTGCGTCTGTCCGAGTACAGCCGTGACTGCCTCGATGAATTGCGCGCCGAAACCGGAATCGCCTACGAAGGCCGCAGCCTCGGCACCACGCAGTTGTTCCGTACTCAGGCGCAACTGGATAACGCCGCCAAGGACATCGCCGTGCTGAAAGAATCCGGTGTGCCGTTTGAAGTCCTCGATCGCGCCGGTATTGCCCGCGTCGAGCCGGCGCTGGCAGGCGTGACTGACATTCTCGCTGGCGCGCTGCGTCTGCCCAATGACCAGACCGGCGACTGCCAGATGTTCACCACCCGTCTTGCCGAAATGGCGCGCAAGCTCGGCGTGGAATTCCGTTTTGGCCAGGACATTCAGAAACTCGACTACGCCGGTGATCGAATCAACGGCGTGTGGATTGACGGCAAGCTGGAAACCGCTGATCGCTACGTGCTGGCGCTCGGCAGCTACTCGCCGCAACTGCTCAAGTCGTTGGGCATCAAGGCCCCGGTGTATCCGCTCAAGGGCTACTCGCTGACCGTGCCGATCACCAACCCGGACATGGCGCCAACGTCGACCATTCTCGACGAGACCTACAAGGTCGCGATCACCCGTTTCGACAACCGCATCCGCGTCGGCGGCATGGCCGAGATCGCCGGTTTTGACCTGTCGCTGAACCCACGTCGACGCGAAACCCTGGAGATGATCGTCAACGATCTTTATCCTCAGGGCGGCAATCTGGCCGAAGCGAGTTTCTGGACGGGCCTGCGCCCGACCACTCCGGACGGTACGCCGATCGTTGGCGCCACGCCGTTCAAGAATCTGTTCCTCAACACCGGTCACGGTACGCTCGGCTGGACCATGGCCTGTGGTTCCGGCCGTTTGCTCGCCGACCTGATGGCGAAGAAAAAGCCGCAGATCAGCGCTGAAGGCCTCGATATTTCCCGTTACGGCAACCAGACCCAGGAGTCCGCAAAACATGTCAATCCAGCGCCAGCTCACCAATGAGCGCATGAGTCAGATCGTCAGCCACAACGGCACCGTGTATCTGGCCGGGCAGGTCGGCGACGACTTCGACGCCGGAATTGAACAGCAGACCCGCGACGTGCTGGCCAATATCGAACGTCTGCTCGATCTGGCCGGGACGGACAAACAGCATCTGTTGTCGGCAACGATCTATTTGAATGACATCGAAGTGCACTTCGCCGGAATGAACGCGGTGTGGGACCAGTGGCTGCCCAAAGGCGCCGCGCCGGCCCGCGCCACCGTCGAAGCGAAGATGGCCAAGCCGAGCATTCTGGTGGAGATATCCATCGTCGCCGCGCTGCCATAACGTTCCCAAGATCCCTCTCCCGGTGCTGTTGGCGGTTCACGTCGTCAGTCAGCGCCGGTTTTTCTTCCCATGACCGCCCAGAAGTCTGCCGCCATGCGTCCTGCCCGTGCCCTGATCGACCTTCAAGCCCTGCGCCACAACTACCGAATTGCCCGCGAAGTCACCGGCGCCAAGGCGCTCGCGGTGATCAAGGCGGACGCCTATGGCCATGGCGCGGTACGTTGCGCCCAGGCGCTGGAAGCCGAGGCTGACGGGTTTGCAGTGGCCTGCATTGAAGAAGCACTGGAGCTGCGTTCCGCCGGGATTCGCGCGCCGGTATTGCTGCTGGAAGGCTTCTTCGAAGCCGATGAGCTGGCGTTGATCGTCGAGCATGATTTCTGGTGCGTGGTGCATTCGCTTTGGCAGCTCGAAGTGATCGAGCAGGCAGTCCTGAGCAAACCGATCACGGTATGGCTCAAGCTCGATTCCGGCATGCACCGCGTCGGCCTGCATCCGAAAGATTATCCAGCGGCCTATCAGCGTCTGCTGGCCAGCGGCAAAGTGGCAAAAATCGTGTTGATGAGCCACTTCGCCCGCGCCGATGAACTGCATGCGCAAAGCAGTGCCGAGCAGGTCGCTGTGTTCGAAGCGGCGCGTCAGGGTCTGGCGGCGGAAGTCAGCCTGCGCAACTCGCCAGCGGTGCTCGGATGGCCAGAAATCCAAAGCGATTGGGTACGCCCGGGCATCATGCTCTACGGCGCGACCCCGTTCGGAGAAGCCAACGCCGTCGCTGAACGCCTGCAACCGGTGATGACCCTCGAATCGAAAGTCATCAGTGTGCGTGAATTGCCGGCCGGCGAGCCGATCGGTTATGGCGCCAGGTTCATCACCGACAAGCCGATGCGCATCGGCGTGGTCGCTATGGGTTACGCCGACGGCTACCCGCGCCAGGCACCGACCGGCACACCCGTGCTGGTGGCGGGCAAACCCAGCCGCCTGCTAGGGCGCGTGTCGATGGACATGCTCTGCATCGATCTGACCGACGTAGCGGAAGCGGGGCTTGGTTCAACTGTCGAGCTGTGGGGTAAAAACATCCTCGCCAGCGACGTGGCAAAGTGGGCCGATACCATCCCGTATCAGATCCTCTGCAACCTGAAACGGGTGCCAAGGCTCTATTCCGACGGTTGACGCCGCTGCGGGGGCCAGCTGTTGTAAATACTGAACGCTGTCGCCATGATAACGCTCAATATTCTTACAACATCAGGAGGCTCCCGCCTTGGACGTCGGTGAACGACTGCAATCGATCCGCAAGCTCAAAGGGCTTTCCCAGCGTGAACTCGCCAAACGTGCGGGCGTCACCAACAGCACCATTTCGATGATCGAAAAGAACAGCGTCAGCCCTTCGATCAGTTCGCTGAGAAAGGTGCTCGGCGGCATTCCCATGTCGATGGTCGAGTTCTTTTCCGAAGAGATCCTGCAGGACCAACCGACCCAGATCGTCTACAAGGCCAATGAGCTGATCGACATCTCCGACGGCGCCGTGACCATGAAACTGGTCGGCCGCGCCCACCCGAGCCGGGCCATCGCCTTCCTCAACGAAATCTACCCGCCGGGCGCCGACACCGGCGAAGAAATGCTCACCCATGAGGGCGAGGAAACCGGGATTCTGGTGGAAGGTCGCCTCGAACTGGTGGTGGGTCTGGAAACTTTTATCCTCGAAGCCGGCGACAGCTACTATTTTGAAAGTACCAAGCCGCATCGTTTCCGTAACCCGTTCGACGTGCCGGCGCGACTAATCAGCGCAGCCACGCCGGCGAATTTTTAAGCAGAAGGCGCCAGGCCGATATGGCAAAGGCCCCCGAACCGATTTACCGATGGGCAACAAGACCCCTCTAACCATGGGGTTGTTTCAGTACAGCGGCCTACCCGCTATACTTGCGCCCGCCTGCGAACCGTGGCCGCAGGCGTGAATAGCCACCATTGAGGGTGAACGCGTGAACCTAATTATGAAAATGCTGGCTGCACCAGCAACCGTACTGGCCCTCTGGGCTGTCAGCGCTCAAGCTGCGACAAATGACGACATCGCCAAACGCCTCGAGCCCGTCGGCCAGGTGTGTGTTCAAGGGCAGGAATGCAAGGGTATGGAAGTGGCTGCTACCGCTGGCGGGGGCGGCGGAGCAAAGGCCCCTAAAGACGTGATCGCCAAGCACTGCAACGCTTGTCACGGCACGGGCCTGCTCGGCGCGCCGAAGATCGGCGACAAGGCAGCCTGGAAGGAGCGCGCCGATCATCAGGGTGGTCTGGACGGCATCCTCGCCAAGGCCATCACCGGCATCAACGCCATGCCGCCAAAAGGCACCTGCGCCGATTGCTCCGATGAAGAGCTCAAGGGCGCGATCAAAGAGATGTCCGGTCTGTAATCAGCGCCGGCTTTGAAAAAAACCGTCTTCGGACGGTTTTTTTGCGCCTGCAATCTCACTGCATGTTTTTCGTGATGTAGGCGCCGGCAGAATTGAGCACCGCTTTGTACACGGCGTAAGCATCGGTATCTTCAGGCGCTATTTGCTCGCAGCGCCCTCCTGATATCTGCCTAAGATCACATCCCGGGATCGACATGATGAGGGGAGAGTGAGTAGCGATGATGAACTGCGCGCCGCCGCGCGACAGCTCCATTATCCGGTTGATAAAAACCAATTGCCTCAACGGGGATAACGATGCTTCCGGCTCGTCGAGCACATACAGACCTTGGGCTTTGAATCGATGTTGAAACAACGCCTCCATGGCTTCACCGTGCGACAGGCAATGCATATCCACGCCGCCGTAGTAGCTCTTTATTTCGGGATCAAAGCTCGCCTCTGCATCAAGCTTGCGAATTGCAGTATTCAAGTTGTAGAAGGTTTCTGCCCTGTAGAAAAAAACGTCCTTCTCCCTTCGGTAGCCTTTTGAGAGCGTCAGGCTTTCGTACAGTTTTGAATGAGTATTCTCAGTCGAGAAATTGAAATTCTTCCCACCGCCTTCTGGATTGCAGCCTGACTTGATGGCAATAGCTTCAAGTAATGTGGATTTCCCAGCACCATTTTCGCCGATAAAAACCGTTATCGAGTTGCTGAGCTCAAGCGGGAAGAGGTTTTGTAGCCGGTCACCCACCGTCATGTCTGGCTTCAGGCGTATTTGCTGGATAAACAGATCATTCATATCGATGCCCTCTGAAGATTCTATCGACGGATACCTTCACGCCAATCATCGTTATGCCGAGTCTTATCGAACCAGTGCTGGCCATGGTAAAAATTCCGATATAACCGAGACAGGCAATAAGACGCTCGCCAAATAATTCCGGCGTGGCAGCGGCGCTGAAGAAAATAACCGATACCGTCCCCGCCGATATAGCCATTTCCGGCCAGAAGGATTGTATGGCGCTTGCTTTCAGATACTTGTAGCGTGCTCTTACCGTGTCCTTCAAATATCCATAGCTTCTGATGAGTTGCATTTTACTTTGCTTGCCATCGCTGGAAACGTTGAAGGCGCTGATAAGCGACTCTTTGTACAAATCTTCCTTCGACATTTCTGCTGCATATAACCGCTGGATTACAGGCTTGGCAAATCTTAATTGCACACACGTCAACACAATAATTAAAGCGATGGGCAGGAAGAAATAGATGTTTTCCCGGAGCAGAATATAGGCTGCGGAAACCGTCAAAATGCAAGAGCCCATGAGGTGGATTGTGTCATGAATGACGGAAGCAATTTTTTCCGCGTCTTCTTTTATCAATGTCACCCGATAACATAATGGAGAGGGGCGTTTATCATGCACAATGAAGTTGATAAGTAGAAAGCGGGATCTTGCTTCTATGAGCGTTGCCAAGGAATTGCCCAGAGCTTGGCTTGATAGCTTGGTTAGAAAAACAGCGATAAGAGTGAAATAAAATTCAGCCTTAATGGAGCCAGTAGTAAGAGCCGACAGGCTCTTTGCGATGACTGATGGTATTAACAATTGACATATACTTGCTACGGTAAGGCAAATAACCGAAAGCAGAAAAACGGTCAGGTTATTTCGCAAGCATATAAACATAGTTCAATGCCCCTCGTGCTGCAGTTCGTAGCTACGAATTCGACTACGTCTATAAGATGCCTCTCTGCTCGAGTAGTAGATAGATATCAGTGACATCGTGGGGCTCAGAACGCGTTCAAGATAGATGGCTGAGGCAAAAATTGAGCCTATATTCGTTTCGCCAACGCTTAGCAGATGGGCCGATACCAATAATAAAACCACTATCGCTACCGGATAACATGTGCCTGACATTGATTCGAATGTTGTGGCTTTGAGACTTGAGCGAAAAGCGAGGCGCTCGATATTTTTTATATCGATCTTGATCCTGTTGGTGTATGGCTTTGCATTAAGCAAAAGCTCACAGATGGCGCCTATTGTTACGGTGTTTTCTTGAACGTACTCAGCAAACAGTGAGTTGCTATTTTTTCGAGTTATAAGGTATGCCGCAATAGCATAAACGAGGCCGGTAAGTGGTGCGAGTGCCAGAAGTGGATGATAGTGGGCAGTCACCAGGAGAGCAGCGATAATGATGCTGCAGTTCAGCGATACATCCAGATAAATTGAGTGATACAAATATATCGAGCCATCAACGTCGCCATCGATGAGTTCGATCCGCTCGCCTGGTTTTTGCGTATGCTCGAAGCTTCTGTCTAGTAGGTGATTCAGGATTGCCTTCTTCAGAATAAATCTTGTTTTGGACGCGGTTTTTTGTAGATAGATGTTGGCTGCCAGCTTTAATGGGGGCGTGGCGATGAGGGAGAACGAAGCGCCCGCGAGCGCGTATAAATATAAACTGTCACTTGCCAAGTATAGATTGATTGAGTTGCCTATTAAATAGGGTGATGCGCTTGTAAGAATCGCAATGCCTACACCAAAGCAGCAGAGTTTTAGATTATCCTTCATGATTCTAGAAACCCCATTTGGTGGGGGAGGAATGGAAATTCATAGTCATGCTCGATTAGCCCAATTGAGCCGATTAGCGATCCCACTCTTCCAATCCACAAACCCAAAGGATCTGCAGTCTTTGTTCTAAGGTTTCGACTGCTTTGCTCACTGAGGTTGATGATGTTTGACCATAGAAATATCTTAGGGTTACTTAGCGAATCTGGTGAAAGCTTTTTAATTATATTAAGAATTCCAAAAGCGCCATGACATAAAGAGTCGTTAATAGGGCGCTTTCTTTTTTCTAGATCGTAGTAAGAAAATGCAGTCTTAGACGGATGTTTCTCCAAGAACTCTGTTGCCAGTCTCACTCCCTTTCTAGCAAAATAATCTATTGCCAAGAAGTTTCCTGGTAAGCCATGGCTCCATGAAAACTCGCCCGCACTTGATGCTGAACGTTTTCTATAGTCATGCCAGTTTTCAATCGTTCCATCATATTGGTCGAGCTCCCAAGATAGAAATCCTAAGAATAAATTCTTGATTGAGTCGTCTTTTGCGATCAGATCGTTGAAATAAAATAACGAATATGCGCACCCCATAATGCCATGGGACAATCCGCTCAATAGAGCATCGCTTCTAGTAGTGACTGCATTATCAAATGTCGCTAGTTTGCGGCCGGCTATAGGCGTGAGTTCTGTTTTTAACTTATCGTATAAGGATTTCGCTAAATCAGAAAAGCATTTGTCTTTCGTGAGGCTGAAGAGATGAGTCAGTACGTTTAAAGTTCCGAACATACCTGGTAGAAAGTCCGAGCCCCAAAAGTATTTTTGCCACCAAGGCTCAATGAGTGCCTCTTCAACATATCTCTTGTAGAGTTGTAGTAGTTCGTGTTCCCTTTCATCATCAAAATAGTCTAGGCTTATCAATAGCGGTATAATTGCGGAGGATAAGCCGAAGTGAAAACCACCTAAATGCGTACCTTTATTCGAAAGTTTTTGGATCACTCTGCTGTAACAAATATTTAGCAGTTGGCTTACCAGCTTTTTATCTATAGCGCTGCTGCGGCTAGTAGCGACCACGCACCCGTAGAGAATGCCGGACAGGCCGTAGTAGAAATCGTCCCCTAACTCTGAGAACTCCATGTAACCGCCAGGTGATGAATGAAATCCCAACCAAAGTCCATTGCTGGAAATTTCACTGCCTAACATCTCATTGATCAACTTCGCATTGACCTCTGATGATGACCTGAGTTTGTTAATGATCTCATCTACGTTTGAATACCGAGGGTCGTTCAGGTCGTCGTATTGTCTGAATGTGTGGTCCGTCAGCTTATCACCATGTTCATACATATTTTTCATTGCTAATAAAGTATTCGCAGTCAGTTTTTCTTCAAATGCGATTCTGTTCTTGCTCATGGTTTGAACGTATTGGAGGCTGTTATCGATTCCGTTTATATAGTCATTGCTATCTAGGTGGCCATTGCCATCGTATCTTGGTTCAAAGAATTCAAGGGCCCCAGTTTGTCCTTGAGCAAAAGGTACGTCTAAATCCAAGCAAGCGGCGATCTCTGCCTTGAGAAAGCCTATGGCAGGGGCGGTGTCGTTATTGAGAATGTTCTCTAGGAAGGCTCTACGTTTTTTAGTGCATCGCATTAAAGTCGCATGCAAGGAGCATTGGATAGCGTAGTGATATGTGGCGGTCGGCCTCGGAATATACCTATTTCTTCTTCCTCGGAGAGAACCAATAATTTCGATGATTGAAGCCTGATTACTATTCACAATGGAGAACAATTTGTTCAGGCCTTCAATGATTTCTTTTTCGTAGTGCCACGGCTGCGCCGCTTTTCCATCGATATACAAAACGTTTTGGTTTGGAAATATTTTCACTCCGTCCATGCCAAACTGGCTCTGTCCACTCTCGTCTTCCAGATGTTGATACAGATTTAAGCTGACATATTGCTCCGATAGTCCACCTAACGCACTCAGGTCTACACCTATGCCGTCGGTGCCTTTCCACGTCCAGTTTGGAAGTATGCTTGTTTGGGTGACATTCCAGCGTACTTCTTTTGGAATGGTTTCAATATTAAGGGTGCTATAGAAAATGGTTTCGAGATCAATTGGGATAGGGCTTGCGCCATGTGCAATCAAATTGTCAGAGGTAATATCGGCGGCCATAAAAGTGGTGCAGTAGCCTAAAAGAAATCCAGCTCTTTTAAAGTAAGAAGAAACTTCGGCTTCGTTTTCTGCCTGAGTTTGAGGTGTGTGCTCTGACCAGCCGTGTTCTTTTTTTACAAGATACCTTGGTAATTTCCAGTTTTCGTAATCATCTCCGGCAGCATTGCTCAAATGCAGTAGTAAATCAGATGCTTCGGCTTCAAGTTCCAAATTTCTCGGTTTGTAAATTATCTTAATGGAACCAAAAGAAAGTATACAAACGGTCCTAGATCCAATGTGAGTTTCGCTGGATGAAACATCAACGGAGGAAAGTGTGGATCCGGTCGGTATATCGAATTGTTTGTTTATATCTTGTCTGTCTTCGATGAGAGCGAGGACTAACTGTATCGTGAATTCGATAAAATTATTTGAAAGTTTGGTCAGGACTCGATCCATTTCAGGGTAGGCGCTAATAATGTCGAGGAGGTAGTTCCTATTTTCACCAACCAATTTGAAATATGCAGAAGTCTCCATTTTGCTGCTGATGGTCTTTTCAAACACTATTTTTTCCGTTATCAAGACATTATTTGCCGCGTTAGTAAGTCGTGCTGCAAGGTTGGTTACAAAGCCATTGATGACCGTTGATTTCAATGCTTCGTTGTTTTTACATGATTTCGGAAATTGTTTTTCGATATGGAAGATGTAATAAGACAGGTATGGCCAGACTGGACAGTCAGTAGCGTAGCCGCGTTTCATGGGCGTTGTTCCGCTTAAAAAATCTTTAGGATTTTTCATTGTCTTATCCTTAAATAGTGAGGGCGGCCACTCGGTTCGAGTGCCACCCAATTTTATTTACATATAGGTCGCGTAGCAGCATCCTTGCCAACACTGTGAACAGCAGCTAGTGCATGGTCGTGAACCGCTGCTTGCTGCGCTCAAGTTACTGAATGCTTGAATCGCCAAAGTTGAGATTGGTGTCGTTGAGTTTAGAACGCGTGCTCGGGCACGACGGATTGCTAAGAAGTCGATTTCCATAATTGAGCCTTGACGTGAATTAGTGTTTGCCTTGATGGCATAAGTTTCTGGAGTGTTACGTTATGAATCCTAGCGAGGATTGAAATAACTTCAATTCAGACGCTTCCTGTAGTCATGCATGATTAAATTCGGTTCGATGTAGGAAAAATACCTAGAAGTTTGTGAGGTGATTCATTGGGCGCGGACAATTCATTGTTATTGCTATATATTTTTTGTAGGTATTTGCAACCTAACTTGAGGTTCGACCCATCAAGAAATTTCGCGGTTTTTCTTTTTAATCACCTTCCCTCTGAAGTAATTCCCCGGCAATCTCGGTCTACCCCTATCAACGGAACGGGCGGGAGGCTTCAGATGGTGCAGTTGTGTTCGATCGAACAGGCGGTGGACGACGTATTGGCGCGTTTGCCTGCGCACATCCACATGGGCCTGCCGCTGGGGTTGGGCAAGCCGAATCACTTCGTCAACGCGCTGTACCGGCGGATCAGGGAGCTGCCCGAGCGGCAGCTGACGATCTATACCGCGCTGTGCCTCGGTCGGCCGAATCTGGGCGATGGCTTGCAGAAGCGCTTTATCGAGCCCTTCGTCGAGCGCGTGTTTGGTGATTATCCGGAGTTCGATTTCCTCGCCGATCTGCAGCGCGACAGCCTGCCCGCCAACATCCGTATCCAGCAGTTTTTCATGCAGCCTGGCAGTCTGCTCAACAGCGCGCCGGCGCAGCAGGATTACGTCAGCAGCAATTACAGCCATGCCGCTCGCGACATCAATGCGGCGGGCCTGAACCTTGTGGCGCAACTGCTGGCCAGCAACAGTGAGCATCCCGATCGTCTGAGCCTGAGCTGCAACCCGGACATCACCCTCGACCTGTTGCCGATGATCGCCAAGCGCCGCGAGGCGGGGGAGACCATTGTGCTGGTCGGCCAGGTGCATACGGATCTGCCGTACATGCCCGGCGATGCGGAAGTCGATATCGACACGTTTGATTTGCTGATCGACGAAAAGGACAGCAGCACGCTGTTTTCCACGCCGAACATGCCGGTGGGCTTTCAGGATCATTTCATTGGCTTGCACGCCAGTACGCTGGTGCGCGATGGCGGCACATTGCAAATTGGTATCGGCTCGATGGGGGATGCGTTGACTGCTGCGCTACTTGCCCGTCAGGCCGATAACGCCGGTTATCAGGCGTTGCTCGATGACATCAACCTCAGCCAATGGGCGCAATTGATCCAGCGCGAGGGCGGCACCGCGCCATTTGCCAAAGGCCTTTACGGTTGCAGCGAGATGTTCGTCAACGGGCTGTTGGTATTGGCGGATGCCGGGATCATTCGGCGCAAGGTCTATCCGGATGTGCCGACTCAGGAGCAGGCCAACGCCGGTACCCTCGACGAAGCCGCGCAGCCCGACGGTATCTCGGTGCACGGCGGCTTCTTCCTTGGCCCGCGCAGTTTTTATGAGCGGCTGCGCGAGTTGCCGCAAAGCAAGCTGCTGGAATTCAACATGACCCGCATCAGCTACATCAACGAGCTGTACGGCCAAGAAGAGCTCAAGCGCTTGCAGCGCATCGATGCGCGCTTCATCAACACCGTGTTCACCATGACTCTGCTCGGCGCCGGGGTGGCTGATCAATTGGCGGACGGACGCGTGCTCAGCGGTGTCGGTGGGCAGTACAACTTTGTTGCTCAGGGCCACGCGCTGGAAGGCGCGCGATCGATGTTGATCCTGCGCAGCTGGCGTGAGTCCGGCGGCGAGGTCAGCTCCAATATCGTCTGGGACTACGGCCACTGCACGATCCCGCGGCACCTGCGCGACATCGTCGTCACCGAGTACGGCATCGCTGATCTGCGCGGCAAACCCGACGCGGCGGTGATCGAAGCGTTGCTCAATATCAGCGACTCGCGGTTTCAGCCGGGACTGATCGAACAGGCGCAGACAGTCGGCAAGCTGCCGAAGGACTTCCGTCTCGATCCACGATTTGCCGACAACACACCGCAACGCTTGCAGGCGATTGCCGCACGGCATCCGAACCTGTTTCCGGAGTATCCGCTGGGCTGTGATTTCACCGCCATCGAACGGGATCTGCTGCGGGCGCTGAACTGGCTGAAGAGCAAGTTCAAGCTGACCGAGATTCTCGACTTGGGCAAGGCAGCGCTGGATGCGCCGGAGGCCTCAGTGTTCCCGGAACATCTTGAGCGGATGCAGCTGACGAATCCGGAAGGCTTGAAGGAGGACCTTTTCCAACGCCTGCTGCTCACAGGCCTCAAAGCTACCGCGCAATAACTGACCAGCCGAGAACCCACTGTGGGAGCGAGCCTGCTCGCGAAAGCGGTGTGTCATTCACTTAACAGGATGACTGACACAATGCCGTCGCGAGCATGCTCGCTCCCACAGGGTATAACTCGGTGCCGCTGGTTACTCGATGAAGGTGACGACGCCATCCTTCAGCGATTGCACGCGAGCCAGCGACTCGACGCGGTAGCCCTGCGAGTCCAGTTCGGCGCGGCCGCCCTGGAACGACTTCTCGATGACGATGCCCAGACCGGCAACGGTGGCGCCGGCCTGTTTGATGATCGAGATCAGCGCTTGCGACGCCTTACCGTTGGCCAGGAAGTCGTCGATGATCAGCACGCGGTCGCTGCTGGTCAGGTGGCGCGGGGAGATGGCCACGGTGCTTTCGGTCTTCTTGGTGAACGAGTAGACGGTCGCCGAGAGCAGGTTCTCAGTCAGGGTCAGTGACTGTTGCTTGCGGGCGAAGATCACCGGCACGCCGAGGTTCAGACCGGTCATGATCGCCGGGGCGATGCCCGAGGCTTCGATGGTAACGATCTTGGTGATCCCGGAATCCTTGAACAGCGCGGCGAATTCGTCACCGATCAGCTTCATCAGGGCCGGGTCGATCTGGTGGTTCAGGAAAGCGTCGACTTTCAGGACCTGATCGGAAAGCACGATGCCTTCTTCGCGGATTTTTTTGTGCAGTGCTTCCACAACAGCTTCCTCTGTTGGCGCGATGGGCGCCGAAGGTAGATTAAAAAGTAGTCGATTCTAGCGCTTTAACATCGCGCGTATGTCGGCCAATGCGCTATTGCCACGCACGGCTTTGACTTCAGTCGGGGTGTCGTCGTTGCCTTCCCAGGCCAGATCGTCCGGCGGCAGCTCATCCAGAAAGCGACTCGGCGCGCAGTCGATGATTTCACCGTACTGCTTGCGCTTGGCTGCGAAGGTGAAGGCCAGGGTCTGACGGGCGCGGGTGATGCCCACATAGGCCAGGCGGCGTTCTTCTTCGATGGTGTCGGCTTCGATGCTGGAACGGTGCGGGAGGATTTCCTCTTCCATGCCCATGATGAACACGTAGGGAAATTCCAGCCCTTTGGAGGCGTGCAGCGTCATCATCTGCACACCTTCGGCACCGTCCTCTTCTTCCTGCTGGCGCTCGAGCATGTCACGCAGCACCAGTTTGCCGATGGCGTCTTCGACGGTCATTTCGCCGTCTTCGTCTTTCTCGAGGGTGTTTTTCAACGCCTCGATCAGGAACCAGACGTTGCCCATGCGGTAGTCCGCCGCCTTGTCGCTGGAGCTGTTGGTACGCAGCCAGTTCTCGTAGTCGATGTCCATGACCATGCTGCGCAGCGCCGAGATCGGATCTTCGCCGGCGCACTGCTCGCGGACCTTGTCCATGAAGCGCTTGAAGCGCGCCAGGCGATCAGTGAAGCGGCTGTCGAGATGTTCGCCGAGGCCAATTTCGTCGGTGGCGGCGTACATCGAGATCTTGCGCTCGGTGGCGTAGTTGCCGAGCTTTTCCAGGGTGGTCGAGCCGATCTCGCGACGCGGCACGTTGATCACGCGCAGGAAGGCGTTGTCGTCATCCGGGTTGACGATCAGGCGGAAGTAGGCCATCAGGTCCTTCACTTCCTGGCGACCGAAGAAGCTGTTGCCGCCGCTCAGGCGATACGGCACCTGATGGTGTTGCAGCTTCAATTCGATCAGCTTGGCCTGGTAGTTACCGCGATAGAGAATCGCAAAATCGCTGTACGGGCGGTCGGTGCGCAAGTGCAGGCTGAGGATTTCCATGGCCACGCGCTCGGCTTCGGCGTCCTCGTTGCGGCAGCGAATCACGCGGATCTCGTCGCCGTGGCCCATCTCGCTCCACAACTGTTTTTCGAATTCGTGCGGGTTATTCGAGATCAGCACGTTGGCGCAGCGCAGGATGCGGCTGGTGGAGCGGTAGTTCTGCTCGAGCATGACCACTTTCAAGGACGGATAGTCGTCCTTGAGCAGCATCAGGTTTTCCGGGCGCGCGCCACGCCAGGCGTAGATCGACTGGTCGTCGTCGCCGACCACGGTGAACTGGTTGCGCTTGCCGATGAGCATCTTCACCAACAGATACTGGCTGGCGTTGGTGTCCTGGTATTCGTCGACGAGCAGGTAACGGACCTTGTTCTGCCATTTTTCGAGAATGTCGGCGTGTTCTTCGAAGAGCTTTACCGGCAGCAGGATCAGGTCATCGAAGTCCACCGCGTTGAACGCCTTGAGCGTGCGCTGATAGTGGGTGTAGACGATGGCGGCGGTCTGCTCCTTCGGGTTGCGCGCGTTTTCCAGGGCCTGGGCGGGCAGGATCAGGTCGTTTTTCCAGGCGCCGATCATGTTCTTGATCTCGTCGACGCCGTCGTCGCCTGCGTATTCCTTCTGCATGATGTCGGTCATCAGGGCTTTGACGTCGGTCTCGTCGAAGATCGAGAAACCGGGTTTGTAGCCCAGCCGCGCATGCTCCTTGCGGATGATGTTCAGGCCCAGGTTGTGGAAGGTGCAGACGGTCAGGCCACGCCCTTCGCCGGCACGCAACAGGGTGCCGACCCGCTCTTTCATCTCGCGCGCGGCCTTGTTGGTAAAGGTCATGGCGACGATGTACTGGGCGCGGATGCCGCAGTTCTGGATCAGGTGCGCGATCTTGCGCGTGATCACGCTGGTCTTGCCGGAGCCAGCACCGGCGAGCACCAATAGAGGGCCGCCGACGTAGTTCACGGCTTCTTGCTGCCGGGGATTGAGTCGGGACATACGAAAATTCGGGAGTCGTTGACGAAATGGGCCGGCATTTTAACAGGCTCAGCGATTTGTGCTGCTCTGTCCGACTTGTGACGCAACACGCGATTCAAATTTGCCGGTTTTGTTACTTTCACGCAGGATACGCGGGGATTTTGCGGCTAATGTTCTCATTCGTGACACAAAATAACGTTTCGATGCCGTTGTCATCAGACAACGCATTGGTCATTGTTCAGCACACCGGCATAATGCCCCGCCTACATCATTGCAGAGTCTAGGGAGTCAGCTTGTCTACGCCTGTCGAACCCTTGCGTTTGCTGCTACTGGCCGAAGAGCCAGCGTGGACAGCGTTGTTGCGTGAGTGTCTGGCTCCGATGGGGAGCGCGGCGGTGCTGATCAGCGCGCCGAACTGGGATTCGGTCAGCCGCCTGTTCGAAGACAACCGCCACGCGGTACTGCTGACCCTGCCAGCGTTGCAGCCGCCGCCCGGGCGTTGCAGCCTGCCGACCGTTCTGCTGCTGGAGCACGAGCCGGCCACCGCGCCGGTCGGTGTCAGCGACTGGCTGGTGTTCGACGCCCTCGACGCCGGCATGCTCCAGCGTTGCCTGCGCCATGTGCGCGAGCGCGGCGTGCTGGAAAACACCTTGCAGCGCCTCGCCGAACAGGATCCGCTGACCGGCATCGCCAATCGCCAGGGCTTTCAGACCCTGCTCACTGCGCGCCTTGCCGAAGGCGACGGTCGCGGTCTCGCCCTCGGCCATCTCGATCTCGACAACTTCCGCCATGCCAACGACGCTCTCGGTCATCAGGCCGGCGATCGCCTGATCCTGCAAGTGGTCGCGCGGCTGAAAAGTCAGCTGGAGGCCGGCGATCAACTGGCACGGCTGGGCAGCGATGAATTCGCTCTGCTGATCGATACCCGTCGTGCACCGCAACGCGCCGAGTGGATGGCCGAACGCATCACTGAGGCGTTGGCCGAACCTTATTGGGTCGACGGCGAGAGCCTGCTGATCGGCTCCAGCCTTGGCATCGCCCATGCCCGCGCCAATGGCGGCGCCGATCCACTGATGTGGCACGCGCACATCGCCATGCAGCAGGCCAAGAGCACGCAGGGCTGCACCTTTCATATCTTCAACGAACGCATCAACCGCAACGCGCGGAGCATGGCCGACCTCGAGAGCGAACTGCGCCGGGCCTTGCGCCGCGATGAGCTGGAACTGCATTACCAGCCACGCCTGAATCTTGAAGACGGCCAGATTGTCGGCCTCGAAGCGCTGGTGCGCTGGCGTCATGGCGAGCGCGGTCTGTTGCCACCGAGCGAGTTCGTCCCGCTGGCCGAGCAGAGCGGTCTGATCGTGCCGTTGGGCTACTGGGTCATTTCCCGCGCCTTGCGCGATATGCAGGCGTTGCGCGAGCAGGGGCTGCCGGCGCTGCACATGGCGATCAACCTGTCGTTCCGCCAGTTTCAGGACAGCCAGTTGCTGCCGACGCTCAGCCGTCTGATTGCCGAGCGTGGCGTCGAGGCGCAGTGGCTGGAATTCGAACTGACCGAAACCGCCGTGATGCGGCGCAGCGATCTGGTCAAACAGACCATGGATGCGCTCGGCCGCCTCGGTGTGCGCTTCTCGCTGGACGATTTCGGCACCGGGTTTTCGTCGTTCGTGCACCTCAACAGCCTGCCGATCACCTTGCTGAAGATCGACAAAAGTTTTGTCGGCGGCATGGAACAGCGCGAAGAGAATCGCAAACTGGTGCACGCGATGATCAACCTTGCGCACAACCTGCACCTGGAAGTAGTTGCCGAAGGGGTCGAGACGCCGGAGCAACTGGAGTTGCTGCGCGGGTTCGGCTGCGATCAGGTGCAGGGTTACCTGATCAGCCGACCTTTGCCGCTGGATGAGTTGGTGGAATATCTGGCGTCTGGATCGAACCAGCAGCCGGCTCTGGAAATCGTCGGTTGATCACGATTGTTGCGGCCGGCACAAATCCCGTGGGAGCGAGCCTGCTCGCGAAGGCGTTATGTCAGCTGAATGATCTGTGCCTGACACTCGGTCTTCGCGAGCAGGCTCGCTCCCACAAAGGAAACCCTCATTCGGCCTGGGGGATGTTGAAACCTTGAGCTTGCGGCTCGCGCCGAATCATCCGCTGCATCTTCCATTCAAACGCCAGCGTCAGGCTCACCGCCGCGCAGGCCAGGCCCAACGCCAGACCCCACCAGACACCCGTCGGCCCCCAATTGAGATGGAACGCCATCCACCACGCCGCCGGCGCGCCAATCAGCCAATAGCAAGCGAGCCCCACCAGAAACGTAGTCTTGGCATCCTTGAGCCCGCGAATACAGCCCATGGCAATCGTCTGCGTGCCGTCGAACAGTTCGAACCACGCCGCTACTTCCAACAGGCTCACCGCCAGACGGATCACCTCGGCAAACGCCGGATCGTTGTGGTCAAGGAACAGGCCGACCAACTGGTTCGGCCACAGCCAGAACACCAGGGCGAAGCCGAGCATCACCACGGCGCCGAAGGCGATGCCGACACGCCCGGACATGCGCGCATCGACCAATTGCCCGGCGCCGTAGTGTTGGCCGACGCGCATGGTGATGGCGTAAGACATCCCGGCCGGGACCATGAAGGCCACCGACACGATCTGCAGGGCGATCTGATGCGCACCCATTTGCGTGCTGCCCATTGTGCCCATGCACAACGCGGCAAAGGCAAACAGCCCGACTTCCACCGCATAGGTGCCGCCAATCGGCAGGCCCAGACGCCAGAGTTCTTTCAGGTATTGCCGGTTCGGCCGCGACAGGCCGGCGCGCAACGGATAAGCGTCATACGCCGGATGCCGGCGGATATGCCAGGCCAGCGCCAGTGCCATGCAGTTGGCGACAATCGCCGTGACCAAGCCGATACCGGTCAGGCCCAGTTGCGGCAGGCCGAACATGCCGGTGATCAGCGCGTAGTTGAGCAGGAAGTTGGCCACCGTACCGGCGAGGCTGATGACCATCACTGGCGTCGCCCGGCCGATTGCACTGGTAAAACCGCGCAGGGCCATGAAGCTCAGGTAGCCGGGCAGGGCGAAGGGCAGGGCGATGAGAAATTGCACGGCGGCGTTGACGTTGGTTTCGGTTTGGCCGAACAGCAGCAACACCGGTTTGAGGTTCCACAACAACAGCCCGGCGCCGAGTGCCATCAGCCAGGCCAGCCACAACCCGGCCTGGGTCAGGCGCGCGGCACCGATGATATCGCCGGCACCCTGACGGATTGCCACCAGTGTGCCGACCGCTGCAATCACGCCGATGCAGAAAATCGACACGAACGAGTAGCTCGCGGCACCGAGGCCGCCACCGGCCAGCGCTTCGGGGCTGAGGCGCGCCATCATCAGGGTGTCGGTCAGTACCATCAGCATGTGCGCCAACTGCGAAGCAATCAGCGGCCCCGCCAGCCGCAGAATGGCCCAGAGTTCGGTACGCACAGGATGCTGCATGGTCATCACCACCCAAATTTCAGAGGGAACAGAAGAGCGTCGATTTTCGGCGCTTGGCAGGCTTTGCACAAAGGGATAAAAAGGATGGGTGGCATGATTAATACTCATCCTGAATCGTCCTGCCGAATTGGCTGTATCCCCGCTATTGGAGCTTTGTGTATGTCCCGACGCCTTCCGCCGTTGTATGCCCTGCGCGCATTCGAAGCGGCAGCGCGACACAGCTCGTTCACCCGCGCGGCGGAAGAACTGTCGATCACCCAGAGCGCGGTCAGTCGGCACATGCGCACCCTTGAAGAGCACTTCGCCTGCCGGCTGTTTCATCGCAGCGGACGCAACCTGCAACTGACCGAATCGGCGCGGCTGCTGTTACCCGGTATCCGCGAAGGCTTCGCCGCCCTTGAGCGCGCCTGCAATACCTTGCGCGCCGAGGACGACATCCTGCGCATGAAAGCGCCATCGACCCTGACCATGCGTTGGCTGCTGGCGCGGTTGAGTCGCTTCCGCCATTTGCAGCCGGGCAATGAGGTGCAACTGACCAGCGCATGGATGGATATCGATTCGGTGGACTTCAACAACGAACCATTCGATTGCGCCGTTTTGCTCAGTGACGGGCATTTCCCGCCGGACTGGGAAGCGAGCCTGCTGTTTCCCGAGGAATTGATTCCGGTCGGCGCGCCGAACCTGCTCAATGATCAACCTTGGGACGTGGCGCGTCTGGCGACGGCTGAACTGCTGCACCCGACCCCGGATCGCCGTGACTGGCGCAGTTGGCTGGAGCGCATGGGCCTGTCCGATCAGGTCTCGCTCAAGGGCGGACAAGTGTTCGATACGCTGGAGCTGGGCATGATCGCCGCGGCGCGCGGCTACGGCGTTTCGATGGGTGATCTATTGATGGTCGCCGAAGATGTCGCGCAAGGGCGCTTGAGCCTGCCATGGCCAACCGCCGTCGCCAGTGGCCTGAATTATTATCTGGTGTGGCCGAAACCGCGTCCGGGAGGTGAACGTTTGCGCCGTCTCAGCGATTTTCTCCAAGGCGAAGTCCGCGCCATGCAATTGCCGGCGGTAGAGCGCTTGAGCTGAAACGTTCGAGCCGGCACAATGCCACTACTGCGCCATACCCACGCAATCCGCTCAAGTATTCGGATTTTCCGCCGACTACGAGCATGTGGAACCGTCGTGCCGGTTCTGCGCTACCCCCATTATTAGAATATTTTCCGGGCAATTACCGCGATCAAGGAGGATTCGGTGGCTCGGCCAGGAGCTGTTCATGTCTCAACCTCGTGCTCGGATCGCCTCGCAGCTGGGCCTTGCCCTTGCTGTGATACTGGCGATAGTCATCAGCGGCAGTACGGTGTTCGCCTTGCGTTCGCTGGATTCCGCCAACCTCGCCACCCGTGAAGAGCATCTGGCCAGTGAGGCCCGGCTGCTGGCCGATCAACTGAGTACCTTTCACGGTACGCTGCGTGAAAGCACCCTGCGCCTGAGCGGGCTGTTCGAAAAGCGCTTCGGCAGTGGTTTGAGTGTGCACCCCGATCAGCCAGTGACCGTGGCCGGCGTGCAGACTCCGGGCCTGCATCTGGGCAACGAGGTGCTGAACAACAACTTCAAGGAAGTTGACGAGTTCAAGCAGATGACCGCTGGTGTGGCCACGGTATTCGTGCGCAGCGGCGAAGACTTCATTCGCGTCAGCACCAACGTCAGCAAGCAGGACGGCACCCGTGCCATCGGCACCGTGCTCGATCATGCCAACCCGGCGTACGCGAAACTGATGGCGGGGCAGAGTTATGTCGGCCGCTCGTTGCTGTTCGAGCGCTACTACATGTCGCAGTACACCCCGGTGCGCGATGCGGGCGGCAAGATAATCGCCGTGCTGTACGTCGGCTTCGACTACACCGATGCGCAGAACGCGCAGTTCGCCAATCTCAAGCGCTTCCGCATTGGCAAGACCGGCTCGCTGGCGCTGCTCGACGAGCAGAATAAATGGCTGGTGCCGATTGCCGGCGTCGAAAACCTGGATCAAGCCGCCCCGACCATCAACAACCTGGTGAAAACCCCGGGCAAGGGTGAGTTCTGGAGCGACAAGGGCGAGGACTTCTACAGCATCGCCGTGCCGTTTGAAGGTGGTCCGTGGTCGGTGGTGGCGAGCATGCCGAAAGCCGAGATCCGCGCGGTGACCTGGAGCGTCGGTACGCAACTGGCGATCGGCAGCCTGCTGGCGATGTTGCTTGCGGTCGGTTCCGTGGTCTGGCTGCTGCGCAGCAAACTCGCACCGCTGGGTGATCTGGTGCGTCAGGCCGAGGCCTTGGGTGCTGGTGATCTGAGCGTGCGGCTGAACGTATCGAGCCACGATGAAATCGGTCAGCTGTCGCGCGCGTTCAACCAGATGAGCCAGGCGCTGTCGACCATGGTCGAGCACATCCGCCGCGCTTCGGAAGAGGTCAACAGCCGTGCGCAGGCGCTGTCCGGTTTGTCCGGCGGTGCGTATGAAGGCATGGAGCAGCAATCGGGCGAAATCACCAGCATGGCCGGCGCCGTGGAAGAGTTCAGCGCCACCTCGCTGAACATTGCCGACAACATGGGCGCGACCCAGCGCCTGGCGCAGGAAAACGCGCAGCAAACCCAGATTGGCCGCAACTCGATGGAAGAAGCGTCGTCGTCGCTGGAGCAGATCGCTGGCGCGCTGAACAGCACCGCCAGCGTGATCAACACGCTGGGGCAGCGCTCGCAGGAAATCGGCGGCATTGTCGGCGTGATCACTTCGATCGCCGAGCAGACCAACCTGTTGGCACTTAACGCTGCCATCGAAGCCGCGCGTGCCGGTGAGCAGGGTCGCGGTTTTGCCGTGGTCGCGGACGAAGTGCGCAGCCTCGCCTCGCGTACCCGTCAGGCGACCGATGAAATCTCCAGCATGATCCACAGCATCCAACAGGAGACCGGCAACGCGATCAGCACCATGGAGCAGGGCAATGTGCTGATGCAGGAAGGCCTGTCGCGCAACGCCAATGTCGCCTCGGCACTGGCGCGGATCGATGAGCAGAGCCGTTCGGCAGGCCAGCAGTTCGCCGCGATCACCACCGCCACTCAGGAACAAAGCAGCACTGCCACATTGCTGAGCAGCAACTTGCAGAGCATCGCCTTGGCCAACAGCGAGCAGCGCGAGGTTGTCTCGAACCTGGCTGTCACCGCGAAAGAGCTGGAGAAGCTGGCGGCGGATCTGCGTTCCGAGGTTGATCGCTTCCGTTGATGCGTCTCTGAAACAGCTACCGCGAGCAGGCTCGCTCCCACAATTTCCGGGGTAGTTCACAAATGGTGTGAACACCCGAAAAACCTGTGGGAGCGAGCCTGCTCGCGAATGCCTATCACCGACAGCTTCTTTGCACTTGCTGAAACGTTTCCGCAGCGCTATAAAAATGGCACAACTCCAATAAAGGCTGCTGCCATGACCCCGCTCAAACTCCTCGTCGCCCTCGGCGCGTTCTCTGCCGCTTCTCATGCCATGGCTTGGGACTATGTCCTGCTCGACGCCAACACTCCGGCAAAAAACTGGACGATCACCAGTGGGCAACTCGGCGTAAAAACCGCCAAACCGTTTTCCGTGACCCTGCGTACCCTGCATGGCGGTCGTCAGGAGGGCGTCAGCATTGTCGATATCGATAACGGCACGATGAAACTCTCGGTAGTGCCGACCCGTGGCATGAACGTGTTGCAGGCTTCGGTGGGCGACGTGCGCATGGGCTGGGACTCGCCGGTCAAGGACGTCGTCAACCCGGCGTTCATCGAACTCAACGGTCGCGGTGGCCTGGGTTGGCTCGAAGGCTTCAATGAGCTGGTGACCCGTTGCGGTTATGAGTGGGTTGGCCATCCCGGCATGGACAACGGCGAATTGCTGACCTTGCACGGTCGCGCCGCCAACATCCCGGCCAGCACCGTCACTTTGCACATCGACGAGAAGCCGCCGTATGCCATCACGCTGCGTGGCGAGCTGAAAGAGCAGGCATTCAAGAAAGTCGATTTCTCGGTAGCGACTGAACTGGTCACCGAACCGGGCAGCGCCAGCTTCGCCCTCAACGACACCCTGACCAACAACGGCGACTATGCGAAGGAATATCAGGCGCTGTATCACAGCAACTTCAGCACGCCGTTTCTTGAGCAGGGCGCAAAGTTCGCAGCGCCGGTGAAGCAGGTTTCGCCGTTCAACGACAAGGCCAAGGGAGATCTGCCCGACTGGCAGACCTATCGCGGGCCAACCAAGGACTACGACGAAACTGTCTACAACGTCGTGCCGTATGCGGACGCCAAGGGTGACACTCTCACCGTGCTGCACAACAAGGCCGGTAGCCTCGGCGTATCCGTTGGCTTCAATACTCAGCAGCTGCCAGTGTTTTCGCTGTGGAAAAACACCGATACCCAAGGGCAGGGCTACGTCACCGGGCTGGAGCCGGGAACCAGTTTTTCCTACAACCGTCGCTATCAGCGGCCGTTGAATCTGGTGCCGACCATTGCGCCGAAAGAACATAAACAGTTCCAGATCAGCTACAGCCTGCTGGCCGACAAAGGGGCGGTGGACAAGGCCCTCAAGCGCGTGACTGAAATTCAGGCCGGGCGCGACACTGAAGTGCGTCAGGCACCGCTGGTTGATCTGACTGAGCATTAAGGTGTCGCCGGCCGGTATTGCAGTGCCTCGGCCAGATGCTCGCGGGTAATCGCATCGGCCTGTTCAAGATCCGCCAGCGTGCGCGCGACCTTGAGCAGGCGATGCGCCGAGCGCAGCGACAGGATCAATCGCTCGCAGGCCGCTTCCAGCCATTTTTCATCGGCTGTGGATAACTTGCAGTGACGCTTGAGCCCCGGCAGATCGAGAAACGCATTGGCACAGCCCTGACGTTTCTGCTGGCGCTCCCGCGCTTCCGCCACCAACGCCGCAGCGCTGGCGCTGTTTTCGCCTGGCTTGGCTGCCGGATTCAATGCGGTTGCCTCCCGCGCCACGGTCAGGTGCAGATCAATCCGATCCAGCAGCGGCCCTGACAGCTTGTTGCGATAGCGCTGGACCATGTCCGGTGTGCACGAGCATTTGCCGCTGGGCTCGCCAAGATATCCACACGGACATGGATTCATCGCTACCACCAATTGAAACCGTGCGGGGAAACGCACGCGATCCTTGGCCCGGGCGATGACGATATGCCCGGACTCCAACGGCTCGCGCAGCACTTCCAGAACCTTGCGATCAAACTCCGGCAACTCATCGAGAAACAGTACGCCGTGATGGGCGAGGGTGATTTCGCCGGGTTGCGGTTTCGAGCTGCCACCGACCAATGCCGGCCCTGAAGCCGAATGGTGCGGTTGCCTGAACGGCCGCTGCGGCCAGTGAGTCAAGGGAACCCCGCTCGCGACCGATTGAATCGCTGCCACTTCCAGCGCCTCGAATTCGGATAGCGGCGGCAATAATCCTGGCAGACGACTGGCCAGCAGCGTCTTGCCGGTTCCCGGAGGCCCGCTGAACAACAAGTTGTGCGCCCCCGCTGCGGCAATCAGCAGTGCGCGTTTGGCGGCTGTCTGCCCCTGCACCTCGTTAAGGTCGGGATAGGGTTTGGCGGCATGCATCAAGCCATCTGATGTGTACGGCTCGACCGGTGTGTGCCCATTGAAATGCGCCACCGCTTCCAGCAAGTGATCGACTGCGAACACTTTCAGCCCCGAAGCCAGGCACGCCTCTTCCGCATTCGCTCGAGGCACCACCAACGCCCGCCCGGCCTTGCGCGCCGCCAGTGCCGCCGGCAGCACGCCACGCACTGGTCGCACAGCACCGGACAATGCCAATTCACCCAGACATTCCACCTCGTCCAGCGTCAGACACGGCACCTGCACGCTGGCCGACAAAATCCCCAAGGCAATTGCCAGATCGAAGCGCCCGCCATCCTTGGGCAGATCCGCCGGCGCCAGATTCAAGGTGATCCGCCGCGCCGGAAATTGCAGCCCGGAATTGATGATCGCACTGCGCACCCGATCCTTGCTCTCCTTCACCGCCGCCTCGGGCAGGCCGACCATGGTCAGCGACGGCAGACCGTTGGCCAGATGGACTTCGACGGTGACAGCGGGGGCTTCCACGCCAATCTGGGCGCGACTGTGGACAATGGAGAGGGACATGGTCGTTCCTTGAGCTGAATCGGGGAGCCGCTTCCTGCGGGTTTTTGAAGGGTAGTAGGGCGATGCCATTTTAGTGGGGTGAGTGGAGCGCAAAAATTTCGCAGGATGTTGCCGCAAGAAATGCCAGGAACTCGCCAGGGCATGGCAAACGGGAATAGGGGAGAGTTTGTGTAGGAGATAGCAACGGGTTCAGTAAGAACCAGCAAGCATGCGTAGTCCGTTTCTGAAAGTCCTGAGAGAACACCCAAATCGCAAGATCATCCGTTTGCGCTAATGATTTTCACGAATAAACTCAGCGTTAATGCATAACGTTAAGCTTTAAACTATGATCGTTAGCTTCAGATGTCCTGAAACCGAATACCTGTTCCGAAGTGGTAAAACCCGTTTCTGGTCAGCCATATTGAGTGTCGCGGAACGTAAGCTGACGATGCTTGATGCGGCAGCTGCGTTGGCTGATCTCCGATCTCCTCCCGGAAATCGGCTCGAGTCTCTGGGAGGCGATCGGAAGGGGCAATGCAGTATTCGTATCAACGCCCAATGGCGAATTTGCTTCGTCTGGGGCCTGAATGGGCCCGAGGATGTTGAAATCGTCGATTATCACTGAGGTGAATATGACCAAGAATGGTATGCGTCCGGTCCATCCCGGCGAGATCCTCAAAGAGGAGTATCTGGAGCCTTTGAGCCTTACAGCCGCTGCGTTGGCGAGAGCATTGAGCGTGTCTACTCCGACGGTGAACGATATCGTTCTACAGCGCCGGGGCATCAGCGCTGACATGGCTTTAAGACTTTCAATCTGTCTGGACACCACTCCTGAGTTTTGGCTGAACCTCCAATCGACCTACGATCTGCGAAAAGCCGAAATTGAAAGAGGAGCTGCAATCCGTGATCAGGTCGAGCGGCTGGCACATTGCGCTTGATAGTGAATCTAGGCAGTGGAGCTGAAGGCTGCTTGAAGGAAAACGCTTGAAGGTTTTTTTTCGACGCCTTTAAAGCTGAAGAGCGTGCCCAACCTTCACTGTCAGTAGTGGTGCTATTCAGCCGGCGGATTCAGTTTCGCCTCCATCTCCGCCACCTTCGCTTCAAGACTCTCAAGCCGTGCCCGCGTGCGAGCCAACACCACCATCTGACTATCAAACTCTTCCCGGCTGACCAGATCGAGTTTGCTGAAGGCACTTTGCAGCAGCATTTTGAACTGGCTTTCGATTTCGGCTTTCGGCAGCGGGGTATCGCCGCTGAACAGGCGGGAGGCGGTGCCGCTCAGGGCGTCGAGGAAGTCTTTGGGCGCGAGCATGGGGAATGTCCTGGAAACAATGGCCGGCAGTGTATCACGCAGTGTCTATAGTCAATCCCGTTGCACGGATGCACGCTTTTCGCGCAGGGGGACGGACGGTGGCGCACCGTTGTTGTGCGTATCGGCAAAAGCTTTTCTGCCCGAGCGCGTGCAACGGGGGCCAAGCGATTGAAATGCAGGGTTTTTGCCGAGCTGGCAAGGTTTCTGCTTAGTCACCCTCGACCCATGCACTGATGCAGTCGCTGTGACGAATGCAGTGCGGCAGACGAAGCGGGGAGTTTCGTCTGATGCGGTTAGCTGGCGTCAACGATGCGTTACAAAGCCAGGCACTGCGCTTAGACTTGAGACGGGTTTGTTTTCCTGGGGCAAGTCCACCAATTCGGGAGAGAGTTTCATGAAGCTAGTCACTGCCATCATCAAGCCGTTCAAGTTGGACGACGTGCGCGAGTCGCTGTCCGAAATCGGCGTGCAGGGCATTACCGTCACTGAAGTCAAAGGCTTCGGCCGGCAGAAGGGTCACACCGAGCTGTATCGCGGCGCGGAATATGTGGTCGATTTTCTGCCCAAGGTGAAAATCGACGTGGCCATCGACGACAAGGATCTGGATCGGGTTATCGAGGCGATAACCAAAGCGGCCAACACCGGCAAGATCGGTGACGGCAAGATCTTCGTGGTCAATCTGGAACAGGCGATCCGCATCCGTACCGGCGAAACCGATACCGACGCGATCTAAGCGCCGCCACAAACCCAACGCCCCAGGAGAAAACAATATGACTCTGCGTAAATTCGCAGGGCTAGGCGCCCTGTTGTCCATCGTAATGCCCGGCATCGCCATGGCGGCAGACGAAGTGGCAGCGCCAGTCCTCAATTCCGGCGACACCGCCTGGATGCTCACCTCGACAGCGCTCGTGCTGTTCATGACCATC
Organism: Pseudomonas sp. CCNWLW23; assembly: GCF_037095675.1. Lineage (NCBI taxonomy): Bacteria > Pseudomonadati > Pseudomonadota > Gammaproteobacteria > Pseudomonadales > Pseudomonadaceae > Pseudomonas > Pseudomonas sp. CCNWLW23. The sequence continues at coordinate 287,304 of NZ_JBAWKM010000001.1, read as the reverse complement.
CCCGGTCTGGCGCTGTTCTACGGCGGTATGGTTCGCTCGAAAAACATTCTTTCCGTGCTGATGCAGTGCTTCGCCATTACCGGTCTGATCAGCATCCTGTGGGTCATTTATGGCTACAGCATTGCCTTCGACACCACCGGCATGGAGCAGGGCGTCGTCAACTTCAATTCGTTCTTCGGCGGCATGGGCAAGGCGTTCCTCGCCGGTGTCACGCCTTCGAGCATCACCGGCCCGGCGGCGCTGTTCCCTGAGGCGGTGTTCATCACCTTCCAGATGACCTTCGCGATCATCACCCCGGCGCTGATCGTCGGTGCGTTCGCCGAGCGCATGAAATTCTCCGCGATGCTGATCTTCATGGGTATCTGGTTCACTCTGGTTTATGCACCGATCGCGCACATGGTCTGGTCCGGTAACGGCGGCCTGATGTGGGACTGGGGCGTGCTCGACTTCGCTGGCGGCACCGTGGTGCACATCAACGCCGGTATCGCCGGTCTGGTCGCGTGCCTGGTACTGGGCAAGCGCAAAGGCTTCCCGACCACACCAATGGCTCCGCATAACCTCGGCTACACCCTGATGGGCGCGGCGATGCTGTGGGTCGGCTGGTTCGGCTTCAACGCCGGTTCCGCTGCTGCTGCCAACGGCACTGCCGGTATGGCCATGCTGGTTACCCAGATCGCCACTGCCGCTGCGGCACTGGGCTGGATGTTTGCCGAGTGGGTCACCCACGGCAAGCCAAGCGCACTGGGTATTGCTTCGGGTGTGGTCGCCGGTCTGGTCGCGATCACTCCGGCCGCTGGCACCGTGGGCCCGATGGGTGCACTGGTGATCGGTCTGGCCGCAGGCGTGGTGTGCTTCTTCTGCGCCACCACCCTGAAACGCAAACTCGGCTATGACGACTCCCTGGATGCCTTCGGCGTGCACGGTATCGGCGGTATCCTCGGCGCGATCCTCACCGGTGTGTTTGCCGCACCGGCACTGGGCGGCTTCGGCACCGTGACTGACATTGGCGCGCAGGTCTGGATTCAGATCAAAGGCGTCGGCTTCACGGTGATCTACACCGCGATCGTCACCTTCATCATCCTCAAGGTGCTGGACGCCGTCATGGGTCTGCGCGTAACCGAGGAAGAAGAGTCGGTCGGCCTCGATCTGGCACAACACAACGAACGCGGCTACAACCTGTAAGTACGCGCGATAAAAAAATTGCCCGGTTCGCCGGGCATTTTTTTGTCCGGGATTTGTCATTCAGGGAGCGGCTGAAAGGATTTTTCTTACGGCTTTGGTCGTCTTTACGACGAGGCTTTTTCTGCGGGCAATCGCTTACATCGCTGCAGGAATATTAGGGCCTTTGTTTTTTTTCAGAGCACGCTAGAATGCGCCCCGAACGAGCGGAGAACTGTATGTGGCAACAGACTCTGATAACCCTGCGGGCAAGGCCCCGGGGCTTTCATCTGGTGACGGACGAGTTGCTCGCAGGCTTGCCTGAACTCAAGGCCTGTCGGGTCGGTCTGTTGCATTTGTGGCTGCAGCACACGTCGGCGTCGTTGACCATCAACGAGAACGCCGATCCGGCAGTTCGTCGCGACTTCGAACGATTTTTCAATCGTCTGATCCCACAAGGAACGGACGGCTACGAGCACAACGACGAAGGCCCGGATGATCTCCCGGCGCACTTCAAGGCCAGCGTGCTGGGTTGCCAGATCAGTCTGCCGGTTGCGGCTGGACGGCTGGCCCTGGGTACCTGGCAAGGGATTTATCTGGGCGAGCACCGTGATCATGGCGGTGCCCGTAAAGTCCTCGCCACCTTGCACGGTGAACAGGCATGAGCCGCTGCCGGGCAGCGGCAGAAGATTTTTCAACGGCGGCTTCGACAGTCGCCAAAGCTGGTCTATAACTAATCTGCTTTTGGCAAGTCATGAGGTAGAACATGAGCGACGATGATCTGGAAAACGACGACCTCGAAGTAGGCGACGAAGACGAGGCCGAGGAAGGCCTGGAAGCGGCAGCGGAAGACGTTGCCGAAGATGATGGCGGTGACGACACGCCGGCCCCGGCTGCCAAAGGCAAAGCCAAGGCTGCGGTATCGGTCGACGAGTTGCCGAGCATCGAAGCCAAGAACAAGGAGCGTGACGCCCTGGCCAAGGCCATGGAAGAATTCCTTGCGCGCGGCGGCAAGGTGCAGGAAGTGGAGGCCAACGTGGTCGCCGATCCGCCCAAGAAGCCGGATAACAAGTACGGCAGCCGCCCTATCTGAGGCGCGTCGCTCGCTTGCTGAAAAAGCCCGCCGTCGCTGCGGGCTTTTTCATGCCTGAAATAAATCCGTTGAAAACAAATGCAGTCCCCTGTGGGAGCGAGCCTGCTCGCGAAGAGGGCATGTCAGCCGACATACATGTTGGATGACACACCGCATTCGCGAGCAGGCTCGCTCCCACAGGGCTGTAGATCAGTTCGAGGAAGCATTCCAGCGGGAGAGGACGGCTGGCAGTTCAGTGAGGCTGCGAATTTCCGCATCCGGCAAGCGCTCCGCTTCCCAGACCTTGCCCGTCGGGTTGAACCACACCGCGCGCAAGCCTGCCTGCTGAGCGCCGGCAATGTCATCGCCAGGATGATCGCCGACATGCACCGCCGCTGCGGGGCTTACACCGCCGCGCTGCAACGCTTCATGAAACAGCCGCGCATCCGGTTTGGCGATGCCGATGTCTTCGGCGCACAAGGCGAACTTGAAGTAATCCGCCAGCCCCAGCCGACGCACGTCGGCATTGCCATTGGTGACCACGCCGAGGGCATAGTGATTGGCGAGCAGCTCCAGCAGCGGCTCGACTTCCGGGAACACTTCGATCTGATGCCGCGCATGCAGGAACACTTCAAAAGCCTTGTCAGCCAGCTCCGACGCTTCGCCGTGGGCATACCCGGCTTCTTCCAGCGCATGGAACAGCACACGTCGGCGCAGCGCGCTGATGCGGTGTTTGAGGCCCGGTTCGCCCGCCAGCACTCGCTCGCGAATCGACCACAAATGCTCCACCGGCACCGCGCCCAGGTTCGACGCATGCTCGCTCAGCCATTCGCGCAACACGGTTTCGGCGCTGGCGATCACCGGCGCGGTGTCCCACAGAGTGTCGTCGAGGTCGAAGGTGATCAACTGAATGCTCATGAATCATCGCCTTTCATGCGTTTGGCCCGGGGATGGGCGCTGTCGTAGACCGCCGCCAGATGCTGGAAGTCGAGGTGGGTATAGATCTGCGTGGTTTTGATATCAGAGTGACCGAGCAATTCCTGCACCGCGCGCAGATCCTGTGAAGACTCGAGCAAATGGCTGGCGAACGAGTGCCGCAGCATGTGCGGATGCAGGTTCTGCCCCAGCTCGCGCTCGCCAGCCAGTTTGACCCGCACCTGAATCGCCCGGGGGCCGAGACGCCGACCTTGCTGGCTGACAAAAACCGCATCGTCCGCCGGGTTGGTCATGGCTCTAAGCGGCAACCAGTGTTCCAAGGCTTCGCGGGCCTTGGTGCCAACCGGCAACAGCCGGGTCTTGCTGCCCTTGCCGAGCACCTGAACCATGCCGTCGGCGAGGTCGAGTTGATCGAGATTGAGCCCGGTCAGCTCGGACAGGCGCAGGCCAGAGGAATAGAACAGCTCGAGAATCGCCTGATCGCGCCGGGCGAGAAAATCGTCCTCGACCGCACCTTCAAGCAGCTGCAATGCGCGGTCGGTATCAAGGGTTTTCGGCAGGCGCCGTTCGCCTTTCGGCGGGGCCAGGCCGGTGGCCGGGTCGTGGTCGCACAGACCTTCGCGGTTCAAGTAGTGATAGAGCCCGCGCACCGCTGAGAGCAGGCGGGCGAGGCTGCGCGAGGACTGGCCTTGCGCATGCAACCGGGCGATCAGGCTGCGCAGACGCTGGATGTCCAGCGCGGCCCAACTGCCGATGTTCTGCTTGATGCACCAGCCGAGGACTTTATCGAGGTCGCGGCGATAAGCCGACAGGGTGTGCGGCGACACCTGTCGCTCACTGCGCAGATGTTCGCAGTAAGCGTCCAGTTGTCGTTCCATGGTCAGCGTACCGAGCGCAGCGAGCTGTTGACCCGTGGCAGCACGCGGCCCATGACCTCGGCGATGTAGCTCAGGAACAGGGTGCCGACCGAACTCTTGTAATGCTGCGGGTCACGGCTGGCGATGGCCAGGATGCCGTGAATGCCCTGATGGCTGACGGCAACCACGGCGGTCGAGCCGATCTGCTGGCGCTGTTCTTCGCCGAAGAGGAAGTCCAGCTCATGTTCACGCAGGCTGCCGCTGACGCTTTTGCCTTCGGTGAGCAGGCCGCCAATCGCGGTTTGCGCATCGGCGTGGGTTACCCAGCGGCCGACCGGGGCCGGGTTGTCGCCGAGCAGGATCAGGCTGACGAAGGGGACCTGGAAATCCTGACGCAGGCTGTCTTCAACGCTGATGACCACGTCTTCCAGGGTCGATGCATCCATCAGCGCTAGGATCAGGCGGCGGGTTTTTTCAAACAGGCGATCGTTGTCGCGGGCCACGTCCATCAGATGCGAAAGGCGATGGCGCATCTCGATATTGCGGTCGCGCAGGATGGTCATCTGCCGCTCGACCAGCGACACGGTGTCGCCACGTCGGTGCGGAATGCGCAGCGACGGCAGCAGCTCTTCGTGCTCGACGAAGAAGTCCGGATGAGCCTCCAGGTAGGCGGCAACCGCGGCCGCCTCAAGGCTCTCTGACGCTGATTCGTCGACTGGTCGGGCGGGTACCTGTGGCTTGTCGGTCATGATTTCTGCTCGCTCAAAGACGCACTTGTCCTTCGTATACACGCACTGCCGGACCGGTCATCAACACCGGTTCGCCCGGGCCGGCCCACTCGATGGACAGACGCCCGCCGGGCAGGTCGATCAACAGCGGCGAATCCATCCACCCCTGACTGATGGCTGCCACCGCCGCCGCACAGGCGCCGGTGCCGCAGGCCTGGGTTTCCCCGGCGCCGCGTTCCCAAACACGCAGTTGCGCGCGATGGCGGTCGATGACCTGAAGGAAGCCGACATTGACCCGCGCCGGAAAGCGCGGATGGTGCTCGATCTTCGGCCCCAGTTCATGCACCGGTGCGCTGTTGATGTCGTCCACGCGAATGACCGCATGGGGATTGCCCATCGACACGGCGGCCAGTTCGACCGTGGTGCCATCGACGTCCAGCGAATAGCTGCTGGCCTGCGCTGGCGCCTGGAATGGAATGTCCGCCGGCACCAGCCGCGGCGCGCCCATGTTCACGCCGATCTGGCCGTCGTTACGCACGTCCAGTTCGATGATGCCGCCCTTGGTCTCGACGCGGATCTGCCGTTTGGCGGTCAGACGCTTGTCGAGCACGAAGCGGGCGAAGCAGCGCGCACCGTTGCCGCACTGCTCCACTTCCGAACCGTCGGAGTTGAAGATCCGGTAGCGGAAATCCACATCCGGGTTGCTCGGCGCTTCGACGATCAGCAACTGGTCGAAACCGATCCCGGTGTGGCGGTCGCCCCATTGCTTGGCGTGTTTGGGCTGAATGTGCGCGTGCTGGCTGACCAGGTCGAGGACCATGAAGTCGTTGCCCAGGCCGTGCATTTTGGTAAAACGCAGCAGCATGGGTTACTCCGGCAGCAGGCTTTCGCCGGCAAACAGCTCGGCCACGGTTTCGCGGCGACGCACTTCAAAAACCTGATCACCATCAACCAACACCTCAGCGGCACGGCCACGGGTGTTGTAGTTGGAGCTCATGACGAAACCGTAGGCACCGGCCGAATGCACTGCCAGCAAGTCGCCCTCTTCCAGCGCCAGCTCGCGGTCCTTGGCGAGGAAGTCGCCGGTTTCGCAGATCGGGCCGACGATGTCGTACTTGCGTGCAGCGCTGTCGCGCGGTTTCACCGCGGTGACGTCCATCCACGCCTGATACAGCGCCGGACGGATCAGGTCGTTCATCGCCGCGTCGACGATGGCGAAATCCTTGTGCTCGGTGTGCTTGAGGTACTCGACCTGGGTCAGCAGCACGCCGCCATTGGCAACGATGAAGCGACCCGGTTCGAACACCAGCGCCAGATCACGCCCGTCGAGACGCTCGCGCACGGCTTTGATGTAGTCGGCAGCCAGCGGCGGCTCCTCATCGCGATAACGCACGCCCAGGCCACCACCAAGATCGATGTGGCGCAGGTGAATGCCGCAATCGCCCAAGCGGTCGACCAGATCGAGCAAGCGATCCAGTGCATCGATGAACGGCGGCAGGGTGGTCAGTTGCGAACCGATGTGGCAGTCGACACCGACCACTTCCAGGTTCGGCAGATGCGCGGCGCGCACGTACACGTCTTCGGCATCGGCAATGGCGATGCCGAACTTGTTCTCTTTCAGACCGGTGGAAATGTACGGATGGGTGCCGGCATCGACGTCCGGGTTCACGCGCAGCGAAACCGGGGCGCGAACACCCAGCTCGGCGGCGACCACTTGCAGGCGCTCGAGCTCGTCGGTGGATTCGACGTTGAAGCAGTGCACGCCGACTTCGAGGGCGCGGCGCATGTCGTCACGGGTCTTGCCGACGCCGGAGAAAACGATCTTGTCGGCGCTGCCACCAGCGGCCAGTACACGTTCCAGCTCGCCACGGGAAACGATGTCGAAACCGGCGCCGAGACGGGCCAGGACATTCAGTACACCGAGGTTGGAGTTGGCTTTGACTGCGAAGCAGACCAGATGCGGCATGCCGGCCAGCGCATCGGCGTAGGCCAGATACTGCGCTTCGATGTGGGCGCGCGAGTAGACATAGGTGGGCGTGCCGAAGCGGTCGGCGATGGCGGACAGCGGCACACCTTCCGCGAACAGCTCCCCGCCACGGTAGTTAAAAGCGTCCATGGCGATCCCTTAGTAAACGTCGTGCTTGTGAGCCTTGGATGGCTGCTTCTGCGAAGACTGGGCTTGTTCGGCCGGGTCCTGGTCGTCATCGGGCAGGTACAACGGGCCTTTTTGACCACAGGCCGAAACCAGGCAGGCAACCGCGACGAGCGCAGCAAGGGAAGAGATCAGGCGCTTCATGGCGAAATCCTTGAAAATGCGTTAATTGCGCCGGAGTATACCGGCCACCCGGCAGCTTGCCTATGCGAGGGGGTTCCCGTCCGGCGGGGCTTGCTGGATACCGGATGGATACCTGCAATACCTGTGGGAGCGAGCTTGCTCGCGAAGAGGTCGTCACATTCGATATGTTTGTTGCCTGACACACCGCTTTCGCGAGCAAGCTCGCTCCCACAGAGTGCGATGTTGGATGGAAACTGGTGCTTGGTCGTTAATCTTTGCAATCGGCCGGCAGCGTCCGTATCTTTCGGCGCTTGAGCCTGATCAGACATTTTTGAGGTTGCCGCAATGAGTTTGTCCGAAGCCCGTTTCCACGATCTGGTCGATGAAACCCAGGAAAAACTGGAAGACATATTTGACGAAAGCGATCTGGACATCGATCTGGAAAGCTCGGCAGGTGTCTTGACCGTCAAGTTCGAAAACGGCTCGCAGCTGATCTTCAGCCGCCAGGAGCCATTGCGTCAGCTGTGGCTGGCGGCCGTGTCCGGTGGTTTCCACTTCGACTATGACGAAGAAAGCGAGCGCTGGATGTGCGACAAGAGCGAAGAGCAATTGGGCGAAATGCTTCAGCGCCTCGTCAAGCAGCAGGCTGGCGCCGAATTCGATTTCGAAGGTCTGTGATTCGTGACGGATGCCGCCCCTGTTCGCCCGCCGAAACCGCTCTACAGCAACGTCAGCCCGGCGGTGCCTTCGCCGTGCACGGGAGTATGTCGATTGGACGAACAGAAAGTCTGCCTCGGCTGCGCGCGCCACGTTGAAGACATTCGCGAATGGCGCTCGGCCGATGATCAACGGCGCCGGGTAATTTGCCAGCAGGCTGCCGCACGAAAATCCCAAGCCTGTTGATATTGTGGCGAGGGGATTTATCCCCGTTGGGTCGCGTAGCGGCCCCAGAATCTATACGGCTGCTGCGCAGCCGAACGGGGATAAATCCCCTCGCCACAAGGGTTTCACCCAGGCAAAAGGTGGGTGACTTGTATATTTTTTGAGCTGTGATAGTGTCCGCGAACGCCTCAAACCACCGAGGCACGGTGAAAACCCCGTCTTTTTTGGCGGGGTTTTGCTTTTTTTGTGCAGAAGAAAGGAGTCTGCCTGGATCATGACCGCACCTTCCATCACCCTTACCCGTCTGGACGTGCAACGTCTGCAGCGCCTGATCGACAACCTGATCGATAAAGACCAGGCAGCGCCGGGCGTGATTGCGCTGCAAACCGAGCTGGACCGCGCCGATACCGTGGTCGGCCACGATGAAGTGCCCGCCGATGTCGTGACCATGAATTCCCGCGTGCATTGCCGCGAAGAAGGCAGTGGCAAGGATTACCACCTGACGCTGGTCTATCCCAAGGACGCCAACGCCGACAACGGCAAGATTTCGATTCTCGCGCCGGTCGGCAGTGCGCTGCTGGGTCTTAAGGTCGGTCAGCACATCGATTGGCCGGCGCCGGGCGGCAAGTCGCTGAAACTGACCTTGCTGGAAGTGGAATCGCAACCGGTCAACGGCGGCGCCTTTCCCGAATAAATTCCCGCTTCAAACCTGTTCGAGCGCTTCATTCAACGAGCGCTCCAGGTCCGCCTTGTAGCGCAGATACAGATTGCTTGAACTGTGCCCGTCACCGAGCAACCCCGAGAGGTCGAGGTCGGTGATGTAGCAGCGATAGCGTTCGGTCTCGCGGCGCTGCTCGACGATCTCCCGGGCGACCACGCTGAACAACTGGTCGCCATGCTCCAGCTCGCTGAATTCGCGCTGATTGCAATACAGGGTGACCTGCACTTCGCCGGGCGCGGCTTTACCGATGATCGCCTGTACGTCATAGAACGGTTTGTTCACCGGGGTCTGCGGTGCCGGCCGGGTTTCGACCCTGCGCGAGCGCCCCGGGCCTGACGGCAACAGCTGGTAATACAAAGTCTCGGGGCTGCCCGCAGGGCCACCGTCCATCGGCAATTGCGCTTCACGGCGGTACTGGATCGATTGCAGAAAACGCTGCAGCGGCACCAGCAGACTCTGCTCGTCGTGGTACGGCAGTTGCTGCTGCCACAGCGCATTGAATTCATCCAGCACGTACAGCTCGGCCTGCTGTTCGCTGATGCGGTAGAACACCTGAATGCACTCCGGCTGACCCATCGGCAGGATCAGCGCCAGGTCATGGTCCTCCAGCGCCATCGGGTCGAGGTGCAGCGGGCTGTAGCGCGGTTGTTCTTCGCCCAGATAATCGAGCAGTGCCGGCAGAGTGGCGAGGGCGACATGGTTGACCTGGCCGGGCACCAGCTCCAGCACGTGATAGTGCTGCTGCACCTGAATCAGGTAGCGGTGATTCAACTCGCTGAGCAACAGGGTCTGCGCGGTGTCGACGATTTCTTCGACGCGGCGGGCAATGAATTGCGCGCGGTTGTGGCAGAAACAGCGCACTTTCAGCGACGGCTGCACCGGGCCGCGCGGCAGGTTGTTGAGGTAATCGCGCAGGCAGTCGAGCAGCGCATGCGGGCCGTCGAAACGATTGACCAGCACTTCGTTCCAGCTGTTGAGCGTGACCTGATCGAGGGTCAGCACCAGGTTCTCGCGCACACCGGCATAGCTCAGCGAGTCGGTGCGTTCGGTGGTCATCAGGATGTTCAGATCACGGTGATGCTTGAGCGGGTCGACGCCGACGTTGATCAGCAGCAGCACTTCGCTGGGCACAGCGGCACGTAGCAATGGCTCTTCAGCAACAGAGGGCAAGGGCAGGGCGATGCACTGCTGCAAGCTGCCGAGCAGGTTGAACAGCTCGAACTCGCTCAAGTCGCTGGTGCCCGGATGCAGGGCCAGACGTGTGCTGCTGTCGATCACGCCGTTGCGGTGGCACCAGGTCAGCAGTTCAAGCAGCTCGCGACTGCGCTTGATCGGCGCGAAGTGTTCCCACTCCAGTGCCGTCAGGCTGCCGTTGTACAGGCCCCACTGGGTCTGCCCCGGCTCCTTTTTGTTCGGCGACTGCACCAGGGTCAGGGTGTCTTCGGCCAGATCCGGGGCAATGCCCGGATTGATGAACTCGACCTTGTCGGCCTTGCGCTCGAACGCTGCGTAGAGGCGCCGGCCGAGGACATTGAGGTCGCGCTTGTTGATCAGGCTGACAGTCTGTTCGCTGCGGGCGAACTGGGTCAGAAAGCGATAGCTGTAGTTGAGTTCATTGACCAGCGCGCGGCGCTCGGCGCTGACCTGGCGGACTTTCCACTGACTGCGACTGTCGAGCAGCGCCAGTTGCCGTTGATCCCAGTGCCACTCGCCGGCCAGGCGTTCGAGCAGTGCGCGTTGCCAGCCCTGGCTGCGGCTGTTGCCGGTGAGCTTGCGGTTGACCTTCAGATACAGCGCGCGGCGCACCAGCTCAAGACGTTCCGGCTCGTTGCGGGCGATCAGGTATTCCTCGATACGCCGGTACACCACCATGTACGGGTCAAGCTCATCGAGATCGAGCTGATTGGCGAACACGGCTTTCTTGAAGCGCAGGCTCAGGCACTGCACGTGCGGGTGTTCACTGGCGTACACCTCGGTCAACAGCAGTTTGAGCACCGATTTGTAGGGCGACTCGATGCCTTTGAACAACTGCCACAACCCGGCGCCGATGAATTCTCCGGGCGGAATGGTCGCCATCGGCCCGAGATCGAGGGTTTCGTCGGCGCGAATAAAGCGTTTGGACAGCAGGGTGTGGGTGTAGGCGTCGTAGGCCGTTTCTTCATAGACCGGCACCAACCACCAGATCGGCGTGCGCCCGGCCAGCCAGATCGCCGTGCGATAAAACTCGTCGAGCAGCAGATAGTGCTGGGTGCTGCCGCAGTTGTCCGAACTGAGCCTTGAATCGCGTTCGCCTTTGACGAAGCGCGCCGGGTCGATCAGGAAGAAATGCGCTTCGGCACCCTGGCTCGCAGCCCAGGCTTCCAGCAATTGGCACTTCTTGCTCAGCTCGGCGAGCTCGCTTTCGCTCAGATCCGGCCCATGGCAGACCCACACGTCCATATCGCTCTGATCGGCCTGGGCCAGCGTGCCGAGGCTGCCCATCAGGAACAGGCCGTGGATCGGTCGCGGCGGGTTGCTGCCGTGGCGCGGCCTGTAAGAGAACGAGCGAGTCAGGCGCTGCGCCTCGGTCAGCGCATTGGCGTCCGGCTCATAATTCGAAAGCCCCGCCGGCGTACTGCCCGAGACATAGCCGGGCAGCAACGGATGATTGACGTGAAAGAACAGCGGCAACAGCGTCAACACGCTTTGCTGGCGCGTCGACAAGCCTTCGAGAGCGCGGCCGAGGCGGCCTTCATTGAGTTTGAGAAAACGTGCGCGCAGTTGGCTGAGTACCTTGCGGTCGATACCTTCGTCCAGGTCGGGGCGGATTTCGTGGGTGCGGGTCATGTCAGCTCAAACCGGCTTGCAGGCTCGGACGTAGAGGGTCTCGGAATGGCCGCAGTTTAGCCGCTGCGCGGCAGGACGTTTAAGCTGAATTTGTTTTTTGACGTCAGTTTTTTATCGACAGCGAGCGGGCGGGCCCGCGGAAATCCCGTGGCAGGAGTTCCCGTGGGCAAAGTCAGAGAAATCAGGCGGTTTCCTGTTCTTTCAAAATCGTCAGTACGGTCTGCACGTTTTGCGCGGCATCGCGACCGAGGCTGGTCAGATAACCGCCATCGGGCTGGTCGGTGAGTTCTTTTTCAAAGAGGCGCTGGGCGGCAGCGATATGTTTCGGGGCAGCGGTCTGGTGAATTTTCAGACCTTCCTGGGAACTGTCCAGGTTGAAGAGTGCAAGGACTTCCAGTTCGGCAACCAACTCAGGGGTAAGCGACATAAGGACTCCAGACTTTCTAGGAATTGGACGACAGCGCCTCTAAGGTGAACCCGCTGGTGCAGCATGTCCAGTGCTCGGATCAGGGGATTTTGTCTTGAGGCGAATTCCAGTGTAGTCGGGCGGCAGCAGATGGCTGGATGGATGCGTAACAAACCTTGTGGGAGCGAGCCTGCTCGCTCCCACAGGAGCAATGTGGTTACTGCTTTTCCGGTGGCAGCTCTGGCAAAGCGCGCAGTGCCGCTTCGTACCACTGGGTGTCGAACGGGCGATCTTCATCGAGCATCGCGTCAATTTCAAAAGCCAGCACGTGGGCCATCAGATTGAGGATCTCCTCACGGTCCATGCCCACCAAAGTCAGCTTGTTCAACGTCGCCTTGGCCGCCGGCGGGTTGTCGCTTTCAATCTGGTTCTCGATGGCTTCGATCAGCGTCGCTTCGGTGAATGCTTCTTCGTCGTCATCGTTGACGATATCTGTCGGCTCGCTCATGGCAGGCTCCTCAGGGAAAGGCGCCAGTTTACCCGCATTCAGCGGCGTGATGCTGCTGGCGGGAAACGCCGCGGCGATCTATAAACAGGCACTGCCCACCCCGCACGGCCTGGAGGCTCTGTGATGTTCAAGCTCTACGGATTTGCTGTCAGCAACTACTACAACATGGTCAAACTGGCGCTGCTGGAAAAAGGCCTGCCCTTCGAAGAGGTGACGTTCTACCCGGCGCAAACCCCGGAGTCACTGGCAATCAGTCCGCGTGGCAAGGTCCCGGTGCTGGGTGTCGACGCCGGTTATATCAACGAAACCGCGATCATCCTCGAATACCTCGAACAATCACAAAAGGGCACGCCGCTCCTGCCCTGCGATCCGTTCGAGCGCGCGCAGGTATTGGCGATTGCCAAGGAGATCGAGTTGTACATCGAGTTGCCGGGGCGTGCCTGCTATGGCGAGGCGTTTTTCGGTATGACATTGCCGGAGGCGATCAAGGAGAAGACCCGGACGGAACTGCTGCTGGGCTTCGCGGCACTCGGCCGCCACGGCCAGTTCGCCCCTTATGTGGCGGGTGACAGCCTGAGCATTGCCGATTTGTATTTCCTCTACAGCGTGCCGCTGGCCTGTGCGGTCGGGCAGAAGCTGTTCGGGATTGATCTGCTGGCCGAGATGCCGCAGGCGAAATCGCTGCTGGAGCGGCTTGAGCAAAATCCGCATGTGCAGAAGATCGCGGCGGACAAGGACGCGGCGATGCCGGCATTTTTAGCGATGATTGCTGCAAAGAAGTGAATTTTGTAGCGCTCTGAAGGAAGCCTTCGCGAGCAGGCTCGCTCCCACATTGAGCCGGTGGTGAACACAAATTTTGTGAACATCCAGAATCCCTGTGGGAGCGAGCCTGCTCGCGAAGCTCTTGGCTTTTAGCGGCTGGCGATTAGGGCCTGGCCGCGCGCCACCGCAGCCTTGACCTGCGCCGGTGCAGTCCCGCCGATATGGTCGCGGGCATTCACCGAGCCTTCCAGGGTCAGCACGGCAAACACGTCCTGCTCGATCTGATCGCTGAACTGACGCAGTTCTTCCAGGCTCATCTCGGCCAGATCCTTACCGCTGTCGACGCCGTATTTCACTGCGTGGCCCACGATTTCATGGCAGTCGCGGAACGGCAGGCCACGGCGCACCAGGTAATCCGCCAGGTCAGTCGCGGTGGAGAAACCGCGCAGTGCCGCTTCACGCATGATCGCGTGTTTCGGCTTGATCGCCGGGATCATGTCGGCAAACGCGCGCAGCGAATCGCGCAGGGTGTCGGCGGCGTCGAACAGCGGTTCCTTGTCTTCCTGGTTGTCCTTGTTGTAGGCCAGTGGCTGGCCTTTCATCAGGGTCAGCAGGCCCATCAGCGCGCCGAACACACGGCCGGTCTTGCCGCGCACCAGTTCGGGCACGTCGGGGTTTTTCTTTTGCGGCATGATCGAGCTGCCGGTGCAGAACCGGTCTGGTAGATCGATGAACTGGAACTGCGCGCTGGTCCACAGCACCAGCTCTTCGGAGAAACGCGACAGGTGCATCATCGCGATGCTCGCGGCCGAGCAGAATTCGATGGCGAAGTCGCGATCGGAAACGTTGTCCAGCGAGTTGCCGCCGACGGCGTCGAAGCCGAGCAGTTGCGCGGTGTATTCGCGGTCGATCGGGTAGGTCGTGCCGGCCAGCGCGGCGCTGCCCAGCGGCATGCGGTTAGTGCGCTTGCGGCAGTCGACCAGACGCTCGTAGTCGCGGCTGAGCATTTCGAACCAGGCCAGCATGTGGTGCCCGAAGGTCACAGGCTGCGCGGTCTGCAAGTGGGTGAAGCCCGGCATGATGCTCGCGGCCTCACGCTCGGCCTGCTCCAGCAGGCCTTTTTGCAGGCGGGTGATCTCGGCGAGGATCAGGTCGATTTCATCGCGCAGCCACAGGCGGATATCGGTGGCGACCTGGTCGTTGCGGCTGCGCCCGGTGTGGAGCTTTTTACCGGTGACGCCGATGCGGTCGGTCAGGCGTGCTTCGATGTTCATGTGCACGTCTTCGAGGTCGACGCGCCAGTCGAACTGGCCGGCCTCGATTTCGCCCTGAATGGTCTTCAGGCCATCGATGATGCTGTCGCGCTCGGCATCGGTCAGCACGCCGACCTTGGCCAGCATGGTGGCGTGGGCGATCGAGCCCATGATGTCGTGGCGATACAGGCGCTGGTCGAAAGTGACGGAGGCGGTGAAGCGGGCGACGAAGGCGTCGACGGGTTCACTGAAGCGGCCGCCCCAGGACTGATTGGTCTTGTCAGTGCTCATGAATTCGCTCGTATCGGCTTGAAGAAATGGCGTGAAACGCTGGCGCGGATAATAACAGGGTTGCCAATCCTGTCGCTGACACCGGTCGATACGTTTTTTCGCGGATGTGTCAGGCGTGTCCGGCGCGGTCTGCAAGGAATTTACAAAAGGATATTTTTTGATTGAGCAATATCGTTCCGACGAACGTCTACAGTGGACATAAGGGTCGGTGCGAATGCGGATCATGCAAAGGTCCGGCCACTGGCTATAAGAAGAGGGGGCGGGTGAGTTGTACAACGGTCACCCACCGTGAGAAACGCAGGAAACACTGGGCTCCGAGCGGTACGACCCGGACGCTGGCAAATATTGCTGGCCGACGTACGGCACTTTTTGGCGCTCGGGCTAGTCTTAGCGTGGATCGCGGTGACGGAGGTCACTACACCTGTCTACGCTATCCTTGTGCGAGACTCACGCAGGAATCCAGCGCAATATGAATGTCCTGATCGTTGATGACGAACCCCTGGCTCGCGAGCGCCTAAGCCGTATGGTGAGCGAGCTCGAGGGTTACACAGTCCTGGAGCCCAGTGCCACGAATGGCGAGGAGGCGTTAGCGCTGATCGACAGCCACAAGCCGGATATCGTGCTGCTCGATATCCGCATGCCGGGCCTCGATGGCCTGCAGGTTGCTGCCCGACTGTGCGAACGAGAGACGCCGCCGGCCGTGGTGTTTTGCACCAGTCCCGATGAATTTGCCGTGGAAGCCCTGCTGGCCAGCGCCGTGGGCTATGTGGTGAAACCTGTGCGAACCGAACACTTGAATGAAGCCCTGAAGCGGGCTGAACGTCCCAGCCGGGCGCAACTCTCGGCCCTGACCCGTCCCGCTGCCGAAAGTGGCAACGGCCCACGCAGCCACATCAGCGCACGGACCCGTAAAGGCATCGAGCTGATTCCGCTGGATCAGGTGGTCTACTTCATCGCCGACCACAAGTACGTGACCCTGCGTCACGAAGCCGGCGAGGTGCTGCTCGACGAACCCCTCAAAGCCCTTGAAGACGAATTTGGCGAACGCTTTGTGCGTATCCACCGCAATGCGCTGGTCGCTCGTGATCGCATCGAGCGATTGCAACGCACGCCATTGGGACATTTCCAGTTGTTCCTCAAAGGCCTCAATGGCGATGCACTGATTGTCAGCCGGCGGCACGTTGCCGGTGTGCGCAAGATGATGCAGGGGCTTTGACC
Organism: Pseudomonas sp. CCNWLW23; assembly: GCF_037095675.1. NCBI lineage: Bacteria > Pseudomonadati > Pseudomonadota > Gammaproteobacteria > Pseudomonadales > Pseudomonadaceae > Pseudomonas > Pseudomonas sp. CCNWLW23. The sequence goes on along the minus strand of NZ_JBAWKM010000001.1, from coordinate 271,411 downwards.
CGGTCCTCACCGGCCTTTTCGAGTTCTTTTATCCGGCATGGCAGGCCAGGGAGGCCGCGCCGGTTCTGATTCAGGTCAAAGCGAAATTGACTGAGCTGTTATTATCCGCCGTATCTATTCAGTACGGATTGTTCCATGTCCCCTCGCGAAATCCGCATCGCCACCCGTAAAAGTGCGCTGGCCCTCTGGCAGGCCGAATACGTCAAAGCCCGTCTCGAGGCGGCCCACCCGGGCCTGCTGGTGACGCTGGTGCCCATGGTCAGTCGCGGTGACAAGCTGCTCGACTCGCCACTGTCGAAGATCGGCGGCAAGGGCCTGTTCGTCAAGGAACTGGAAACCGCGCTGCTGGAAAACCAGGCCGATATCGCCGTGCATTCGATGAAAGACGTGCCGATGGACTTCCCGCAAGGCCTGGGTCTGTTCTGCATCTGTGAGCGTGAAGACCCGCGCGATGCATTCGTCTCCAACACCTACGCCAGTCTTGAAGCGCTGCCTGCCGGGGCCATCGTCGGCACTTCGAGCCTGCGTCGGCAGACGCAATTGCTGGCGCGGCGTCCCGATCTGCAGATTCGTTTCCTGCGCGGCAACGTCAACACCCGTCTGGCCAAGCTCGACGCCGGCGAGTACGACGCGATCATCCTCGCCGCGGCCGGTCTGATCCGCCTGGGTTTCGAAGAACGCATCACATCGGCGATCAGTGTCGATGACAGCCTGCCGGCCGGTGGCCAGGGCGCGGTCGGCATCGAATGCCGCAGCGCCGACCAAGAAATCCACGCCTTGCTCGCGCCTTTGCATCACGCCGATACCGCTTCGCGGGTGACCGCCGAACGCGCCCTCAACAAACATTTGAACGGCGGCTGCCAAGTGCCGATCGCCTGCTACGCCGTGCTTGAAGGCGAGCAGTTGTGGTTGCGCGGTCTGGTCGGCGAGCCGAGTGGTGGCAAGCTGCTCAGCGCCGAAGCCCGGGCGCCGCGTGCCGACGCGGAAACCTTGGGTGTGCAGGTCGCTGAAGACCTGCTCAAGCAAGGCGCCGACGACATTCTCAAAGCGGTGTACGGCGAGGCGGGGCACGAGTGACGGCCTGGCGCCTGCTGCTGACGCGCCCGGCAGACGACTGCGCGGCGCTGGCCGAACAGTTGGCCGGGCACGGGATTTTCAGCAGTTGCCTGCCGCTTCTGGACATTGTTCCGCTGCCGCTCTCTGACACTATTCGCCAGGCGATTTCGCGATTGCCCGCTTGCAGCGCGGTGATTGTGGTCAGCAAACCGGCGGCGCGGATTGCGGTGGATCTGCTCAAGTCCCAAGGCACGGCGCCATTGAGCATGCCGTGGTTCAGCGTCGGCGCGGCGACCGCAGGCATTCTTCGCGAGCATGGTCTCGATGTCAGCTTCCCGGCTGACGGCGATGACAGTGAAGCCCTGCTGCAATTGCCGCGTCTGCGCGAGGCGCTCGACCAGTCCGGCGCGCAGGTGATGATCCTGCGCGGCGAGGGCGGTCGTGAACTGCTCGCCGAGCGCCTGCGCGCGCTTGGTGCTAGTGTCGAGTATCTGGAGTTGTATCGCCGCGACCTGCCAGCCTACCCGCCAAACGAGCTGCCACGGCGGATCGAAGCGGAACGCTTGAACGGGCTGGTGGTCAGCAGTGGACAGGGTTTCGAGCACCTGCGGCAGATGGCCGGCGATGCCTGGCCGAAGATCGCGCAGTTGCCGTTGTTTGTTCCAAGCCCGAGGGTCGCCGAGCTGGCACGTGCCGCCGGGGCTCAAACAGTTGTGGATTGCCGCGGCGCAAGTGCCGCGGCTTTGCTGACGGCGTTACGGGAATGTCCCATGCCGTTTTCTAATGCAAAGGATGGATACGTGAGCGAAACAGCCTTGCCAAAAGATGACGTCCAGCCTGCGCTCGATGCCCAGGTTGAAACTCCACCACCGGCCCAAGAGCCGCGCCGAGGCAATGGACTGGCAATTGTCGCCCTGCTGCTCGGCGCCGCCGGTGTCGCCATCGGTGGTTGGGGTGTCTGGCAGGTGCGCCACCTGCAGAACAACACGCAGCAACAGTCGAGTCAGGTGCAGGCTTTGAACGATCAGGCGCAGAGTCTGAAGCTCAACGAACAGCGTCTGACCGAGCGCCTGGCGCAGTTGCCCGGTGCTGACGAGCTCGCCGAGCGCCAGCGTCTGGTCACGCAACTGCAGGGCGATCAACAGCGCCTGAATCAACGTCTGGAAACCGTCCTCGGCGCCAGCCGCAAGGACTGGCGTCTGGCCGAGGCCGAACACTTGCTGCGTCTGGCCAGCCTGCGCCTTTCAGCGTTGCAGGACATCAGCAGCGCCCAGGCATTGGTGCAGGGCGCCGATGAAATTCTCCGTGAACAGAACGATCCGGGTTCCTTCGCCGCGCGCGAGCAAGTGGCGAAAACCCTGGTCGCCTTGCGCAGCACCGAACAGCCGGATCGCACCGGGCTGTTCCTGCGTCTCGGCGCGCTGCGCGATCAGGTCATCGACCTGACTGAGCTGGCGCCGGAGTACAAGGATCGCGGCGAGTCGCTGTTGGGCCTGACCAGCGATGGCGATGGCGCCAGTCGCTGGGCACTTTGGTGGGACAAGGTATCGCGCTATATCCGCATCGACTTCAACGCTGACAAGAACGTCAAACCGCTGCTGGCCGGACAGAGCCTGAGCCAGGTGCGCCTGGCCCTGAGCCTGGCGCTGGAGCAGGCGCAGTGGGCCGCGCTCAACGGTCAGGCGGCGGTGTACACCCAGGCGCTGGCCGAGGCACGCGATGTGCTCAAAGGCAATTTCAACCCGGACAATCCGCAAAGCAAAGTCATGCTGGAACAGGTCGCCGAGCTGAGCAAGGAACCGGTCACCGTCAAGACGCCGGATCTGGCCGGCACCTTGAGTGCGGTGCAGGGATATCTGGAGCGACGTAACGTCAATGCCGAGGAATCGGTGAAACCGTTCGCCAAGCCTGCCGCCAATGCTGCGCAGGAGGCGACCCCATGAAGCGCCTCTATGTAATCGTGTTTCTGGTCATCGCCGCGACGGCAGCGCTGGGCCTGGCGATTGCCGAGCATTCCGGTTACGTGCTGGTGGCGTACAAGAGCTTCCGCTACGAATCGAGCCTGTGGGCGACCCTGGCGGTGATCGCGGTGCTGTGGCTGCTGTTCTGGGGCATCAAGGTGCTGGTCGAGCTGGTGATGACCTCCACCGGCGTGGTCAATCCGTGGTCGCGACGCAATCGCAGCCGCCGCGTACAAGTGGCGATCGAACACGGCCAGTTGGATCTGGCCGAAGGTCGCTGGGCCAGCGCGCAACGGCATCTGACCCGCGCAGCGGAAGCCGAGCGTCAGCCACTGCTGTATTACCTCGGCGCCGCCCGTGCGGCGAACGAGCAAGGTCAGTACGAAGAAAGTGATCGTTTGCTCGAACGCGCGCTGGAGCGTCAGCCGCAAGCCGAATTGGCGATCGCCCTGAGTCACGCACAATTGCAGACTGATCGTGGCGACACCGACGGTGCGCTGGTGACCTTGCAGGCAATGCATGAACGGCATCCGCGCAGCGCGCAGACATTGCGTCAATTGCAACGTCTGCATCAGCAGCGTGGCGAATGGGCGGCGGTGATTCGTCTGCTGCCAGAGTTGCGCAAGGACAAGGTCCTGCCGCCGGCGGAACTGGCCGAACTCGAGCGCCGCGCCTGGGGTGAGAACCTGTCCTTGGCAGCGCATCGCGAAGAAGACGGTACGGTGGGTCTGCAATCGCTCAAGCGGGCGTGGGAACAGCTGACTTCGGCGCAGCGTCAGGAAGCACCTTTGGTGCTGGCCTATGCCGAGCAATTGCGCCAGCTTGGTGCTCAGGTCGAGGCCGAAGAGGTCCTGCGAACAGCGCTCAAGCGCAAGTACGACAGCCATCTGGCGCGGCTTTATGGTCTGGTTCGTGGCAGTGATCCTGCGCGTCAGTTGCAGATTGCCGAAGGCTGGCTCAAGGAGCACCCGGCCGATCCGAGTCTGCTGCTGACCCTTGGACGCTTGTGTCTGCAAACCAGCCTGTGGGGCAAGGCTCGCGACTATCTGGAAAGCAGTCTGCGCGTGCAGCGCAATCCGGAGACCTGTGCGGAGTTGGCCCGTCTGCTTGCACAGCTTGGCGATACCGAGCGCAGCAATCAGTTGTTCCAGGAAGGTCTGGGGCTGCTGGATGAACGCCTGCTCGCGGCGCCTTTGCCGGTTGCGGCGAAGGTCTGAATGGCGAGGGAGTTTGCTCCCTCGCGAACTTCGATGACCGAAAATTCGCCTTCTTCGCGCGCTGGAGACAAAGTCCTACAGAGCTCTTCACCGTTTCCTATCGAGCCTGTCGGGTTTTCCCTACACCTGCGGTGAACTGTCGGCAGGCCCTTGCCTTGAAAGGCTGACACGCTTTCCTCTACCGTAACCGTCTGTCTCTACTGTTACGGAAAAGCCATGTCGTTGGCCTGCTCACGCTCCTTGTTCTTCATGGCTTTCATTGCGGGGGCCTTTGCTCTGGGAGCTTCCTATTACCTCGAATACGCGGTCGGCCTGACGCCTTGCAGTCTGTGCCTGGTGCAGCGATTGTTCCTCACATTGCTGTGCATCGGCTGCGGCGTGGCGGCGGTGCATGGCCCTCGGCGCGTTGGCTTATGGTGGTACTGGCTGTTTGCACTCGGCGCCAGTCTGGGGGGAACCACCGCTGCGTGGCGGCAGGTGTTGATCCAGAGTGACTCCATGCTGCAACTGGTCAAATGCTCGCCAACCGTGGAGTCACTGTTCAGCGACCTGCCGTGGATCTGCGCCTTGCAACGGATGTTCAACGGCGGCGCCGATTGTGCGGACATCTCCTGGACACTGTTCGATTTGAGCATCCCGGAATGGAGCCTGCTGTTTTTTGTCGGCGTGTCGATCCTTGCGGTTTATCAGTTGTTGCGTCTGATCTGGAGCGCTCTGCAACGACCGGTCAGCGACGAAGCGTCGCACCACCTGCTGGTCAGGGATTAAACACTTGTATGAACTTTATCTCCTGCGTACCTTGAAGCCATAGGCGTGCGGGCATAATCTGGCCGGCACGTGTCATTGGATTTATGTTGCTCGATGACGCTCTGCCCGATCGTCCACCAGTCAAATCAGAACAGGGGCGCGGGTGTAGAGCAGCATGACCCACAAGGGAAGAGAGATCGCCATGCTCGAAAGTTGTCAGAATGCTCAGGAACGTTGGGGTGGGGTTCATCTGCTGATCGACCGCTGGTTGCAGGAGCGTGAAGAGCTGATCGGCGCCTACGACAAGCTCGGTGCGCAGCCTGAGTCGCTGTCCGAGAGCCGCAAGCCTTTGCAGGAATTCTGCGGCGTGCTGGTCGATTACGTATCGGCGGGGCACTTCGAAATCTATGAACAGCTGACTGGCGAAGCCAAGGCGTTCAACGACAAGCGCGGTCTGGAACTCGCCGAGACCATCTACCCGCGCATCGACGTCATTACCGAGAAGCTGCTCGCGTTCAACGACCTGTGCGATGAAGGCAAATGCGTTGCGGAGAAATTCAAGGAATTGGGCGGCTTGCTGCATGAGCGCTTCGAACTTGAAGACTGCCTGATCGAAGTGCTGCACACGGCACACAAGGCAGAAGATCCGGTTCAGGCCTGATCCACGTCCTTCATGAAAAAACGGTGCGCCCGAAAGCGCACCGTTTTTTTATGCCTGATCAGCTCGTCGCGCCACGCAATTCCACTTCGAAAACCAGAGGCGTGAACGGCGCGATCAGGTCGCCGGCACCGTCGGCGCCATAGGCTTGATCCGATGGAATCACCAGCCGCCATTTCGCCCCCACCGGCATGTTCTGCAAGGCGGTGCGCCAACCGGCGATCACACTGTCGAGGTTGAACCATTGCGGTTGGGTGTTCTGATCGAACACGGTGCCATCCGGCAGCTTGCCGACATACAGCACCTGCACTTTGCCGTCCGGGCCGGCCTTGGCGCCAGTGCCCGGAACCAGTTCAGTCAGAAGGATGCCATCGGCCAGTTCCTTCACCCCTGGTTTGGCTTTTTCCGCACTGAGAAAGCGTTGCTCGTTTTCCATCGCCGCGTCGCTCGATTGCCGTGATGCCTGCTCGGCATTGCGCGATTCGTGGTCGGCCAGAATCTGTTCGATACGCGCTTCACTCAGCGCCAGCGGCTTGCCCTGATACGCCTGTTGCAGACCTTCGATCAGCGCCTGGATCTGCAACTGTGGTACCTCCTGACGCAGCCGTTCGCCGAGGCTGGCACCGAGGCTGTAAGCCAGATCATGAGCATCGTTCGCCGTGTTTTTTTCATCGGCATACGCCGTCGAAAAAAACACGCAGAGGGACAAAATAAAGTAGCGCGACATGGGCACTCTCCGACCTGGGATGCGGGGGATTATGCCAGTGCAAACGTCTGCATCGGTGAACTGCTTTTTCCCGCGTGCACAACATTTCGGCTTCGGTGCAACGCAACGGTGCAGATACTGTCAACATGCCCTAGCGGCGGTATCAGCAGAGGTCTAGTATGAGCCGCACTCACGTCAGCCAGGAGGTAAACCATGTCGGCCACCAAGAAGCCTGTAAATACTCCGTTGCACTTACTCCAACAGTTGTCGGGCAGCCTGCTCGAGCATTTGGAAAACGCTTGCTCGCAAGCCTTGGCTGATGCTGAAAAACTGCTCGCCAAGCTGGAAAAGCAACGCGGCAAGGCGCAGGAAAAACTGCATAAATCGCGCACCAAATTGCAGGACGCCGCCACCGCCGGCAAAGCCAAGGCACAGAACAAGGCCAAGGCTGCCGTGAAAGAACTCGAAGACCTGCTCGACGCTTTGAAAGATCGTCAGTCCGAAACCCGCAGCTACATTTTGCAACTCAAGCGCGATGCCCAGGAAAGCCTGAAACTGGCCCAGGGTGTTGGCCGCGTGCAGGAAGCAGTGGGCAAGGTTCTGTCGTCGCGTTCGGCCAAACCGGCAGCAGCACCAGCGAAGAAAGTCGCTGCCAAACCTGCTGCAAGCAAAGCCCCGGCGAAGACCGCTGCGGCGAAACCTGCTGTCGCGAAAACCGCCGCCAAACCAGCGGCCAAGGCGCCAGTGAAAGCGGCTGCCAAACCAGCGGCGAAAACTGCAGCGAAGAAGCCGGCGGCGAGCGCGGCAAAACCGGCGGCTAAAACCACCGCAGCCAAACCTGCTGCAGCCAAGCCAGCAGTGAAAGCCACCCCTGCCAAAGCCGCTGCAAAACCGGCCGCGAGCAAAGCTGCACCGGCGAAAACCGCAGCCGCCAGACCTGCTGCCAAAGCAGCAGCGAAACCAGCAGCGAAACCAGCAGCAAAACCTGCTGCCAAGACTGCCGCTGCGAAGCCTGCTGCCAAGACTGCGGCCAAGCCGGCCGCCGCCAAACCTGCTGCGAAAGTGGCGGTAAAACCGGCTGCCATACCAACCGCAACATCGGCAGCAAAACCTGCGGCAAAAACCGCTGCGAAACCGGCCGCCAAGCCAGCTGCGAAACCCGCTGCTGCCAAGCCTGCGACCGCTGCTGCAAAGCCGGCCGCCAAGCCAGCCGCAAAACCAGCGGTGAAAAAGCCTGCAGCTGCCAAGCCAGCCGCGACCAAACCGGCTGCCGCTCCAGCAGCCAAGCCTGCACCTGTGGCGACCCCGGCTGCCCCAGCTGCCTCGGCACCGTCGTCCGCCACTCACTCGACCCCTTCGACTACGCCAGCGCCAGCCGCTTCGTCGAACGTCAGCAGCACCCCGACCAGCGCTTCCTAAGTGCCGGTTGCCGCGACGCGCAGCACTTGCAGCGCGCCGCGGTTCAGGCTGGCGGCATTGCCGGCCAGGTCTTCCAGCCAGGTCACCGAACCTGCATCGTTGCGCGTCCACTCCTGCGCCACACCTTCGAGCCGTGACAGCAGGGTGCGCTCAGCTTCAAGCTCCAGTGATTTGATCTGCTCGCGCATGCCGGCTACCACCGCATCGTCGACGGCCCGCGCTTTCCATTGCAGGCGCAGGGTCCGCAGCGGCTGCACCACTTCGATATCCCACGGCGCGGTCAAGGCCTTGAGCAGACGTACGCGCGGTTCATCGCACGCCACCGCGCGCTGCTCCAGCCACAAACCGCAGAGCAGCAGGCAGACATTGGCGCCCGCCGTTTGCAATTGCAGGCAGGCATCTTCCACGCCCGGCCGGGCGTAGACATCAAGGGCAAAGCTCCACAGGTCAGAGGACATCGTGCTACTCGCGCCAGTTGTGAGCGAAGCTGGTAGACTCCGCCGCCATTATGATCCGACTTCAGAACCTGACTTTACAGCGTGGCCCGCAACGTCTGCTAGAAGACGCCGAGCTGACCCTGCACGCCGGCCACAAAGCCGGCCTCATCGGCGCCAACGGTGCCGGCAAATCCAGCCTGTTCGCCCTGCTGCGCGGCGAGTTGCACCCGGACTCGGGCGACTGCCTGCTGCCGGCCGACTGGCGTATCGCGCATATGCGCCAGGAGGTCGACACTCTCGAGCGCCTGGCGGTTGATTATGTGCTCGATGGCGACCTGCGTCTGCGCGAGGTGCAACGCGAGCTTGCCGCCGCCGAGGAGGCCCACGACGGCACCGCACTGGCGCGCCTGCACGCCGAACTCGACAGCGCCGACGGCTACACAGCCGATGCGCGGGCGCGCAAGCTGCTCGCCGGTCTTGGGTTCACCAATGAGCAGATGGATCGTCAAGTAGGCGATTTCTCCGGTGGCTGGCGGATGCGTCTGAATCTGGCGCAGGCACTGATGTGCCCGTCGGATCTGCTGCTGCTCGATGAACCGACCAACCACTTGGATCTCGACGCGATCATCTGGCTCGAAGAGTGGCTGAAGAGTTATCCGGGCACCTTGCTGCTGATTTCCCACGACCGGGATTTCCTCGACGAAGTGGTCGATCACGTCGCCCATGTCGATCAGCGCAAACTGACCCTCTACCGCGGCGGCTACACCGCGTTCGAACGCGCCCGCGCCGAGCGTCTGGCCCAGCAGCAACAAGCCTACGAGAAGCAGCAGGCGCAGCGTGCGCACATGGAAAGCTACATCGCCCGCTTCAAGGCGCAAGCGACCAAGGCCCGTCAGGCGCAGAGCCGGATCAAGGCGCTGGAGCGCATGGAAGAATTGTCGGCGGCCCACGTCGATTCGCCGTTCGACTTCGTCTTCCGCGAGTCGACCAAGATCTCCAGTCCGCTGATCGACCTGTCCGATGCGCGCCTGGGTTATGGCGACAAGACCATCCTCGAGAAGGTCAAGCTGCAACTGACCCCGGGTGCGCGGGTCGGTCTGCTTGGGCCGAACGGCGCGGGTAAATCGACGCTGATCAAGAACCTCGCCGGCGAGCTCGAACCGCTGGCCGGGCGCCTGACCCGTGGCGAAAACACCGTGGTCGGCTACTTTGCCCAGCATCAGCTCGACTCGCTGGATTCCAAGGCCAGCCCATTGCTGCATTTGCAGCGTCTGGCGCCGGGTGAGCGCGAGCAGACCCTGCGCGACTTCCTCGGCGGCTTCGACTTCCGGGGCGCACGCATCGATGAGCCGGTGCTGAATTTCTCCGGTGGCGAGAAGGCCCGTCTGGCCCTCGCGCTGATCGCCTGGGAGCGGCCGAACCTGCTGCTGCTCGACGAACCGACCAACCACCTCGACCTGGAAATGCGTCTGGCGCTGACCATGGCCCTGCAGGAATTCAGTGGTGCAGTGCTGGTGGTCTCTCACGATCGGCACTTGCTCAAGAGCACCACCGACAACTTCTATCTGGTCGCTGACGGAAAGGTCGAAGAGTTCGATGGCGATCTCGAAGACTACGCACGCTGGCTGGTGGAATACCGTCAGCGCAATGCGCCGGTCAGCAACACGCCGGTCAACCCGGACAAGACCGACAAGAAAGCACAGCGCCAAGCGGCGGCAGCGTTGCGTCAGCAACTGGCGCCGCACAAGCGCGAGGCTGACAAGCTTGAAGCCGAGCTGGGCAAGCTTCACGAGAAACTGGCCAAGGTCGATGCCAGCCTCGGTGACAGCGATATCTACGAGCCGGCACGCAAAAATGAATTGCGTGATCTGCTCGCCGAACAGGCGAAATTGAAGGTGCGTGAAGCCGAGCTGGAAGAAGCCTGGATGGAAGCGCTGGAAACCCTGGAAAGCATGCAGGCGGAGCTGGAGGCGTTGTCCTGATGGAAGCCTTCAAGCTGCCTTTCTCGGCGGTGTGGGTCGAACCGTTGTGGTTCACCGCGCAGATTCTGCTGATTCTGCTGGCCGGTTACCTGACCCAGCGTTTCGTTGCCAAAGGCCTCACTCGCCTGGGTGAGCGCTATCCGTTCCCACCGCAGTTGCTGATGCCGCTGCGTGGCGTGTTGCGCTGGCTGATCATGGGCAGCGCGCTGCTCTTCGTGCTCGAGCGCCTCGGCGTTTCGGCCACGGTGCTGTGGACGGCGCTGTCGGGATTTGTCGCGGTGGCAGCGGTGGCGTTCTTCGCCATGTGGAGCGTGCTGTCGAACCTGCTCTGCGCCATTCTGATCTTCACCGTCGGGCCGTTCCGCCTCGGCGACGTGGTCGAGCTGGTCGACACCACCGACAAGCCTGGCGTCAAAGGCCGGGTGATCGCGATCAATCTGCTCTACACCACGCTGGTCGAGGCCGAAGAACTCGGCACCGGCAGCGCCATGGTGCAGGTGCCGAACAGCCTGTTCTTCCAGCGATCGGTGCGGCGTTGGCGCGGGACCGATGTGTTGCCGTCGAGCGGGTTCGAGAAGTAGCTTTTTCAGCAAGATCGCAGTCTTCGGCAGCTCCTACATTTGGAATACGATCCCTGTAGGAGCTGCCGAAGGCTGCGATCTTTTGCTTTTAGCCCCAAACAGCATTAGTTTTGACGACTTGTCACAAGCATCAGCCGAGGTGTGCGATGGAGCTTCAAACATGGCTGGCATTTTTTGCCGCCTGCTGGGTGATCAGCCTGTCCCCGGGCGCGGGCGCCATCGCGTCGATGTCCAGCGGTCTGCAGTACGGATTCTGGCGCGGCTACTGGAACGCACTGGGCCTGCAGATCGGTCTGGCGGTGCAGATCGCGATTGTCGGCGCGGGTGTTGGCGCTGTGCTCACCGCTTCGGCCACGGCATTCCATGCGATCAAATGGTTCGGTGTCGCCTATCTGGTTTATCTGGCGATCAAGCAATGGCGCGCGCTGCCCATGGACATGAGCGATGACGCCGCGGTTCGGCCGATCGGCAAGCCACTGGCCCTGGTGTTTCGCGGCTTTCTGGTGAACATCAGCAACCCCAAGGCGTTGGTGTTCATGCTCGCGGTGTTGCCTCAGTTCATCAATCCCCATGCGCCGCTGCTGATTCAGTATCTGGTGATCGGCGTGACCATGGTGTTCGTCGACCTGATTGTCATGGCCGGCTACACCGGACTGGCGTCGAAGGTGCTGCGCCTGTTGCGTACGCCCAAGCAGCAGAAACGCATGAACCGCACCTTTGCCGGGTTATTCATTGGCGCGGCGGCATTCATGGCGACGTTGCGAAAAGCGGCGGCGTAAAACGCTCGGGCAGAAAAAAGGCGACCTCAAGAGGTCGCCTTTTTCATTTCTACCGAGACATCGGGGCAAGCGAGCTTTTCTTGAATCAATAGCGAGGGCCGCTTCGCGACCCAACGGGGATAAATCCCCTCGCCACAGAGCCCTTCGCCACAAAAGTCCTCAGATCCGGCTCAGCGTAAAATCACCGGCGCCGTATCACGCGGCAGATTGTTGCGCTGCGGCGCTTCACGCGGCTGCTCATAACCGTCACCACCACCGAGCTGCATGCTCAGTTGCCCGGCCACGTCTTCGCCCAAGGCCTTGGACACCTCACGCACCACCCGCGGACGGTTCAGCGAGATCTTGATGTCGCGATGGTTCACCAGTTTGGTGTCCTGCGCTTCACCCATCGCCGTGAAGGCCGAGGTGATCTCGTAGGTCTTGGTGTTGATCAGACTGAAATCCGCCACCAGCGTCAGGCCCAGTACCGCCGAGTAGCTGTCGGTGTGCGCCAGCTCGTTGATGTCCTGGGTGAAGTCGATGTCGGACACAGTGCCGAACAGCACGTAGTCGGCGCCTTTGAAGTTGCCGGCCTTGATGCGCCTGATCACGTCATACACATCGCCTTTGGATGAGGCGGTATACGGCGTGCCCTGCACCAGCTGGAACATGCCGGTACGCAGGATTTCACCCTTGATGTCGCCGGTGAATTTGCGCAACTCGCCCTGTTCGATATAGCTGGTGGTCGCTTCGATCTCGTTGTAGCTCGAAGAACCGCTGGCGCTGTAGTAACTCTCGCGATGATTGCTCTGCGCCGAAACGATGTGGATGTATTGCTCCACGCGCTCCTGATACGCCAGATCCGTCACCGCCACTTTCGGGGCCGCCTGCGCGCTGAACGCGCAAGCCAGGGCCATCATGCCAATCCATGTGCGCATCGATCAACGCTCCGTGGTTTTGCGGATCTCTTTTTCATCCATCCACTCGGCCAGACCGCTTTCGACGTCGATCAACTGCAGGCTGAATTTGTAGAAGACGTCCTTGTAGTCGCTGCTGCGCTTGACGATCGAGCTGATCGAGCCTTCGATGCGGTACTTGGCGGCAACCATGTTGCCGGTCTTGGCCACGGTGCTTTTCTTGTACAGGCCGCTCTGGTTTTGCAGCTTGAGCTGGTCAACCTGACTCTGCATCGCATTGTTGTCGCTGGCGAAGCGCGCAACACCGGTCTTCATCAACTGAGTCTTGATGCTGGTGGTGATTTCGCGGGTGTCGATGTACTCGCTGGTCTTGTTCTTCACATCGTAGACCTGAACCACCGGACGGCCCTGCAGAATGCCGGACTGGGCCAGCGAGCGGGTCATCGACTCGGCGATCATTTGCAGGTCGGTCGAACCGAATTCGTTGGTCACGGTTTCAACCGCTTTGGTGTCGCCGTAGCTGATGTTCTTGCTGCCCAGGGTCGGCGAGGTGTTGGCGCAACCGGAGGCGAGCAGGGCGATGACGGCGATGCAGGAAAAGCGTGCAAACATGAGAAAGCTCTCTCAATCAGAAATAGGGTGGCGGGCTTAAGGCGTCTTGATTTCCAGACGGAAATCCACGGCTTTCGGGGTCGGCGCGATGGCCTGAATGAAGCTGGTCTGGGCGCCGTACATCATCTGGCTTTTCCACACTTCTTCTTCGGCAACCGGGAAACCTTCGGCACCAAGCCAGGCGAAGCGGTAGTAGAAAATCTTGTTGCTGTTGAGGGTATTGCTCAACTGCACGTTGACGGTCATGAAGCCGTTTTCACGAGCCACGCGCATGGCGCCGACGACGATGTGTTTCTGCGGGCCCATGGCCACGACTTTGCTCGCGGCGCTGCCCGGCTCCGGCGGTGGCGGTGGCGGGGTGGCGCAGCCTGCCAGCAAGGCGAGGGCGGCGACGGCGATGATCTTCAAGCGCATTGCAAAGACTCCGTTCTTAAGGTTGTTTGAGGCTGGCGACGTTGGTCGCGGCAGCGCTCGGCATTACGTGAGCAGCGATGCCGCCAGCGAATACCTGGTTGCCCACGGCACGCAGGCTGATCACTTGGTAGCGCTGGTCGACAGTGACCTTGACCACCGAGCCGCCGACGGCGCTCGGCAGGGTAACCTGATGCTCACCTTTTTTCAGGCGCAGACGCACCACTTGCGTGTTGTCCGGCAGGGTGCGCCATGTACGGGTATCGGCACCTTCAAGCACCGCTGAAGAAATACCCACGGCGAGACCGGCCAGCGGGTTGGTTTCGTTGATCTGCTTTTGCGCCACGCCTTTGGTGATTGCGCGCACGGTGGTGCGCACGATGATCCCCGGCATGTCATCGCGCAGGGCGCGGCGGGACATGGCGGTGGTGCTGTTCAGCGCGGTCAGGTCGACTTGCTTGCCGTCGACGCCGATCTGCGCGAAAGGCGCGGTGGAGGTGTCCGGTTTGATGATCGGGAACGACAGCGGAGTGATCACCACGTTGTTGGAAATCGGCAGCGGCAGCGGCACACGAATCGAGTCGCGGGCCGGGGCCAGACCGCTCTGCACGACGATGAGAATGTCGCTGTCATCGGATTTGGAAGGCTTGTCGAGATTGACCAGCGCCTGCTCGAGCAGCGGCGTGTTCGGACGCAGTTCGGCAGCCTTGCGATAACCCGGCGCGGCCAGATCCTTCTCGCCCAAAGCTTCGTAAACGAAACCGGCCAGGTAATGGCTGAACGCACTCTGGTAGCTGTTCTTCAGGCCGACCACTTCCGGCGCGTCGAGGCTGGCCACCGGATAACCCTGCAGATCCTTGTACTGGGTCTTGATGCCTTCTTTCTCGGCTTCTTCTTCGCTCTTGAGGTATTCCTTGTCGCGCAGGTCGGCGATCACCGCTTCGCGTTCGTGGGTCTTTTTGATCGCCGTGCGGGCGCCATCGAAATCGTTGACCGCCAACAGGTTCAGGGCCATCTGCGTGGTCAGCATGACTTTTTCGTAGTCATAGCCTTCGTAGCGACGCACCTTGTCGTTGACGATGAAGCTGCCGAACTGTGCCAGGTACTTGGCCGAGTCGAGCTTGACCGCGTCTTCCCACTGACCGACCACCTGATCGGCACTGCCCCAGGCGTTCTGGCTGCCCGACAGGTCGCCCTTGGCGCGCAGCAGTTCACCTTTCTCGAAGTAATAGAGCAGGTCTTTGTCGGTGCCGGTGTTGTTCTTTTCCAGCAGGGTCAGCGCCGCGTCGACGTTGCCGGAAGCCAGTTGCTGATTGGTCTGGGCCAGTTCGGAATCGTAGTTGCGAAACGCTGCGCAGCCGGACAACAGCGTGACAGCGCTGAGCGCGAGCAGCATGGGAGCGCGGAATGCCATGGGTACTTCTTCCCTGAGTAACAAAACTTGCAGCCGCGTGTGCTGGTCGGGCTGGTGTGACCTATCGACGGCGGCGCTGGCCTCCTGCCAATTCCTCATGGGTGAGGAGCTTTTGATGCCGGCTCGCTGGGCGAGGGCGCGGCATTATAAACGTGGCGTGATGGCTATGTAATAGCTTTTTGGGTGCATTTTCAGATGTGGTGCCATCACTTCTCCGCAGAAGCGGGTTTATCCGACGTGGGTTTTTTATTCGGTACAAAGGCTGATCCGACGGTATAGACCTGATCCCGGAATACCCGCAGGTGCAGAATCTGGCGGTCCTGGTCGACGCGCATTTCAAAAGCGTGGTCGATGGACGCAGGCGCAAAACGGAAGGTATGCAGGCCTTTCTTCAAGCGCAGGCGGGCGACCAGCGTCTTGTCCGGCAACGCTCGCCATGTGCGGGTGTCGGCTTCTTCGAACGGATCATGCTGAGTGACGATCAACGAGGCTTTCGCCGGGTTGCGCTCGTTTTCCTGCGCTTGACCGATGGCGGCCATGTTGGCGCGGAACATCGCCCGCGAGATGATTTGCGGCATGTCGTCGCGCAGTGTGCGCATGGACATGTCAGTCACGCTGTTGATCACTACCAACGGCTGTTTGCGACCGTCTACGGTGATATGGCTGAAGTTGGGCGTAACTGCGTCCGGCACCATCACCGGGAATGAAATGGGCGCAATGATGACCAGCGTTTCGTTCAGACGAACCGGGATCGGCACTTGCACTGAGCTGCGAGCCGGGGCCAGGCCACTCTGGATAATCAGCAACACATCGCTTTCATCGGCTTTCGCTTGCGGTTTGTCGAGATTGCGCAGGGCCTTTTGCAGCAAGGGCATGTCCGGCCGCAGTTCGATCGCCTGACGATAACCGGCCGCCGCGAGGGCGCGTTCGCCGAGGGCTTCATAGGTGAATCCGGCCAGATAGTGGCTGAACGCACTTTGGTAGCCGTTTTTCAGCTCAACGACCTGCGGCGCATCAAGCAAGGCGACCGGGTAGCCTTCCAGTTCTTTGTACTGGAGAATCTTGCCCTGAGCTTTTGCCTGTTCCTCGGCCGCTTCGTATTGCTTTTCACGCTGGCGGGCGATCAATGCTTCGCGTTCGTGGGTTTTCCTGATGTCTGCGCGGGCGCCGGCAAAGTCATTGACGGATAGCTGGTTCAAGGCCATTTGCGTAGTCAACATGACCTTTTCGTAATCGTAGCCTTCATAGCGCCGCAGCTTGTCGTTGACCAGCATCGTGCCCATTTCATCACCGAAACGCGCCAGTAATTTCATCGCGCCGGACGGGTTGGCTTCCTCGCGCTGGAAGATCATCCGGTCGGCATTGCGCCAGGCGTCCTGGCTGTCGGGCAGGGCACTGCCAGCGCTGAGGATCGCGCCTTTTTCCAGGTAGTACAGCAGATCCTTGTCTTCCCACGGGTTGTTCATTTCCACCAGTGCCAGAGCCCCGGTCAGATTGCCCCGGGTCATTTGCTCGGTGGTCTGCTGCATTTCAAGATCGTAGTTGCGATAGGCGGCACAACCGCTCAACTGAACAGCAACGCAAAGCAGCAAAACGAACGGAAGACTCCGCATTGAGGTTGATTCCTTGCGCGCAAATGCTCTGGGGCGGGCAGTATAAAGTGGATGGTGGCAAATGGCTGTGATCTTGATCGAACGTGTCGAGGCTCGATCGGCAGCGGGTAGTGCGGCAATACTCGGCGACAAACGCTGCTGCCGTCTGCCGGGTATTTCCTGCCAATCAAAGCGAAACGCCGACAAAGCTTGAGAGAAATGTCTTCGAAGTGAACAATATGTAACTTCGCATTTCCATTTGAGATTCGTTCATGACTGCCTCGTCCCGATTGCTGGCCTGGCTGCTGTTCCCGTTATTGTCCCTGAGCAGCCTGCCGCTGCTGGCCGATACCGTGGAAGGCGCGCCGCAAGCGTTGCACCTGCTCGATTACATCAGTGCCGATTACCCGCCGACGGTCGCGGCAGGCAAAGTCATCGACGATGGCGAATACCGCGAGCAGCTGGAATTCACCCAGGTTCTGCAAGGCTTGATTACTGCATTGCCGGCCAAACCGGAAAAAGCCGCGCTGGAACAGGGCGTCGAGTCTTTGCACGCCGCCATCGCTGCGAAGCATGACGGTGTTGATGTCGCCCGTCAGGCCCGACAGCTGGGGGCCAAACTGGCGGTGGCTTATGAAGTCAGCCAGGCGCCGATCATCACCCCGGACCCGACACGCGGTGCGCCGTTGTATGCGCAGAACTGCTCGGTGTGCCACGGCGATACAGGTGCCGGCGACGGCCCGGCCGGCCTAGGTCTGACTCCCGCGCCAGCCAACCTGCGCGACGCTGTGCGCATGGATCACCTGAGTCTGTACGCGATCTACAGCACCCTCGGCCAGGGTGTCGAAGGCACCGACATGCCGGCGTTTGCCGATCAGCTCGATGATCGCCAGCGCTGGGATCTGGCCACCTACATCGCCGGCTTCAGTGCCGATGCGGCGGCCGCCAAGTCCGACAAGGTCTACAACATCGCCGACCTGGCCCGGCAGACCCCGGCCGAGGTGCAGGCTGCCGAGGGCGCAGAGGTCGCGGCAACGTTCCGGGCCCAGCGCGCACAACCGCCGCAGGTCAAACGTGGTCCGGCACAGTTGCTTGATTACACTGCCGCCACGCTGGACAAGAGCCTCGCGGCCTACCGCGCCGGGGAACATGATCAGGCCTATGACCTGTCGGTAGCGGCATATCTGGAAGGCTTCGAGCTGGTCGAAAGCTCGCTGGACAACGTCGATGCCAACGTGCGCAAGGACACCGAAAAATCGCTGATGGCTTACCGGCAGTCGCTGCAGGACGGTCTGCCGGTCGAACAGGCCGAACAGCGTCTCGACGCGGCCAAGGCCAAACTCAAGGAATCTGCTGGCCTGCTGGGCAGCGATGGTCTGAGCTGGTCGCTGAGCTACATCTCCGGCCTGCTGATTCTGCTGCGCGAAGGCCTGGAAGCGATTCTGGTGCTGGCGGCGATCCTCGCCTTCTTGCGCAACACCGGCCAGCAATCGGCCGTTCGCAGTGTCAACGTTGGCTGGGGCCTGGCCTTGCTGGCGGGCTTGGGCACCTGGGCGCTGGCGGCGTATGTGATCGACGTCAGCGGTTCGCAGCGTGAGTTGCTGGAAGGCGCCACCGCGCTGTTCGCCAGCGTCATGGTGTTGTGGCTCGGCGTGTGGATGCATGACCGCCGTCACGCGGCGGCCTGGCAGGATTACATCAAGAGCAGCCTGGTCGGCGGCGGTGGTCGTTTCGGTTTTGCGATCCTAGCGTTCTTCTCGGTCTATCGCGAGTTGTTTGAAGTGATCCTGTTCTACGAAACTCTGTGGCTGCAGGCCGGGCCTGCCGGGCACAACGCCGTGCTGGCCGGCGGCGCCACGGCGCTGGTGCTGCTGGTCGGTCTGGCCTGGGTGATCCTGCGCGGCTCGGCGAAACTGCCGCTGACGCTGTTCTTCAGCATCAACGCCGCGCTGTTGTGCGCGTTGTCGGTGGTATTTGCCGGGCATGGCGTCAAGGCCTTGCAGGAGGCGGGAATCTTCGGCACACGGCCGGTCGCGTTCTTTGAATTCGACTGGCTGGGGATCCATGCCGATGCCTATTCGCTGACCGCGCAGGTGGTGGCGATTGTGGCGATTGCTGTGCTGTATGGGCGTAGTTGGGTGGCGGAGAAGCGTCGGGTGTCGGCTGCATAAAGGCATTCGCTGCGCTCATATTCGCGAGCAGGCTCGCTCCCACAGGTTCGGTATGTATCCTGTGGGAGCGAGTCTGCTCGCGAATTTTTTGGAGGCAAGAACATGCGTGTATGGATCGATGCCGACGCCTGTCCACGGGCGGCGAAGGATCTGGTGGTGAAATTCGCGTTAAAGCGCCAGTTCGAAGTAGTGCTGGTGGCCGGGCAGCCACAGATCAAGCCGGGGCTGGCGATCGTCAAATTGATCGTGGTGCCGAGCGGGCCGGATGCGGCGGATGATTATCTGGTCGAGCACGCCGTGCCGGGCGAACTGGTGATCTGCAGCGATATTCCGCTGGCCGATCGGCTGGTGAAGAAGGGCGTGGCGGCACTGGATCCGCGCGGCAAGGAGTTCGATGCGCAGAACATGGGCGAGCGGCTGGCGGTGCGGAATCTGTTCACCGATCTCAGGGAGCAGGGCCAGATGAGCGGCGGCCCGGCACCCTTTGGCGAGCGTGAGAAGCAGGCGTTTGCCAATGCGCTGGACCGGATTCTGACCCGGCTCACCCGCAAGCCCTGAGTCTTGCACAATCGCTGTGGGAGCGAGCCTGCTCGCGAAATCTGTGTGTCATTCAACCTGATGTTGGCTGATACAACGCATTCGCGAGCAAGCTCGCTCCCACATTTGGTTTCATCTACGGCGAGGGATCAAGCGTCGTTTTCGTGAGTCAGTTCGAGCACGCGGTCGACCAGTTTGTTGATCCCCGAAGCCGCTTCACTGATGGTCTGCGCCAGCATGTACGCCGGGGTGGTGACCAGTTTGCGCGCCTTGTCTTCGACGATTTCGGTGACGGCGCACTCTTCGTGGGTGGCGCCCATCTTGTTCATGGCCGCAGCGGTGTCGGCGTCGTTGCCGATGGTGCAGGTCACGCCCGGGCCATAGATTTTCGCCGCCAGCGCCGGAGAGATGCAGATCAGCCCGACCGGTTTGCCCGCTTCGGCAAATGCTTCGGCCAGGGCCAGCACTTCGGGTTGCACGGTGCAGCGGGCGCCTTCGATGGCGAAGTTCGACAGGTTCTTCGCCGCGCCGAAACCGCCGGGCACGATCAGCGCATCGAAGTCTTCGACGTCGGCGTCGCGGATATCCTTGACGTTGCCCCGGGCAATGCGCGCCGATTCCACCAGCACGTTGCGCGATTCCGGCATTTCTTCGCCGGTCAGGTGGTTGATCACATGCAATTGCGCGATGTTCGGCGCGAAGCACTGCACCTGTGCGCCGCGCTGGTCGAGGCGCAGCAGGGTGATGACACTTTCCTGGATTTCGGCGCCGTCGTACACGCCACTGCCGGACAGGATCACTGCAACTTTTTTGCTCATGGGCTTCTCTCCAGATTCATGGCGCTCAATGTCCCTCAAATCGTCGCGCGTGGCCATAGGGGCATGGCTGACGCGCGCGGGGGCAGAGCGCTCTCTCAATGGATCGCAACGGCGGCGGGGTGTTCATTATTTGCCTGGGCTGCGCATGGCAGTCGCCAGCGAATGGCTTATTCGGCTGGCGTTTTCGGCCCGGCAGGAGGGGTCGTTTCGGCCTGGCGCAACTGCTCTGCCTCGGCGGCCTTGGCGAGTTGCTCGTCCTGATAGATTTTCTTCGCCAGTTGCGCATTCTTGAAGCGGCGCCGCAGCCACAGGCCCAGCCCGAGGATCAGCAATGCGCCGAGCACCCACAGCTCGTACTTCTTGATGCTGCCGAGCATGCCTTCCAGCACTGCGCCGAAGTGGTAAGCCGCCGCAGCCAGGGCGGTGGCCCAGATCGCCGCGCCGATGCCGTTGAGCAGCAGGTAACGTCCCGGTGGATAACCGGACAGGCCGATCGCCACCGGCATCACGGTGCGCAGGCCATAAACGAAGCGGAAGCTCAGGACCCAGATGTCCGGATGTTTACGGATGTGCTCCAGTGCGCGGTCGCCCATCATCTGCCAGCGCGGTTTGCGCGCAAGCAATTTGCGCCCGTGCTTGCGCCCCAGGAAGTACCACAGCTGATCACCGGCATAACTGCCGAAGAACGCCACGACCACCACCAGGTTGATGTCCATGTATCCACGGAACGCAAGGAAGCCTGCGAGCACCAGAATGGTTTCGCCTTCGAAGAACGTGCCGAGAAACAAGGCAAAGTAGCCAAAGTCGTGCAGAAATTGTTGGAGCATTGTCTGGGTGCTGGCGAAATGAACGCGCAGCCTAACCCTTCGGGCACATTCATGAAAGTGTCCAAATGTGTCTCGACGTGAACATTTCCTACATCGACAATGGATTGCGGCTACCTGTCACAGAGCACACATAACTGTCATCTGTTGGTCATAATGGCCGTCTATAACTGTCACGCTCGCCCGTTTGCCCGGGCTCAGGAGTCTGCCGTGAGCTTTACCCCCGCCAATCGTCTGTTCCCTGCCACTCGTCTGCGCCGCAATCGTCGTGATGATTTTTCGCGGCGCCTGGTGCGTGAAAACGTATTGACGGTCGATGATCTGATTCTGCCGGTGTTCGTGCTCGACGGTGAAAACCGCCGCGAAGCCGTGGCCTCGATGCCGGGCGTCGAGCGACTGACCATTGATCTGCTGCTTGAAGAAGCGGCGAAATGGGTCGAGCTGGGCATTCCGGCGCTGGCGCTGTTCCCGGTCACCCCGCCTGAGCTGAAATCCCTCGATGCCGCCGAAGCGTGGAATCCCGAAGGCATCGCCCAGCGCGCCACTCGCGCCCTGCGTGAGCGGTTCCCGGAGCTGGGGGTGATCACTGACGTCGCGCTGGATCCGTTCACCACCCACGGTCAGGACGGCATTCTCGACGAAGACGGCTACGTGCAGAACGACATCACTGTCGATGCGCTGGTGCGTCAGGCGCTGTCCCATGCCGAAGCCGGCGCGCAGGTGGTGGCGCCGTCGGACATGATGGACGGTCGCATCCAGGCGATTCGTGAGGCCCTGGAAATTGCAGGTCACGTCAACGTGCGCATCATGGCCTACTCGGCCAAGTATGCCAGCGCCTACTACGGGCCTTTCCGCGATGCTGTGGGTTCGGCGTCGAACCTCGGCAAGGCCAACAAGGCTTCTTATCAGATGGACCCGGCCAACAGCGACGAAGCGCTGCACGAAGTCGGTGCCGACTTGTCCGAAGGTGCGGACATGGTCATGGTCAAGCCGGGCATGCCCTACCTGGACATTCTTTTTCGCGTCAAAGATGCCTTCAAGGTGCCGACCTTCGTCTATCAGGTCAGTGGCGAATACGCCATGCACATGGCCGCTATCCAGAATGGCTGGTTGAGCGAAGCGGTGATCCTCGAGTCACTGACCGCCTTTAAACGTGCCGGTGCAGATGGCATCCTGACTTACTTTGCCGTTCGTGCCGCTCAATTGTTACGAGAGCAGAAATAGCCCTCCCAGGAACATTCCATGAATACCGAAGGACTCACTGAAGTTGCCGTAAAAGAAGCTCAGCCGGTGGTCGAGCAAATCACCGAAACCCCGCCGGAACTGGAGCCTGCGCCACCCGCGCCGGTTGCCGAAACCGCTGTGGCGGTACCGGCGATCGCCATTCCCGGCCTGGATGACAGCAGCCTGTACATCCACCGCGAGCTTTCGCAATTGCAGTTCAACATCCGCGTGCTGGAACAGGCGCTGGACGAGTCCTACCCGTTGCTGGAGCGGCTGAAGTTCCTGCTGATCTTCTCCAGCAACCTCGACGAATTCTTCGAAATTCGCGTCGCCGGGCTGAAAAAGCAGATCACTTTTGCCCGCGAACAGGCCGGCGCTGACGGCTTGCAGCCGCATCAGGCGCTGGCGCGGATCAGCGAACTGGTTCACGGTCACGTTGACCGCCAGTACGCGATCCTCAACGACATCCTCCTGCCGGAGCTGGAAAAGCATCAGGTGCGCTTCATCCGTCGGCGCAACTGGACGACCAAGCTCAAGACCTGGGTCCGCCGCTATTTCCGCGACGAGATCGCGCCGATCATCACCCCGATCGGCCTCGACCCGACGCACCCGTTCCCGCTGCTGGTGAACAAGAGCCTGAACTTCATCGTCGAGCTCGAAGGCATCGACGCCTTCGGTCGCGACTCCGGTCTGGCGATCATTCCGGCGCCGCGTCTGCTGCCCCGGATCATCAAGGTGCCGGAAGAAGTCGGCGGCGCCGGCGACAACTATGTGTTCCTGTCGTCGATGATCCACGCCCACGCCGATGACCTGTTCCAGGGCATGAAGGTCAAAGGCTGCTACCAGTTCCGTCTGACCCGAAACGCCGACCTGGCGCTCGATTCCGAAGATGTCGAAGACTTGGCCCGCGCTCTGCGTGGCGAGTTGTTCTCGCGGCGCTACGGTGACGCGGTGCGTCTGGAAGTCGCCGACACTTGCCCGAAACACCTCTCGGACTATCTGCTCAAGCAGTTCAACCTGAGCGAGACCGAGCTGTATCAGGTCAACGGCCCGGTCAACCTGACGCGCCTGTTCAGCATCACCGGTCTGGACAGCCATCCGGAGCTGCAATACACGCCGTTCACCCCGCAGATCCCGAAACTGCTGCAAAACAGCGAAAACATCTTCAGTGTGGTCAGCAAGCAGGACATCCTCCTGCTGCACCCGTTCGAGTCGTTCACCCCGGTGGTCGACCTGCTGCGTCAGGCCGCGAAAGACCCGCACGTGCTCGCCGTACGGCAAACCCTGTACCGCTCCGGCGCCAACTCCGAGATCGTCGATGCGCTGGTGGATGCCGCGCGTAACGGCAAGGAAGTCACTGCGGTGATCGAGCTGCGCGCGCGCTTCGACGAAGAATCCAACCTGCAACTGGCCAGCCGTCTGCAAGCGGCCGGTGCGGTGGTGATCTACGGCGTGGTCGGCTTCAAAACCCACGCCAAGATGATGCTGATCCTGCGCCGTGAGGCTGGCGAAATCGTCCGCTACGCGCACCTCGGTACCGGCAACTACCACGCCGGTAACGCCAAGCTTTACACCGACTACAGCCTGCTGACCTCCGACGACGCTTTGTGCGAAGACGTCGGCAAACTGTTCAGCCAGTTGATCGGCATGGGCAAGACGCTGCGCATGAAAAAGCTGCTGCATGCGCCGTTCACCCTGAAGAAGGGCATGCTCGACATGATTGCCCGCGAAACCCAGTTCGCCCTCGAAGGCAAACCGGCGCACATCATCGCCAAGTTCAACTCGCTGACCGATCCGAAGATCATCCGCGCGCTGTACAAGGCCAGCCAGTCCGGCGTGCGCATCGATCTGGTGGTGCGCGGCATGTGCTGCCTGCGTCCGGGCATCGCTGGGGTTTCGCACAACATTCATGTGCGCTCGATCATCGGCCGCTTCCTCGAGCACACGCGGGTGTTCTACTTCCTCAACGGCGGCGACGAGCAGATGTTCCTCTCCAGCGCCGACTGGATGGAGCGCAACCTCGACAAGCGCGTCGAGACCTGCTTCCCGGTGGAAGGCAAGAAATTGCTGACTCGGGTCAAGAAGGAGCTGGAGCTGTACCTGACCGACAACACCCACAGCTGGAGTCTGCAGTCGGACGGCCGCTACATTCGCAACACGCCCACCGGAAACCAGAACCCGCGCAGTGCGCAGGCGACGTTGCTGGAGCGGCTGGGCAGCCCGATATTGCCGGTGAGCAGCTGACCTTCAGCCCAATAAAAAGGCGATCCCTCGGGATCGCCTTTTTTGTACCTACACTGATTCCGACCTGTGGCGAGGGGATTTATCCCCGTTGGGCGCGAAGCGATCCCTTGAGTCAAAATCGGTCCTGCTGCGCAGGCCAGCGGGGATAAATCCCCTCGCCACAATCAGTGTCAATGCACCGTGAGAACAATCCCCACCCGCGTCAACCAGTCCGCCTCAAGCCCGAAATCCGCCTGGGTCAGCTGATTTTCATCCAGCCAGTTCTCCGGGAATTCCACATCGAGATGATCGCCACTCGCATGCAGCGCCACCTGCGGCATCGCCTGGGTTCCGCGAATGTGATGGAACAGAATGGCGAACCGCAGCAGCACGCACAGGCGAATCAGCTTGATGCCGTCATCGCCGAATTCGGCGAACTTGTCCTTGGGAATATTGCGCCGGTGCCCGCGCACCAATAGCGCGAGCATCTGCTGATCTTCTCGCGAGAAGCCGGCCAGATCGGAGTGCTCGATCAGGTAGGCACCGTGCTTGTGGTAGTGATAGTGAGCGATGTCGAGGCCGACTTCGTGCACTTTCGCCGCCCAGCCGAGCAGTTCGCGCCAGATACCGTCATCCAGCTCCCAGTCGACGGCGACCTGATCGAACGCGTGCAGGGCCTTGCGCTCGACCCGCGCCGCCTGTTCCAGATCGACGTGATAGCGCTCCATCAGCGAGGTCAGGGTGCGTTCGCGCACGTCTTCGTGATGATGGCGGCCGAGCAGGTCGTAGAGCACGCCTTCACGCAGCGCGCCTTCACAATGATCCATGCGTTGCAGTTCGAGGGCGTCGAAGATCGCTTCGAGAATCGCCAGGCCCGCCGGGAAGATCGCGCGGCGGTCAGGCTTGATGCCTTCGAAATCGATCTTGTCGGCGTCGCCGAGCTTGAACAGTTTGCGCTTGAGCCACGCCAGGCCTTCGGCGTTGACCTCGCCGCTGCCGTGGCCGCCAGCCTTCAGGGCCAGGCCGATGGCGCGAATCGTACCGGAGGAGCCGATGGCTTCATCCCAGGTCAGGCGATGCAGGGCGTGCTCGATGCTCATGATTTCCAGGCGCGCCGCCGTGTAAGCCTGGGCGTAGCGGGCCGGAGTGATCTTGCCGTCCTTGAAATAGCGCTGGGTGAAACTCACGCAGCCCATTTGCAGGCTTTCGCGCAGCAACGGCTCGAAGCGCTGGCCGATGATGAATTCAGTACTGCCGCCGCCGATGTCGGCGACCAAACGTTTGCCTGGGGTATCGGCGAGCGTGTGCGAAACGCCGAGATAGATCAGGCGCGCTTCTTCACGGCCGGAGATGACTTCTACCGTGTGGCCGAGGATTTCTTCGGCGCGGCGGATGAATTCGCCACGATTGCGCGCTTCACGCAGGGCGTTGGTGCCGACGATGCGCACGGCGCCGAGCGGCATACCGTTGATCAGTTGGGCAAAGCGCTTGAGGCAATCGAGGCCGCGCTGCATCGATTCTTCGTTGAGCTGGCGCGCGTCATCGATGCCGGCGGCCAGTTGCACCTTCTCGCCGAGGCGTTCGAGAATGCGGATTTCGCCGTTCTGGGCCTTGGCCACGACCATGTGAAAGCTGTTGGAGCCCAGGTCGATTGCGGCGATCAGGGACAGATTCTTGGCTTGGGATTGCGGCATGGTCAGGGGGTCTCGGTCGATAACCCCGACATCGTGCCACGATCAAACGCTGGCGCCAACGCGCATGGTTCAAACCGTTGATTCAGCGCAGAAAGTCTGGGGATCGCGGCGCGGCCATTCGCGAGCAGGCTCGCTCCCACAGATGAGCGCATTCCCCTGTGGGAGCGAGCCTGCTCGCGAAGAGGGCATCACTGCCTCAGAAAATCTTCAGGCTGTCGCTTCCACCGTGCCAATAAAGTTCGCCAGCTCGGCCGTCTGCGGATTGGCAAACAACACCTTTGGATCGCCCACCTCATGCACCTTGCCATGGTGCATGAACACCAGTTTGTCGCCGACTTCCCGGGCAAAGCGCATCTCGTGGGTGACCATGATCAGCGTCATGCCTTCCTTGGCCAATTGCCGCACCACGCTGAGCACTTCATTGACCAGCTCAGGGTCCAGCGCCGAGGTGATTTCATCGCACAGCAGCACCTTCGGCGACATCGCCAAAGCCCGGGCGATCGCCACCCGCTGTTGCTGCCCGCCGGACAGACGATCCGGAAAGGCATCGAATTTCTCCCCGAGCCCGACTCGCTCGAGCATTTCCCGCGCCAGTTCGGCAGCCTTGGCCTTGGGTATTTTTTGCACCACTTGCGGCGCGAGCATGACGTTCTCCCCGACGGTCAGGTGCGGGAACAGGTTGAACTGCTGGAAGACCATGCCGACCTTCTGTCGCAGGCTGCGCAGATCAGCGCGGGCGGCGTCGAGGTATTCGCCGTCGACTTCGATCACGCCGTCGTTGATCGACTCCAGGCCGTTGAGTGTGCGCAACAGAGTCGATTTGCCCGAGCCGCTGCGGCCGATGATCGCCACGACCTGGCCTTCCTCGACGCTGAGGTCGATGCCTTTGAGTACGTGGTGATCGCCGTAGTATTTATGCAGGGCGGAAATTCTAAGCAGAGGCATGCAGTCTCCTTTCCAGGTAGCGCGCACTGAGGGACAAGGGGTAGCAGAGCAGGAAGTAGCCGAGGGCGACGAGGCCGTAGACCATGAACGGTTCGAACGTGGCGTTGGCGAGCATGCCGCCGGTCTTGGTCAGTTCGGTGAAGCCGATGATCGAGGTCACCGCTGTGCCTTTGACCACTTGCACCGAGAAGCCCACGGTCGGCGCCACGGCGATGCGCAGCGCTTGCGGCAGGATCACGTAGCGCAACTGCTCCAGCGGATTGAGCGCCAGGCTCGACGAAGCTTCCCACTGACCGTGGGGAATAGCCTCGACGCAACCGCGCCAGATCTCCGCCAGATAGGCGCTGGTGAACAAGGTCAAAGCGATCGCGGCGGCCATCCACGGCGAAATCTCGATCCCGGCCAGCGCCACACCGAAGAACACCAGAAACAGCTGCATCAACAGTGGCGTGCCCTGAAACAGCTCGATCCAGGTGCGGGCGATGCTGCTGGGCAGCGTGTTCTTGGAGATGCGCATCACCAGAATCAGCAGGCCGACGAGGCCGCCGCCGATGAATGCCACCAGCGACAGCGCCAGCGTCCATTGCAGGCCGGTGAGCAGGTTGCGCAGGATGTCCCAGAAAGTGAAATCGCTCATTGGCTGCTCCTCGCAATGAACCGCCGGCCGAACCAGTTGAGCAATTGGCGGATCAGCAGCGCCATGCACAGGTAGATCAGGGTAGTCAGCGCGTAGGTTTCAAAGGCGCGGAAGTTGCGTGACTGAATGAAGTTGGCGGCGAAGCTCAATTCTTCCGTGGCGATCTGCGAACACACCGCCGAACCGAGCATGACAATGATGATCTGGCTGCTCAGCGCCGGCCAGACCTTGCCCAGCGCCGGCAGCAGGACGACGTGGCGGAACGCTTCGAAGCGGGTCATCGCCAGTGCCGCTGCCGCTTCCAGCTGCCCGCGCGGAATCGCCTGGATGCCGGCGCGGATGATCTCGGTCGAATAGGCGCCAAGGTTGATCACCATCGCCAGCACCGCCGCCTGCCATTCGGAAATCTGCACGCCGAGCGACGGCAGGCCGAAGAAGATGAAGAACAGTTGCACCAGAAACGGCGTGTTGCGGATCAACTCGACGTAGACGCCGAAGATCGCCGAGAACGGGCGGATCTGCCACGCCCGCACCAGCGCCCCGACAATCCCGACGCCGACCCCGAGCAGCGCGCCGATGGCGGTCAGCTCCAGCGTGAACAAAGCGCCGCGCAGCAGCAGGTCGGTGTTTTCCACCACCGGCAAAAAATCGAACTGATAAGCCATGAAGGTCTCCCGCGCAGTCGATCAGAGATCGGCCGGCAGCGGCTCTTTCAGCCAGGTCTGCGAGTTCTTTTCCAGTGCGCCGTCAGCCTTGGCGGTGTTGAGGATGTCGTTGACCTTGGTCAGCAGCGCCGCTTCGTTCTTGTTCACACCGACGTAGACCGGCGAATCCTTGAGCTTCACCTTCAGCGCCGGCACGCGCTTGGGATTCTTCTCGCTGATGGCCACCATCACCACGTTGCCGCTGGCGATCAGATCGACTTGCCCTGCCAGATAAGCGGCGATGGTCGAGTTGTTGTCTTCGAAACGTTTGATGGTCACGCCTTCGGGGGCGACTTTGCTCAGCTCGATGTCTTCGATGGCGCCACGGGTGACGCTGATGGTCTTGCCCTTGAGGTCGTCGAGGCTGGTGATCGCAGCGTCTGGCGGGCCGAACACGGCGAGGTAGAACGGCGCATAGGCGCGGGAGAAGTCGATGACTTTCTCACGCTCGGGGTTTTTGCCGAGGCTGGAAATCACCAGATCGACTTTGCCGGTGGTGAGGAACGGGATGCGGTTGGTGCTGTTGACCGGGGTCAGTTCAAGTTTGACCTTGAGTTGGTCAGCGAGCAGTTTCGCCGTGTCGATATCCAGGCCGCGCGGCTTCATGTCCGGGCCGACCGAGCCGAACGGCGGGAAGTCCTGGGGCACGGCAACTTTCAGCGTGCCGCGTTTGACCACGTCGTCCAGACCGTCGGCGTGAGCGGGGGCCTGGCACAGCAGCAGGCCGGCAAACAGGGAAGCGAGGAGGGCGCTGTAACGCTGGGTCATGGACAATCTCCGGATCGGCGGGAAGTGGTTGCTGCGATCGGACAGAGCATGGGCCGTGCCAACAGGCGGATTTCGCCCCGGCAAGCCGCGGCACCAGCGGCTTCGTTCGGTCTTACTGGTCTGAACAGTCAACTCGGTTTTCGCACTGCGATGGCGCATCGGCAGTGCGCGCCGAACCCCGCTGGGGCACGACTTGCCGGACTCGACGAATAGCTTTACAACTAGCCGCATCTTGGCCCTGACGCGTCCGCACATCATGAATTCGATCTCCCGCGCCGTACCCGAAGTGGCGCTGCAAGCGATCCGCAAACTGATCACCGAACAGGGCTTCGGTGCCGGCGACGCGTTGCCTTCGCAACGGGATCTGGCGCTGCAACTGGGCGTCAGTCGGGCATCGTTGCGTGAAGCGCTGTCGTCGCTCAGTGCACTGGGCGTGGTCAGCATTCAGCCGGGCAAGGGCGTGTTCGTGCAGTCGCCGGTCGAATTGTCGCGCGGCGACAACGCGCCAGGCTGGTCGTTTGCGGCGCAGGCATCGCCGCTGGATATCTTTCAATTGCGCTATGCGCTCGAAGGGTTTGCAGCAGGTTTGGCGGCAGTGACGTTGAGCACGTTCGATCTGGATGCGCTGGAAGACAACGTTGCGGCCATGCGCGAGCAATTGAAGCTCGGCGACTTTGAGGCAGCGGCGAAACTCGACTTCGAATTCCACCGACGCATCCTTCTTGCCAGCGGTAATCAGGCGATGCTGAGCATTCTCACCGCCAGCGCCGAGATCTTTCTCGAGAGCCAGAAACTGCCGTTCATCCGCGCCGAGCGCGCCATGGAAACCTGGCAGGAACACCGCAAGATCCTCCGTGCCCTGGCCCGCCGTGCGTCGGGAGCAGCGCAAAAAGCCATGCAGGAACATGTGCGCAACGCCGCCCTGCGTACCGGAATCGCCTTCATCGCTCCCGCCACGGCGTGACTTGAGCTATATCCAAACTCATCAAGGGCCATAGCAACACTCAATCATCTGCGGCTTCCTGAACAAGGGAAGGGCGGCTATGATGGGCCACGTTTTTTTGCTTACAACCTGGAGAATTCCATGAGCAGCGATCTGATCAAACACGTTAGCGACGCTAGCTTCGAAGCCGACGTACTCAAGGCCGAAGGCGCTGTCCTGGTCGACTACTGGGCTGAATGGTGCGGCCCTTGCAAAATGATCGCACCGGTTCTGGACGAGATTGCCGAGATTTACAAAGGCAAGCTGACCGTCGCCAAACTGAACATCGACGAAAACCAGGAAACCCCGGCCAAGCATGGCGTGCGTGGTATCCCGACGCTGATGCTGTTCAAGAACGGCAACGTTGAAGCGACCAAGGTCGGCGCACTGTCGAAGTCGCAGCTGGCGGCGTTCCTCGACGCCAACATCTGAGCGTCGCAGTAAAACGCTGAAAAAAAGCCCCGCAAATCGCGGGGCTTTTTGCGTATTCAGGGCTAGACGCTCCGAAACTCAGGTGGTACATTCGGCCCCGCACTGGTTTCTCCAATGCCCCCTGCTAGCCGTCGCCGACGCACTCCTTTTCGAATTAGTTCGCGATCCTGTCGCCTTCTCCGCGGCGCGGCCTCATTAAGCCAAAAGCTTAATTTCCCCCCCTCCATAAATGATTACGTCATTCCTATATGAATCTGACTGAACTCAAGCAAAAGCCGATTACCGAACTGCTCGAATTGGCCGAACAGATGGGCATAGAAAATATGGCCCGTTCGCGCAAGCAGGACGTGATTTTCTCCCTGCTGAAAAAGCACGCGAAAAGCGGCGAGGAAATCTCCGGTGATGGCGTGCTGGAGATTCTCCAGGACGGCTTCGGCTTCCTGCGCTCCGCAGACGCCTCCTACCTCGCCGGCCCTGACGACATCTACGTCTCGCCGAGCCAGATCCGCCGCTTCAACTTGCGCACCGGTGACACCATCGTTGGCAAGATCCGCCCTCCGAAGGAAGGCGAGCGGTATTTCGCCCTGCTCAAGGTCGACACGATCAACTTCGATCGTCCGGAGAACGCGAAAAACAAGATTCTCTTCGAGAACCTGACGCCGCTGTTCCCGACGGTGCGCATGAAGATGGAAGCCGGCAACGGTTCCACCGAAGACCTCACCGGTCGCGTGATCGACCTGTGTGCACCGATCGGCAAAGGCCAGCGTGGTCTGATCGTCGCACCGCCGAAAGCCGGTAAAACGATCATGCTGCAGAACATCGCAGCGAACATCGCCCGTAACAATCCTGAAGTTCACCTGATCGTGCTGTTGATCGACGAGCGTCCGGAAGAAGTGACCGAAATGCAGCGCACCGTGCGCGGCGAAGTGGTTGCCTCGACCTTTGACGAGCCGCCGACCCGTCACGTGCAGGTTGCTGAAATGGTGATCGAGAAGGCCAAGCGCCTGGTCGAGCACAAGAAAGACGTGGTGATCCTGCTCGATTCCATCACCCGTCTGGCCCGTGCCTACAACACCGTGATCCCGAGCTCCGGCAAGGTATTGACCGGTGGTGTCGATGCCCACGCCCTCGAGAAGCCGAAGCGTTTCTTCGGTGCCGCGCGTAACATCGAAGAAGGCGGCTCGCTGACCATTATCGCCACCGCGCTGGTTGAAACCGGCTCGAAGATGGACGAAGTGATCTACGAAGAGTTCAAGGGTACCGGCAACATGGAACTGCCTCTGGATCGCAAGATCGCCGAGAAGCGTGTGTTCCCGGCCATCAACATCAACCGCTCCGGCACCCGCCGCGAAGAGTTGCTGACCGCCGACGACGAACTGCAGCGCATGTGGATTCTGCGCAAGCTGCTGCACCCGATGGACGAAGTCGCCGCCATCGAGTTCCTGGTCGACAAGCTGAAGACGACCAAGACCAACGACGAGTTCTTCTTGTCGATGAAACGCAAGTAATACGCTGGCGTTTCAACAAAGGACGCTCCCGCAAGGGGGCGTTTTTTTTGCCCCGAAAAATCTCGCGCCCATCACGGATATCTGTTGATGGGCCGATTTTGCGGCGTCGGCAGCGTACTCCCGAGTTCGAGGCCTGCGCCTTCGCCGCAGCGCGGGGGCCACAATCGAGCAATGACGGGCTGCTGTTTGCTCCTCAGAGCAGGTAGGATGTACGCCTATTTTGAGGGTGCCATCGTCAATGAAATTCAAGGATCTTCGGGATTTCGTGCAGCAGCTTGAGCAGCGCGGAGAGTTGAAACGCATCCAGATTCCCGTCTCGCCGGTGCTGGAGATGACTGAGGTGTGCGACCGCACGCTGCGGGCCAAAGGCCCGGCATTGTTGTTCGAGAAGCCCACCGGTTACGACATTCCGGTGCTCGGCAACCTGTTCGGCACCCCCGAGCGCGTGGCCATGGGCATGGGCGCCGAGTCGGTCAGCGAACTGCGCGAAATCGGCAAGCTGCTGGCCTTTCTCAAGGAGCCGGAGCCGCCGAAGGGCTTGAAGGACGCCTGGTCGAAACTGCCGATCTTCCGCAAGATCATTTCGATGGCGCCGAAAGTGGTCAAAGACGCGGTGTGTCAGGAAGTGGTCATCGAAGGCGACGACGTCGATCTGGCGATGTTGCCGGTGCAGACCTGCTGGCCCGGCGACGTCGGCCCACTGATCACTTGGGGACTGACGGTCACCAAAGGCCCGAACAAGGAACGCCAGAACCTCGGTATCTACCGCCAGCAAGTGATTGGCCGCAACAAGGTGATCATGCGCTGGCTCAGCCATCGTGGCGGTGCTCTCGACTTCCGCGAGTGGTGCGAGAAGCATCCGGGTCAGCCTTTCCCGGTGTCCGTAGCCCTTGGCGCCGATCCGGCAACGATTCTCGGTGCCGTGACGCCGGTACCGGACAGCCTCTCGGAATATGCTTTTGCAGGGCTCTTGCGCGGTAACCGCACCGAGCTGGTCAAGTGCCGTGGCAACGATCTGCAAGTGCCGGCCACCGCCGAAATCATCCTCGAAGGCGTGATCCATCCCGGCGAAATGGCCGACGAAGGTCCGTATGGCGACCACACCGGTTACTACAACGAAGTCGACAGCTTCCCGGTGTTCACCGTCGAGCGCATCACCCACCGGATCAAACCGATCTATCACAGCACTTACACCGGCCGTCCGCCGGATGAGCCGGCGATTCTCGGCGTGGCGCTGAACGAAGTGTTCGTGCCGATCCTGCAGAAGCAGTTCCCGGAAATCACCGACTTCTACCTGCCGCCGGAAGGCTGCTCGTACCGCATGGCCGTGGTGACGATGAAGAAGTCGTATCCGGGGCATGCCAAGCGCGTGATGCTCGGCGTCTGGTCGTTTTTGCGACAGTTCATGTACACCAAGTTCGTTATCGTCACTGACGACGATATCAACGCCCGCGACTGGAACGACGTGATCTGGGCCATCACCACGCGCATGGACCCCAAGCGCGATACGGTGATGATCGACAACACGCCGATCGACTACCTCGACTTCGCCTCGCCGATTTCCGGCCTGGGCTCGAAAATGGGCCTGGATGCCACCCACAAGTGGCCGGGCGAAACCACCCGCGAGTGGGGCCGCGTAATCGTCAAGGACGACGCCGTCACCCAACGGATCGATGCCATCTGGAATCAGTTAGGAATAGATTGATGCGTGTAACCCTGCAGCCTTCCGGAGCCGTGCTCGAGATACAGCCCGGTGAGCGGATTCTCGACGGTGCGCGGCGCTTGGGCTATGACTGCCCGCAAAGCTGCCGCAACGGCAATTGCCACGTGTGTGCAGCGCTGCTGGTGGAGGGCCGCGTCGAGCAGGCCGGCAAAGTCCACGATCATGGCGAGTTCTACACCTGCATCGCCGCACCGCTGGAAGACTGCGTGCTGTTGTGGGATGGCGTGCTCGCACTCGGTGAATTGCCGGTGCGCAGCCTGTCGTGTCAGGTCATCGAGTGCCGCGAGGTCGGCGGCGACACCTGGCGCGTGCGCCTGCGGGCACCAGCAGGCAAGCCGCCGCGCTATCACGCTGGGCAATATTTGATGATCGAGCGCGAGAGCGGTGAGAAGTCGGCGTTCTCCATGGCTTCGGCACCCCACGGCGGACGTGATCTGGAAATCCATGTGCTGGCGCGCGAAACCAGTGCGTTGAGCCTGATCGAGCAGCTGCAACGCAACCCGATGGTGCGTGTCGAGCTGCCCTTTGGCGACACACATCTTGCGGAGCTACCCGACGGTCCTCTGGTGTTGATCGCCGCCGGCACCGGCATGGGCCAGATTCACAGTCTGATCGAACATTGCCGAGCCGAAGGCTTCAAACATCCAGTGCATCTGTATTGGGGCGTACGCCGCCCGGAAGATTTCTATCAGATCGAGCACTGGGACGAATGGCTGAAGCTGCCCAATCTGTTCCTGCACAAAGTGGTCAGCGACCAGTGCGGCTGGGAAGGGCGCTGCGGGATGTTGCACGAGGCGGTTTGCGAGGATTTCCCCGATCTGAAGCCGCTGCACGTCTATGCCAGCGGTTCGCCGGCGATGGTCTATGGCACGCTGGACGCGCTGGTCGAGGCGGGGATGGATGCGCATCAGATGCGCGCCGACGTCTTCGCCTATGCGCCGCGCTCCTGAGACTTATAACTTGGTATATAGCCGATCGGTATTTACCTTAAACAGTAAATATCGCTAGGTTATATATGAATCAGGCAATTAATCAGTGGCACTTAATTTGCCTTAAAACATATGTGCCTTATTGTTACAGCGGTGCGTTCTATTAAGTAATTCTTCACCCGCGGGGAGCTGAACGCTATTCGCCATGAGCGCCATTGAAAACGCAATTCTGAACCTGGCTTACCCTCCGCGGCTCGATCTTGGGCCGCAGCTGACGCACGAACAACTTCTCGCTTCCATGCAATCGACCATGGCACGCCACAAGGGCGGGCCGGTGTGGCTGTTCGCGTATGGCTCGCTGATCTGGCGGCCGGAATGCACGGCAGTTGAGCGCATGCGCGGTCGCGTGCATGGCTACCATCGTGGCTTGTACCTGTGGTCCCACGAGCATCGGGGCACCCCGGAAATGCCCGGTCTGGTGTTCGGTCTGGATCGTGGCGGTTCATGCAGTGGCTTTGCCTACCGCTTGCCGGAAGACAATCTCGATACCGCGCTGTATGCGCTGTGGAAACGCGAGATGCCGTTTCCCTCGTATCGCCCGCACTGGCTCAATTGCCGGCTCGAAGATGGCACTCAGGTGCAGGCCTTGGGATTCGTTCTGGAGCGTCACCTGCCGAGCTATGCCGGCAACTTGCCGGATCATGTGCTCAGCCAGGTGTTCGCCAACGCCAGCGGGCGTTACGGCACCACTCGCGATTATGTCGAGCAGACCGCGCACGCCCTGCGCAGCCACGCCATGCCAGACCGCAATCTGGAGGCGCGGCTCAAGCGCTGTAAATCACACAGCGATCAGGCGACCGCTTCACGGCTCTGACTGGCGACTTGCTTGTGCCACAGCGTTGGCGCAAGGAAGGCCATCGCCAGCAGGCAAGCGCCGACCAGCAGGACGAAACCGCCATCCCAGCCGAAGTGGTCAACGGTGTAGCCCATCGCCGCACTGGCCGCGACCGAACCCCCCAGATAACCGAACAGACCGGTGAAGCCCGCTGCGGTACCGGCGGCTTTCTTCGGCGCCAGTTCCAGCGCTTGCAGGCCGATCAGCATCACCGGACCGTAGATCAGGAAGCCGATCGACAGCAGGGCGATCATGTCGACCATCGGGTTGCCGGCCGGATTCAGCCAGTAAACCAGGGTCGCGACAGTCACCAGGGCCATGAACACCATGCCGGTCAGGCCACGGTTGCCACGGAAGATCTTGTCCGACATCCAGCCGCACAGCAGCGTGCCCGGGATGCCTGCCCACTCGTAGAAGAAATAGGCCCACGAGGTCTTATCCACGGTGAAGCCCTTGGCTTCCTTCAGGTACGTCGGCGCCCAGTCCAGCACGCCGTAGCGCAGCAAGTAGACGAAGACGTTGGCCAGAGCGATGTACCAGAGCATTTTGTTGCGCAGCACGTATTTGACGAAGATTTCCTTGGCGCTGAATTCGTCTTCGTGGCTGGCGTCGTAGCCTTCCGGGTAATCGTTCTTGTACTGCTCGATCGGCGGCAGGCCGACTGATTGCGGGGTGTCACGCATGGTGATGAAGGCGAACACCGCTACGCCCAGCGCGACCGCTGCCGGGACGTAGAACGCCGCGTGCCAGTCATTGAACAGGCCCATGCCGATCAGGAACAGCGGGCCGATCAGACCGCCGCCGACGTTATGCGCTACGTTCCACACCGAGACCACGCCGCCGCGTTCCTTCTGCGACCACCAGTGCACCATGGTCCGCCCGCTCGGCGGCCAGCCCATGCCCTGCGCCCAGCCGTTGATGAACAGGAGAATGAACATCATCGTCACGCTGGACGTTGCCCACGGCGCGAAACCGAAAATGAACATCACCCCGGCCGAGACCAGCAGACCGAACGGCAGGAAGAAGCGCGGGTTGGAACGGTCGGACACCAGGCCCATGAGGAACTTCGACAAACCATACGCAATGGCGATCGCCGACATCGCCAGACCGAGGTCGCCACGGCTATAGCCTTCGTCGATCAGGTACGGCATGGCCAGGGAGAAGTTCTTGCGCAGCAGGTAGTAACCGGCGTAGCCGATAAAGATACCGGCGAAGATCTGCCAGCGCAGGCGGCGGTAGGTGCTGTCTATTTTTTCTTCAGGCAATGGAGCCTGATGTGCGGCAGGACGAAAGAAAGCAAACATTCAAGAGCTCCAGTTTTCTTGTTTTGACTGCGGATGCGAATGTTACAGTTTCGTTACCGAAAATAGCATCGCTTCACGTCGGCAAAACAGCGGAAATTTGGGCAGATGAGCGTTCCTTTATGAACATGTCGCTCTGAGATAAGAAGGCGGCGCTGAGGGGATGGTGGCTCGGGTGGGTTTCTGCGGTTTGACGTATGGAAGAGGCAGACCTCAACGGTAAAGCGATCCGGATGGTTGCTCCGGATCGCTCCATGTTGTTAACGAACCTGAACGACAACCTTGCCCACAGCCTTGCGCTGGCCGAGATCATCGATTGCCTGCGCGGCATTGTTCAGCGGATATACCTGCGATACCAGCGGTTTCAGCTTGCCCTCGGCAAACCAGGCGAACAGCTGCTGAAAGTTGGCTGCGTTGTCCTGGGGCTGGCGCTGGGCAAAGGAGCCCCAGAACACGCCGAGCACCGCCGCGCCTTTGAGCAGGGCGAGGTTGACCGGCAGTTCGGGGATGCGTCCGCTGGCGAAGCCGACCACCAGCAGGCGGCCGTTCCAGGCGATGGCGCGGATGGCCTGGTCGAACAGGTCGCCGCCGACCGGGTCGTAGATCACGTCGGCGCCCTGGCCGTCGGTGAGGCGTTTGATCTCTTCCTTGAGGCTGGCTTCGCTGTAGTTGATCAGTTCATCGGCGCCGGCAGCCTTGGCCACCGCGAGTTTCTCGGCACTGCTGGCGGCGGCGATCACGCGGGCGCCCATGGCTTTGCCGATCTCCACCGCGGCGAGGCCGACGCCGCCCGACGCGCCGAGCACCAGCAGGGTTTCGCCCGGTTGCAGGTTGGCGCGTTGTTTGAGCGCATGCATCGACGTGCCATAGGTCATGCTGAATGCAGCGGCGACGTTGAAATCCATCGACGGCGGAATCGGCAGGACGTTGTAGCCCGGCACCGCCACCTGCTCGGCAAAACTGCCCCAACCGGTCAGCGCCATGACCCGGTCGCCGACTTTCAGATGGCTGACCTTTTCCCCGACTTCGCGCACCACGCCCGCCGCTTCACCGCCTGGCGAAAACGGGAAGGGCGGTTTGAACTGGTATTTGCCCTCGATGATCAGCGTGTCGGGGAAATTGACTCCGGCAGCGTGCACGTCCAGCAGGATTTCATTCTTCTTGGCGACAGGGCTGGCGACGTCTTCCAGCACCAGCGATTCGGCAGGGCCGAAGGCTTTGCACAGCACGGCTTTCATCAGGGCTATTCCTTTGGGAGTGATGGCCGATAAGTGTAGGTGTGTGAATCAACGGGTCAACGAGCATGCCCGGCCCTGATAGTCAGCCATAAGCTTGTGCTTGCGCGGCGGGTCGTTATGCTAGGCCGCAAACCGGATAAGGAGCGAATTGTGAAAGCGTGGATCATGTTGTTGCTGGCCCTGTCTCTGCCTGTGGCAGCACTGGCCGAAGAAGCCAAAGAAGGCGAGGCGCCGAAGGTCAATTACATCACCCTGAGCCCGCCGTTCGTCGGCAACTATGGCCTCGACGGCACCGCCAAGCTTAAGGTCTACAAGGCCGATGTGGCCCTGCGCGTAACTGGCGAAGAGGCGACCAAACTGGTCAAGGCCAACGAGCCGCTGATCCGCAATCAGCTGGTGGCGTTGTTCACTCAGCAGTCGACCGAGGCGATGGGCAGCATCGAGGGCAAGGAAAAGCTGCGTCAGGAAGCGTTGAAGCAGACCCAGCAGGTCATGAATGACGAGACCGGCAAGCCTGTTGTTGAGGATCTGTTGTTCAACAACCTGATCATTCAGTAAGTCATTCGCTGTCCGGGC
Source organism: Pseudomonas sp. CCNWLW23 (assembly GCF_037095675.1). Lineage (NCBI taxonomy): Bacteria > Pseudomonadati > Pseudomonadota > Gammaproteobacteria > Pseudomonadales > Pseudomonadaceae > Pseudomonas > Pseudomonas sp. CCNWLW23. Next base: position 232,814 of record NZ_JBAWKM010000001.1, on the reverse strand, counting down.
TGGCCTCTTCGCGAGCAGGCTCGCTCCCACATTGGACTGCATGTTCCTGTGGGAGCGAGCCTGCTCGCGAAAGCTATTTATCCGGCATAAATGAATCAGGGTTTGAGCCCGATAACCGCCGTCCACTGTTCTGGTGTAACCGGCATCACCGACAACCGTGAGCCCTTCTGCACCAATGGCATCTCTGCCAGCGCCGTCTGCTGCTTCAGATAATCCAGCTTCAACACCCGTTTGAACGTCTCGACATGCTCGACATCGATCGCGCTCCAGGCATTTTTTTCTGCTGTAGCCTTCGGATCGAAGTAATGGCTCTGCGGCTCCAGCGCCGTCGGATCGGGATACGCTGCTTGGATAATTTTGCCAATCCCGGCAATCCCCGGCTCGGGGCAGCTGGAATGGTAGAAAAAGAACTCGTCACCAACGGCCATCGCCCGCAGGAAATTGCGCGCCTGATAATTGCGAACCCCGTCCCAGCGCGCCTTGCCGAGCTTTTCCAGACCCTTGATCGAGAGTTCGTCGGGCTCTGATTTCATCAGCCAGTAGGCCATGTCGTATGCTCCTGAAGCGGTCATTGGGCAGGTTGTCGGGCAATTTTATGACAAACCGACAGTCGGTTGACGTCAGCGTTTGCGCACAGGTTCACGTTGCCGCAAAATGCCGGCCTTTAAAGCTTGACGCTGCTGCACGGCCTACGAACGGAAACCGCTGCTGTCATCGTGATGATGTGCCTTGAGGGGGGCAATCGATGAAACGCAAACCGGATTTGCTATGGACTTTGGTAATTTTGTTTGGCCTGGGCGTGGTAACCACCGGTTACGCGCAGAGCCTGTGGGCGAACAAGACCGACGCGCCGATTGAAGTGGCGCAACAGGTGCAACAGTCGACCGCTTTCAAACGCTGAACCTGTCTCTTCGACGCCGCTGGTCCCTGCGGCGTCTACTCTGCGAAATACCACGCCTTGTCGGTGACCGTGCCTTGTAACGGAACATCCCAGCTCGCCTGCGCCAGACGTTCGACCTTCTGACACTCATGGGCCAGGCCCAGCAGCGTCGGCTTGCGCCAGTTCTTGCGCCGAGCCAGATAGGCGAGGCTGCGATCATAGAATCCGCCGCCCATGCCCAGGCGCCCGCCGACATCATCAAACCCCACCAGCGGCAACAACACCAGATCCAGCGCCCAGACCTTGCGTTGCCGAGCCAGATTGGCCCGGGGCTCGAGGATGCGGAAACGATTGGGCGTGAGCTTTTCGCCGGGGCGGATGCGCTGGAAGACCATTTTCGTTCGTGGCCACGCGCTGAGTACCGGCAGATAAGTCGCCTTGCCGCGACGCTGGGCTTCGCGCAGGAGCAGGCGCGGATCGATTTCACCGTCGGTGGGCAAATACAGAGAGATATGTTTCGCCCGGCGAAAGTGCGGGTCTTGCGCCAATTGCCGGAACAGGCCTTTGGCAGCCCGGCGTTGTTCGCCCGGCGTCAGTGCGCGGCGCGCCTTGCGCAGCAGGCGGCGGAGTTGCGGGCGGGGCAGCAGCGCGGGTTCGGTCATGGTTCGGCTTCGGCAGGTGGATGCAAAAACGTACGCATAAAAAATCCGATGTCGGCATACACCGACATCGGATTCGAATCAGGCTCCCCGGATGAACCGCTGTCAACTCAGCCCTTGAACCCGAAAGTTCAAGGTGGAAGAAGCAGTAGACTTTAAGGCTTTCCGTCTAGCGGACATGCACACCAGCCCAACGTGCAACTTCCAGGGTAGTGCGAATCGGCTCCGGGACATCGTCAACTGGCAAGCACCCCAGGGAGTGCCGCGAGTATACCTCAAGCTGTCAGTCGAATCAGCCCTTGGCGGTGTTCTGATCGTCGGCCAGAACCAGATCGACACGATCGAGCAAGTCGCGTACCTGTTCGCGGGTCGAACCGCTGGCCTGGATATCCGGGCGCTCTTCTTTGTGCAACAGGTCGTGGGTGATGTTCAGCGCGGCCATCACGGCAATGCGATCGGCGCCGATGACTTTGCCGCTGCTGCGGATCTCGCGCATCTTGCCGTCCAGGTAGCGGGCGGCACTGACCAGATTGCTGCGTTCTTCCGGCGGGCAGATGATCGAATACTCTTTGTCGAGGATCTGCACGGTAACGCTATTGCTTGAACTCATGAGTCTTGCTCCAGGGCCTTGAGGCGCGAAATCATCGATTCGACCTTACGCCGGGCGATTTCGTTTTTTTCAATGAGGTGAGCGCGTTCCTCGCGCCAGGTTTTTTCCTGAGCTAGTAAGAGTGCGTTTTGACTCTTAAGTTGCTCGACTCGGCCAATCAGCAGTTCGAGTCTGGCCATCAGCGCTTGCAGGTCGGTGTCTTCCATTGGGTCCACGTGTTCGTCTGATGGGTGGTGACTGGCGGACAGCCTTTAATGGTCTTGGCGGGGCTGTCGATGTAGGATACAAGGCCTTCATTCTAGACATAGCGCCGTCTGGCGCCTAGCTGCCCATGACCATTGCGAATTCCCCGTACCAAGCCTTTGCCACCCTGCTGACTGCCAGCGGCCACAACGTCTCGCCTGCCGAACTGCACGGCGTGCTGCTCGGGCGCAGTTGCGCCGGGGCCGGCTTCGATCACGAAGGCTGGCTGATCGACGCCGCCGAACTGCTCGAAGGCGACATCCAGGACAACGTCCGCAACGCCCTGATCGGCCTGCAGGAGATGGTCAAAGGCGAGCTGACCGGCGACGACGTCACCGTCGTTCTGTTGCTGCCGACCGACGATGCGCCGCTGGCCGACCGCGCTGCTGCACTGGGCGAGTGGTGCCAGGGCTTCCTCAGCGGTTTCGGCCTGAACTGCCGCGACAGCAGCATGCTCAGCACTGAAGCCACCGAAGTGCTGCAGGATCTGGCAGCCATTTCCCAGGTGCAGGACGCGCTGGAAGAATCCGAAGACGGCGAATCCGACTACATGGAAGTCATGGAATACCTGCGCGTCGCGCCGTTGCTGCTGTTCTCGGAAACCAAAAAAGCCGATGTGCCGCCAGCCGCCAAGCCGTCGCTGCATTAATCGCGTGCCAGGGAAAGCCATCTGCCCATGACCCACATCCCCAAAGCGGAATACAGCCGTCGCCGCAAGGCCCTGATGGCGCAGATGGAACCCAACAGCATCGCGATCCTGCCCGCCGCCGCGGTGGCCATCCGCAACCGCGACGTCGAGCATGTTTACCGTCAGGACAGCGACTTCCAGTACCTCAGCGGTTTTCCCGAGCCACAAGCCGTCATCGTTCTGATGCCCGGTCGCGAGCACGGCGAGTACATCCTGTTCTGTCGTGAACGCAACGCCGAACGCGAATTGTGGGATGGCCTGCGCGCAGGGCAGGAAGGCGCGATCCGCGAGTACGGCGCCGACGATGCTTTTCCGATTACCGACATTGACGACATCCTCCCAGGCCTGATCGAAGGCCGCGACCGGGTGTATTCGGCGATGGGCAGCAATCCCGAATTCGATCGGCACCTGATGGACTGGATCAACGTGATCCGCTCCAAGGCGCACCTCGGCGCGCAGCCGCCGAATGAATTCGTTGCCCTGGATCATCTGCTGCACGACATGCGCCTGTATAAATCGGCGGCAGAAGTGAAGGTGATGCGCGAAGCCGCGCGGATTTCGGCGCAGGCGCATATCCGCGCGATGCAGGCCAGTCGTCCGGGGCTGTATGAATACAGCCTCGAAGCCGAACTGGATTACGAATTCCGCAAGGGCGGGGCGAAGATGCCGGCCTACGGTTCGATCGTCGCCGCCGGGCGCAACAGCTGCATCCTGCATTACCAGCAGAATGACGCGCTGCTCAGGGACGGCGATCTGGTGTTGATTGACGCCGGTTGCGAGATCGACTGTTACGCCAGCGACATCACCCGCACGTGGCCGGTCAACGGCAAGTTTTCGCCGGAGCAGAAGGCGATCTACGAGTTGGTGCTGGCTTCGCAGGAAGCGGCGTTCGCCGAGATCGCCCCCAACAAGCACTGGAACCAGGCGCACGAAGCCACGGTGCGGGTGATCACCGCAGGTCTGGTCAAGCTTGGCTTGTTGCGGGGCGAGGTTGACGAGTTGATCGCAAGCGAAGCCTACAAGGCTTTTTATATGCACCGCGCCGGCCACTGGCTGGGCATGGATGTGCATGACGTTGGCGAGTACAAGGTCGGCGGCGAATGGCGTGTGCTGGAGGTCGGCATGGCGCTGACCGTGGAGCCTGGCATCTACATCGCGGCGGACAATCAGAACGTGGCGAAGAAATGGCGCGGTATTGGCGTGCGTATCGAGGATGACGTGGTCGTGACCCGATCCGGTTGTGAAATCCTCACCAGCGGCGTGCCAAAAACCGTCGCCGAGATCGAAGCGCTGATGGCCCAAGCAAGGACACACGCAGCATGAGTCGAGTCAATCTGGCAATCATCGGTGGCGGTCTGGTCGGCGCCAGTCTGGCGTTGGCGTTGCAGGCCGGGGCCAAGGCGCAGGGCTGGAAAATCGTCCTGATCGAACCGTTCGCCCCCGGCGACAGCTGGCAGCCGAGCTACGACGCCCGCTCCTCGGCGTTGTCGTTCGGCTCGCGGCAGATTTATCAGCGCCTGGGCGTGTGGCAGGAAATATCCCGCCGCGCCGAGCCGATCAAACAGATTCATGTCTCCGACCGTGGCCGTTTCTCCACCGCGCGCTTGTCGGCGATGGAAGAGGGTGTGCCAGCGCTCGGTTACGTGGTGGAAAACGCCTGGCTCGGCCAGTGCCTGTGGCAGCACCTCGACAAAGACGTGATCACGTGGCGCTGCCCGGCGGAAGTCACGCGCATGGAACCGTTGGCCGATGGCTACCGCCTGACCCTCAACGACGAAACCACACTGGAATGCGATCTCGCGGTACTCGCCGATGGCGGCCGCTCCGGGTTGCGCGAACAGTTGGGCATCAACGTGCGCAAGCGCCCGTACAACCAGAGCGCACTGATCGCCAACATCACCCCGAGTGAAGCGCACAACGGCATGGCCTTCGAGCGCTTTACCGACGAAGGCCCAATGGCCCTGCTGCCGCTGCCGGACAATCGCTGCGCGCTGGTCTGGACCCGTCTGGGCATGGACGCGCAGCGTCTGACTGAATTGAGCGAGCGTGATTTTCTCAGCGAGCTGCAAGGCGTGTTCGGTTACCGCCTCGGCACTTTGAAACAGGTCGGCGCACGGCATCTTTATCCGCTGTCACTGATCGAAGCTGAAGAACAGGTGCGCTCGCATCTGGCCGTACTTGGCAACGCCGCACACAGCCTGCACCCGATCGCCGGCCAGGGCTTCAACCTGTCGCTGCGTGACGCCGATGCCTTGGCTGCCGCGCTGCTTGCGAGTGATAAGCCGCTGGGCGACTTCGCCACGTTGCAGGCCTATCGCGAACGGCAGCGCCTCGATCAGGACCTGACGGTGGGCTTCTCCGATCAGGTCACGCGCCTGTTCGGCAGCACCCAGCCGCTGGTGTCGCTGGGGCGCAATCTCGGCCTGCTCGGCCTCGACCTGCTGCCGCCAGCCAAACGCTGGTTCGCCCGGCAGGCGATGGGCCTGGGAACCCGTCCGGATGCTTGAGTGGCTGAGCAAAAAATTCGGCAAGGCACGATTGATGCGCTGGGTAATGACCTTCTACCCGCCGTATCTCGGCGCCGGAGTGCACGTTCGGCACATCAGTGACGACTTTCGCGATGTGCAGGTGTCCATGGGGTTGGGCTGGTACAACCGCAACTATGTCGGCACCCAGTTTGGCGGCAGTCTGTATTCGATGGTCGACCCGTTCTTCATGTTGATGCTCATGGAAAACCTCGGTCCGAAGTACATCGTCTGGGACAAGGCCGCCGACATCGATTTCATTGCGCCGGGCAAAGGCCCGGTGTTCGCCCGGTTCAACATCGACCAGACCCTGCTCGACGAGATCCGCCGGCAGACCGCCAACGGCGATAAATACCTGCCGCAGTTGCAGGTCGACATTCATGACGGCGCCGGCAACCTTGTGGCGCGGGTCGGTAAAACCCTTTACGTGCGGCTCAAGCCGCAAGCGAGACAGGCCTAAAGCATGGAAATGCGCGCAGATCTGCTGATTGTCGGAGCCGGAATGGTCGGCAGCGCCCTGGCGCTGGCGCTACAGGACAGTGGGCTGGAAGTGCTGTTGCTCGACGGCAGCCCGTTGAGCGTGAAGCCGTTCGATGCCGAGGCGGCGTTCGAACCGCGCGTCAGCGCATTGTCGGCGGCGAGCCAGCGCATTCTCGAGCGCCTTGGCGTCTGGGACGGCATCGCCCAGCGGCGCAGCAGCCCGTACACCGACATGCACGTCTGGGACGGCAGCGGCACCGGGCAGATTCATTTCTCGGCGAGCAGCGTACATGCCGATGTGCTCGGCCACATCGTCGAAAACCGCGTGGTCCAGGATGCGCTGCTCGAGCGTTTGCATGATTGCGACCTGGGCATGCTGGCCAATGCGCGGCTGGAGCAGATGCGTCGCTCCGGCGACGACTGGCTGCTGACCCTGGCCGATGGCCGCACCTTGCGCGCGCCGCTGGTGATCGCGGCGGACGGCGCCAATTCAGCGGTGCGCCGTCTGACCGGCGTGGCGACCCGCGAGTGGGATTATCTGCATCACGCCATCGTCACCAGCGTGCGCTGCAGCCAGCCGCACCGCAAAACCGCCTGGCAGCGCTTTACCGATCACGGGCCGCTGGCGTTTTTGCCACTGGAGCGTGACGGTCAGCAGGACTGGTGCTCGATCGTCTGGTCGACCACACCGGCTGAAGCCGAGCGCTTGATGGCGCTGGAAGAGACTGCGTTTTGCGCTGAGCTGGAGCGAGCCTTCGAGGGACGCCTCGGTGAAGTCATCAGCGCCGACCCGCGTCTGTGCGTGCCGTTGCGTCAGCGTCACGCCAAGCGCTACGTCGCTGAGGGCCTGGTCTTGATCGGTGATGCGGCGCACACCATTCACCCCTTGGCCGGGCAGGGTGTGAACCTTGGTTTCCTCGATGCAGCGGTGCTGGCGGAAGTGTTGCTGCAAGCGCATGAGCGCGGTGAGCGACTGGCAGACGTGAAGGTGCTGAGCCGCTACGAGCGTCGGCGTATGCCGCACAATCTGGCGCTGATGGCGGCGATGGAAGGCTTCGAGCGGTTGTTCCAGGCCGACCCGCTGCCGCTGCGCTGGTTGCGCAATGCCGGGTTGAAGCTGGTCGAGCAGATGCCCGAGGCGAAGGCGTTGTTTGTGCGCGAGGCGCTGGGGTTGACCGGGGATCTTCCAGCTCTGGCAAAGCCCTGACCGCCTCATTGAGGCTGATGGCCCCTTCGCGAGCAGGCTCGCTCCCACAGTTGAGATGCATTCCAATGTGGGAGCGAACCTGCTCGCGAAAGCGTCCGCCCACTTACCGCAGTTTTGAGTCGTGCAACATCTGGTAACGCCTTCCCCCAGTGTTCGATTGTGGTGGTAAATGTGAGTCCTTATCATTTGGCCCACATTTCCCGACCGTGAGACCACTCCCATGTTGGCATCCAAGCGTCTTCTGACCGCACTGGCCTTGACCCTGATCGGCAGCACCACTGCCCAGGCCGCCGATGAGGTGGTGGTTTACTCGTCGCGTATCGATGAGCTGATCAAACCGGTATTCGATGCCTACACCGCCAAGACCGGGGTGAAGATCAAGTTCATCACCGACAAGGAAGCGCCGCTGATGCAGCGCATCAAGGCCGAAGGTGAAAACGCCACCGCCGATCTGCTGCTCACCGTCGATGCCGGCAACCTGTGGCAGGCCGAGCAGATGGGCATCCTCCAGCCGTTCACTTCGAAAACCATCGACACCAATATTCCCGCGCAATATCGCTCGTCCACCCACGCCTGGACCGGCCTGAGCCTGCGCGCGCGGACCATCGCCTATTCCACCGAGCGGGTGAAGCCGGGCGAACTGACCACCTATGAAGCGCTGGCCGACAAGAATTGGGAAGGCCGCCTGTGCCTGCGCACGGCGAAGAAGGTCTACAACCAGTCGCTGACCGCGACCATGATCGAAGTTCACGGCGCCGAGAAGACCGAGAAAATCCTCAAGGGCTGGGTCAACAACCTGTCCACTGACGTGTTCTCCGATGACGTTGCGGTGCTGGAAGCGATCAACGCCGGGCAGTGTGACGTTGGCATCGTCAACACCTACTACTACGGTCGCCTGCACAAGCAGAAGCCTGAACTGCCGGTGAAACTGTTCTGGCCGAACCAGGCTGATCGCGGTGTGCATGTGAACCTGTCGGGCATCGGCCTGACCAAGCATGCACCGCACCCGGAAGCGGCCAAGGCTTTGGTCGAATGGATGACCACGCCTGAGGCACAGAAGATTTTTGCCGACGTGAACCAGGAATTCCCGGCCAACCCGGCGGTGGCACCCTCGGAAGAAGTGGCGGCGTGGGGCAAGTTTGTTGCCGATACCTTGCCGGTAGAAGTGGCGGGCAAACGTCAGGCCGAGGCGATCCGGATGATGGATCGGGCGGGGTGGAACTGAGGCGTTTCGTGTAACTGTTGATCTTTCAAGATCGCTCCCTCACCCCAGCCCTCTCCCGGAGGGAGAGGGAGCCAACTTGTGTTGCTTTCGAAACTTGAGTTCGACTCAATATCTCAGGTCGATGTAGTTTGCATGAGCACCTCGGTCAGTTCCCTCTCCCTCCGGGAGAGGGCTAGGGTGAGGGCAGCAATCCCAACCTGAAATACGCAATCCAAGAACACCCCAATCCCTCCAGAGACCCAAAAGTGGCCCACCCCGCCCAACGCCGCTGGTACCCCATCGTCTTCGCCATCGCCGCGCTGGTGTTGTTGCCGCTGAGCGTGCTGTTGTTGTCGTGGCAGACCATCGATCAGCAGATCTGGTCGCACCTGTGGCAAACCCAGATGCCGCGACTGCTCGGCAATACCCTGACGCTGATCCTCGGCGTCGGTGTCGGCGTGACCCTGCTGGGTGTCAGCCTGGCGTGGCTGACCAGTCTCTGTGAATTCCCCGGTCGGCGCTGGCTCGACTGGGCGCTGATGCTGCCCTTCGCCATCCCTGCCTATGTACTGGCGTTCGTCTTCGTCGGCCTGCTCGATTTCGCCGGCCCCGTGCAGTCCCTGTTGCGCGAATGGTTCGGCAGCGGCCTGCGCCTGCCACGGGTGCGTTCCACCGGCGGGGTGATCGTGGTGCTGGTGCTGGTGTTTTATCCCTACGTTTATCTGCTGGCGCGCACCGCATTCCTGGCTCAGGGCAAAGGCCTGATGGAAGCGGCGCGGGTGCTCGGGCAATCGCCGTGGCAGGCGTTCTGGCGGGTCGCGTTGCCGATGGCGCGTCCGGCGATCGGCGCGGGCGTGGCGCTGGCGCTGATGGAAACCCTCGCCGATTTTGGCGCGGTGTCGGTGTTCAACTTCGACACCTTCACCACGGCCATCTACAAAACCTGGTACGGCTTCTTCAGCCTGCCCAGCGCCGCACAACTGGCCAGTCTGTTGCTGCTGGTGGTGATGCTGGTGCTGTACGGCGAGCGCCGTGCGCGCGGGGCGAATCGGGCCAGCAATGAGCGGCCACGGGTGAAAGCGCTGTATCACCTGCGCGGGCTCAAGGCGTTGGCGGCGACAGGCTGGTGTGGAATGGTATTCGCCTGCGCCTTCGTCATCCCGGTGCTGCAACTGATCGTGTGGTTCTGGCAGCGCGGACGCTTCGATCTGGATGAGCGCTACGCCGGACTGATTCTGCACACGCTGTACTTGGGCGCGATGGCCGCGCTGATCACCGTCAGCGTTGCGCTGTTGCTGGCGTTTGCCCGGCGTCTGGCGCCGACCCCAGCCATCAACTCCGGCGTCGGTCTGGCCAATCTCGGCTACGCCTTGCCCGGTTCGGTGCTGGCGGTGTCGATCATGCTTGCCTTCAGTTATCTGGATCGTGAACTGGTGATTCCGCTCTCCGCCTGGCTCGGCGGTGCCGGCAAACCGTTGCTGCTCGGCAGCCTCGCGGCGTTGCTGATGGCTTATCTGGTGCGCTTCATTGCTGTCGCCTACGGGCCGCTGGAAAGCAGTCTGGCGCGTATACGGCCATCTTTGCCCGAAGCGGCACGTAGCCTGGGTGTCAGTGGGCCGCGACTGTTTTTCAAAGTGTATCTGCCGCTGTTGCTGCCCGGCACCTTGAGCGCCGCGTTGCTGGTGTTTGTCGATGTGCTCAAGGAAATGCCTGCGACCCTGCTGATGCGCCCGTTTGGCTGGGACACGCTGGCGGTGCGCATCTTTGAAATGACCAGTGAAGGCGAATGGGCGCGCGCCTCATTGCCGGCATTGACGCTGGTGCTGGTCGGGTTGTTGCCGGTGATCGGATTGATTCGACGTTCGGCGCACCGAAACACTTAGTCGTCAGTCCTACATCATGCGGCTACAATGCGCGGCATTCGGTGCGGTTCGTCTGACAGACCCGTGCGCTGGAATCGGCTGAAAGCCTTATTCATCAAGGCTTTCCGCCGTATAGCGGCGGTCCGCACCCTCGCCACGCCCGGAAGGAGAAACCCATGGGACAGCGTACGCCTCTGTATGACCTGCACCTCGCGCTCGGCGCGAAGATGGTCGATTTTGGCGGTTGGGACATGCCACTGCATTACGGCTCGCAGGTCGAGGAGCACCACGAAGTGCGCCGCGATTGCGGGGTGTTCGATGTTTCCCATATGACCGTGATCGATGTCACCGGCGCCCAGGCCAAGGCCTGGCTCCAGCATTTGCTGGCCAACGACGTCGAACGTCTGCACCGCCCCGGCCGGGCGTTGTACAGCACCATGCTCAATGAGCGCGGCGGCATCGTCGACGACATGATCGTCTATCGCCTCGACGACGCGTACCGGCTGGTGTTCAACGCCTCGACCCGCGATCAGGATCTGGCCTGGATGAACGCCCAGCTCGGCGCCTACGACGTGCAACTGCACGAGCGCGCCGAGCTGGCGATGCTCGCCATCCAGGGCCCGCAGGCCCGGCACAAGATTGCCGAACTGGTCACCCAGTCCCGTGCCACGCTGATCCAGCAACTCAAACCTTTCGAAGGCGCCATCGACGGCGACTGGTTCATCGCGCGTACCGGTTACACCGGCGAGGATGGCCTGGAAATCTGCCTGCCCGCGAATCAGGCGCCGGGTTTCTTCAACGACCTCGTCGGCGCCGGCATTTCGCCGATTGGCCTCGGTGCCCGTGACACCTTGCGGGTCGAGGCTGGGATGAACCTGTACGGTCAGGACATTCATCAGGACGTTTCACCGCTGGCCTCGAACATGGCCTGGAGCATCGCCTGGGAGCCGGCCTCGCGGCAGTTCATCGGCCGCGCGGCGCTGGAGGCGGAAAAAGCCGCCGGTGTGGCGCACAAACTGGTCGGTCTGGTACTGGAAGAACGCGGGGTTTTGCGTGCTCACCAGGTGGTTCGCATCGCCGATGTTGGCGAAGGGGAGATCACCAGTGGTAGTTTCTCTCCTACGCTGAGCAAATCGATTGCCCTGGCGCGTGTTCCGATGGCAACCGCCGACCGCGCCGAAGTGGAAATCCGTGGCAAGTGGTATCCGGTGCGAGTGGTCAAACCGACCTTCGTGCGCCATGGCAAAACCTTGATCTAACCTTTTCTGGCGGGCATGACCGCTGACCAATTTCCGAGGAACCGAAGATGAGCGATATCCCTGCCGAACTGCGATTTGCCGAAAGTCATGAATGGGCGCGTCTGGAAGCTGACGGCACTGTCACCGTGGGCATCAGCGATCACGCGCAGGAAGCGCTGGGCGACGTGGTGTTCGTCGAGCTGACCGAAGTCGGCAAGGTGTTCGCCGCCGGTGATCAATCCGGCGTGGTCGAGTCGGTGAAAGCCGCCTCCGACATCTACGCCCCGGTCAGTGGCGAAGTCATCGCGATCAACGAAGAGCTGGGTGGCTCGCCCGAGCTATTGAACTCCGACCCGTACGGCGCGTGGATCTTCAAGCTCAAGCCAAGCGACAAGGCCGAGCTGGACAAGCTGCTGGATGCGGCGGCTTACAAGGCTGCCATCGGCGAGTAACTTGCCGGCGCGCCCCAAAGCCCCGATTCGTCGGGGCTTTTTTATGGGCGACGAATATCCCTTTGTGGGAGTGAGCCTGCTCGCGAAAGCGCCATATCAGTCAATGCCAAGGTTTCTGAAACACCGCTTTCGCGAGCAGGCTCGCTCCCACAGGGGCGGCGTGATCTTGAAAATTCGCCTGCTATGCTGGTTTGACCGTGTCGATTGACGCCAAGCGCCAGCCAGGAGAACCCGTCATGTCCCAGTCGCCGTCCCTGAGCCAGTTACGCGATCCCGAAGCCTTTCTGCGCCGCCACCTCGGCCCGGATGCCGCCGAGCAGCAAGCAATGCTCGACAGCCTCGGCCTGGGCAGTCGCGCCGAGCTGATCGAGCAGACCGTGCCGCCGGGCATTCGCTTCAATCGCGCACTGGATCTGCCGCCGGCTCTCGACGAACAGGCTGCACTGGCGAAGCTGCGCGGTTATGCCGAGCAGAATCAGCTGTTCACCAGCCTGATCGGCATGGGCTATCACGGCACTGTCACGCCGACCGTCATCTTGCGCAACGTGCTGGAAAATCCCGGTTGGTACACCGCGTACACCCCATATCAACCAGAAATCGCTCAAGGCCGGCTCGAAGCGTTGCTCAATTTTCAGCAACTGACCATCGACCTCACCGGCCTGGAACTGGCCAACGCCTCGCTGCTCGATGAGGCTACCGCAGCGGCCGAAGCCATGGCTTTGGCCAAGCGCGTGGCGAAGTCGAAGAGCAATCTGTTTTTTGTGGATGAAAATTGCCATCCGCAAACTCTCTCCGTGGTACAGACCCGCGCCGAAGGTTTCGGCTTCGAGCTGATCGTCGACGCGGTGGATAACCTGGCGCAGCACGAGGTGTTCGGCGCGCTGCTGCAATACCCCGACACCCACGGCGAAATCCGCGATCTCAAACCCTTGATCAACCACCTGCACGCACAACAGGCCCTGGCCTGCGTCGCCACCGATTTGCTCAGCCTGCTGGTGCTGACGCCGCCGGGTGAGTTGGGTGCCGATGTGGTGTTCGGTTCGTCCCAGCGTTTCGGTGTGCCGATGGGTTATGGCGGCCCGCACGCGGCGTTCTTCGCCAGCCGCGAGGAATACAAACGGGCGATTCCGGGGCGGATCATCGGTGTGTCGAAAGATGCTCGCGGCAACGTCGCGCTGCGCATGGCCCTGCAAACCCGCGAGCAACACATCCGCCGCGAGAAAGCCAATTCGAACATCTGCACCGCGCAGGTGCTGCTGGCCAATATCGCCAGTTGTTATGCGGTGTATCACGGCCCCGAGGGTTTGAAGCGTATCGCCCAGCGCGTGCATCGTCTGACCTGCATCCTCGCGGCGGGACTCGAGCGCAACGGCATCAAACGGCTCAACAGGCAGTTCTTCGACACGCTGACGCTGGAGGTCGGCGGTGCGCAAACGGCGATCATCGAAAGTGCTCAGGCAGCGCAGATCAACCTGCGTATTCTTGGTCGTGGCCGCGTCGGTCTGAGTCTGGACGAGACCTGTGATGAACACACCGTGGCGAAGCTGTTCGATGTGCTGCTCGGCGCCGATCACGGCCTGAGCGTTGATGCGCTTGATGCGCAGGACATCGCCTCGGGAATTCCCGACGAACTCCAGCGCAGTACGCCGTACCTGCAACATCCGGTGTTCAACGCTCACAACAGCGAAACCGAGATGCTGCGTTACCTCAAACAGCTGGAAAACAAGGATCTGGCACTCAACCAATCGATGATCCCGCTGGGCTCGTGCACGATGAAGCTCAACGCCACCAGCGAGATGATCCCGATCACCTGGCCGCAGTTCGCCCATCTGCACCCGTTCGTGCCGAGGGAGCAGGCTGTCGGTTACACGCTGATGATCGAGGAGCTTGAGCGTTGGTTCTGTGCGATTACCGGTTTCGATGCGATCTGTATGCAGCCCAACTCCGGCGCCCAGGGCGAATACGCCGGGCTCCTGGCGATCCGTAGATATCACGAGAGCCGAGGGGAGGGCGAGCGGGATGTCTGCCTGATTCCGTCATCGGCCCACGGCACCAATCCAGCGTCGGCGCAGATGGCCGGGATGCGCGTGGTGATTGTCGAATGCGATGAGGCGGGCAACGTTGATCTGGATGATTTGCAGCTGAAAGCCGCCGAGGCCGGGAATAAGTTGTCGTGCCTGATGGCGACCTATCCGTCGACCCACGGGGTTTACGAGGAGGGCATCAGCGAAATCTGCGCAGTGATTCACCAGCATGGCGGCCAGGTGTATATGGATGGCGCCAATCTCAATGCCCAGGTCGGCCTGGCCAGGCCGGCGGACATCGGCGCCGACGTGTCGCACATGAACCTGCACAAGACCTTCTGCATTCCCCATGGCGGCGGCGGGCCGGGCATGGGCCCGATCGGCGTTCGTGCGCATCTGGCGCCGTTCGTCGCCAACCATCCGGTGGTGCCGATTGACGGGCCGCTGGCGCAGAACGGCGCAGTCAGCGCAGCGCCGTGGGGCAGTGCGAGCATTTTGCCGATCAGTTGGATGTACATCGCCATGATGGGCCCGCAACTGGCGGACGCCAGCGAGGTGGCGATTCTGGCGGCGAATTATCTGGCGCAGCATTTATCCGGCGCGTTTGCGGTGCTCTACACCGGGCGCAATGGCCGCGTGGCGCATGAATGCATTCTTGATCTGCGCCCGCTGAAGGCGCAGACCGGCATCAGCGAGGAAGACGTCGCCAAGCGGCTGATGGATTACGGCTTCCACGCGCCAACCATGTCCTTTCCGGTACCCGGTACGTTGATGGTCGAGCCGACCGAGAGCGAATCCAAGGCTGAGCTCGACCGCTTCATCGCGGCGATGCTGAGCATTCGCGCCGAGATCAATGAAGTGCAGAAGGGCAACTGGCCGGGCGAAGACAACCCGCTCAAACGCGCCCCGCATACCTTGGCCGATGTCACTGGGATCTGGGAACGGCCTTACAGCATCGAACAGGCCATCACCCCGGATGCGCACACACGCTTGCACAAATATTGGCCGGCGGTGAATCGGGTGGATAACGTCTACGGCGATCGCAATCTGTATTGCGCTTGTGTGCCGGTGGATGATTACCGCTGACATTCAGTCTGTATGCAGTCATCGTGGGAGCGAGCTTGCTCGCGAAAGCGTCGTGTCAGACGCCGCATATTTTGGATGTGAAATTGCCTTCGCGAGCAAGCTCGCTCCCACAGGGTTCTGTATCGGGTTCAGAATCCGGGCAAAAAAATGCCGCTCGTTTGAGCGGCATTTTTTGTTACTCGGAAGCCACGGCGTTCTTCGCCAGAATCGCGTTCGCCAGTTCCATGTCCGAAGCCTGCAGGCCCGGGTTGTCGGCGCGGACTTTCTGCATCGCTGCTTCCAGGTACGGGCCACGGATGCCGCCGTCGCTGGCGACGAAGCTGCCGGCGTCGTCCTGGGCGGCGACGATCAGCTTGTGATCCTTGAAGGTCAGGTAGGTCGAACCGGTGGTGGCGCCGGAGGAGATGACGTTACGCCAAAAGCTGTCCGCCATGGCCGAACCAACGGGAAGCGACAGCAGGGCCAAGGTGGCGACAGCGAGTTTGAAACGCATGATGAGGTGACTCCTGGGATTGACTACGGCGTTGGATAGCCGATCCCCGATCCAGTTCCGTGCTGAATTATTTCAACTCACTTTGCGGTGTCACCCGCAGCACTTCCTCCACCGTGGTCAGCCCCGCCGCAACTTTCTGCGCACCGGACAGGCGCAGGCTGCGCATGCCTTCCTTGAAGGCCTGACGCCTGATCGCGGTGAGGTCGGTATCCGGGGTGATCAGCGCTTTGAGGCTGTCGCTCAGTTGCATGATTTCGTACACGCCGGCGCGGCCGCGATAGCCGGTGTCGCGGCATTCCAGGCAACCGATCGCCCGTTGCGCATTGCTCGGCAGCGGCGCCTGCCAGGGCCGGGTCAGGGTTTGCCAGTCTTCATCTTCGAGCGTCAGCGGCGCCTTGCAGTGCGGGCACAACGTGCGCACCAGACGCTGAGCCATAACGCCGAGCACGGTGGCTTTGATCAGGTAATGCGGCACACCCAGTTCGAGCAAACGGCTGATGGCGCTCGGCGCATCGTTGGTGTGCAGTGTGGACAGGACCAAGTGCCCGGTGAGCGCGGCCTGAATCGCCATTTCCGCAGTTTCAAGGTCGCGGATTTCGCCGATCATGATGATGTCCGGGTCCTGCCGCATCAGCGCGCGCACCCCGGCGGCGAAGGTCAGTTCGATGTTGTGCTGCACCTGCATCTGGTTGAAGGCCGGCTCGACCATTTCGATCGGGTCTTCGATGGTGCAGAGGTTGACCTCCGGCGTCGCCAGTTTTTTCAGCGTGGTGTACAGAGTGGTGGTCTTGCCCGAACCGGTCGGCCCGGTGACCAGAATGATGCCATTGGGCTGGCGGGTCATGTCCTGCCAGCGGCGCAGGTCGTCGGCGCTGAAACCCAACTGGTCGAAATTCTTCAGCAGCACTTCCGGGTCGAAAATCCGCATGACCATTTTTTCGCCGAACGCTGTCGGCAAGGTCGACAGCCGCAACTCCACTTCGCCGCCGTCCGGGGTCTTGGTCTTGACCCGGCCATCCTGGGGTTTGCGCTTTTCGGCGACGTTCATGCGGCCAAGGCTTTTCAGGCGGCTGACGATCGCCATCGTCACCTGCGGCGGGAACTGATAGACGTTGTGCAACACGCCGTCGATGCGAAAGCGCACGGTGCCGTGCTCGCGGCGCGGTTCGATATGGATATCGCTGGCGCGCTGCTGGAAGGCGTACTGGAACAGCCAGTCGACGATGTTGACGATGTGCGCGTCGTTGGCGTCCGGCTCCTGATCGCTGGCGCCGAGGTTCAGCAGTTGTTCGAAGTTGCCGAGATTGCCGCCCTGGGCGTCGGCATTGCTGGCACCGCTGACCGATTTGGCCAGCCGGAAAAACTCGACGCTGAAGCGCTGGATGTCGACCGGGTTGGCCACGACCCGTTTGATCGGCAGCTTCAATACGTGGGTCAGGTCGGCTTCCCAACCGCTGACGTAGGGCTGAGCGCTGGCCACGGTGACCGAGTCGCGGTCCACGGCGACGGCGAGAATCTTGTGCCGTTGCGCGAAGGCGTAAGACATCAGCGGTGTGATCGCCGCGACGTTGATTTTCAACGGATCGATGCGCAAATACGGCTGACCGGCCTGTTGCGCCAGCCACAGGGTCAGGCTTTCCAGATCCAGATGTTTGCCCGGACGGCTGAGGTCGTCGAGTTGCTGGCTGGCGATGAATTCCAGCGGATGCATCTGCCCGTGAGCAGCATGGCGACGGCGGGCATTGAGCGCCTGTTCCGCCGCGTCCTGGCAGATGAAGCCTTGGGCGACCAGTTCCCGTAATACATCGTTGAGGTCCAGCCAGCGGTCCTGAGTGACAAATTGAACGGACATGCGGCTTTCCTTTTTAAGCGTCATGCGCAAAAGGATAGTCGTGGCCCCGCTGACCGTTGGGCCACTACCCGACGAAGCCGTTGCCGAATTTGTCAGCCGGCAGCCTGTGCGGGCGCCTGCCACGCCGTGTCGGCGTTGTGCAGGTCCACCGCGCAGACGCTGATCAGGTTACGCAGTTTCTCCGCGATCACTTGCGCGCGATGCCAGCTCAGGCCGCTCATGAGCAGATCGATCGACAGCAGATCGTCCTGGCGCTGGACCTTGACCTGCTCCGGCGTCAGAAATTGCAAGGCGAACAGATTCAACACGCGCACCAGCAGATCCGGCTCGGCCTCGGCGAGGATTTGGTATTGCGCCAGGCAGTGGGCGTTGTTGACGTTCCAGACATCAGCGCGGGCGGCGGGGCTGTTTACGGCTTCAAGGTGCGGCATGGCGAGTCTCCAAAATCACTGGAGAAATTTTTACATTCGGTGCGGGGTATTTCTTGGCTATGATCGGCGCCTGAACGGATTTATCGAAAGAATTGATTCGTGAAAGCTGATCTTTGAGGATTTTTTATGCACAGCGAGCTGGACGCCTACGACCGCAAGATTCTCGCCTTGCTGCAGGAAGACGCTTCGCTGTCGAGCGCGCAGATCGCCGAGCAGGTGGGCCTGTCGCAATCGCCGTGCTGGCGGCGGATTCAGCGGATGAAGGAGGAGGGCATCATTCGCGGCCAGGTGACCTTGCTGGATCGCAAGAAGATCGGCCTGAACACGCAGATTTTTGCCGAGATCAAACTCAACGCTCATGGGCGTTCGAACTTCACCGAGTTCACCGAGGCGATTCGCGGCTTTCCGGAAGTGCTGGAGTGTTATGTGCTGATGGGGGCGGTGGATTTCATGCTGCGCATTGTCGCGGGGGATATCGAGGCGTACGAGCGGTTCTTTTTCGAGAAGCTGTCGCTGGTGCCGGGGATACAGGAAGTGAATTCGATCGTGGCGCTGTCGGAGATCAAGTCCACCACCAGCCTGCCGGTCTAGTGCGGATGGCCTTCGTGGCGAGGGGATTTATCCCCGCTGGGCTGCGCAGCAGTCCCCGCTTGATCGTTCCCACGCAGAGCGTGGGAACGATCGGGTGGGAAGGTGTTTAGCTGCGCAGGAGGATTTTCCAGGCGCGGT
Source organism: Pseudomonas sp. CCNWLW23 (assembly GCF_037095675.1). Lineage (NCBI taxonomy): Bacteria > Pseudomonadati > Pseudomonadota > Gammaproteobacteria > Pseudomonadales > Pseudomonadaceae > Pseudomonas > Pseudomonas sp. CCNWLW23. Next base: position 214,151 of record NZ_JBAWKM010000001.1, on the reverse strand, counting down.
TCTGGTACACCGCAATCGCCTGATGCTTGCGCGCATCGAGCAGTTCGTCGGTGATGGTCGGCTCGTTGGCCAGTTGCGCCAGTTTGTTCAATTCACCGTACAGGCGATCCATTTCCGGGATGTCCAGCACGTTGCGCGCATGGTGCAACCAGACCTGAATGCGCTCGATACGCGGCAGTTGTTCAGCAAGATCTTCCGGCTGCTGCTGATAGCGTTGCAGCTGCAGAGCAGTAGCTTCTTCGCCGAGCAGACGCGGCAACCAGCTGTGCAATTGCGCGTCACCCTGACGATTACCGCGAGTATTGCGGTCGGCGGTCCAGGTGCGGGCCAGCAGCCAGCGTGAAGCGTTCAGCGAGAACTGGCCCCAGCGCGGGTCTTCCAGCTCTTCGAGGAACTGCTCAGGCGCGGCCTTGCGCACGTCTTCGTCCTCGATGCCGACCTGCACCAACGGGCGCCAGTCTTCGAGCAAGGCATCGAGGGCCACGCGCAAATCGTGGGTCGACTGACGCGGCGCCGCCTGGCCGAGGCTGCTGAGCAGGGCGCGCATTTCCGCGAGGTTCTCGACCCAGTCCTGCAACAGGCGCCAGTGGCCGTTGAAACGATATTGTTCAGCCAGACGCTGGCTGCTGCCGAGCAGATGCCAGCTCAGCGCGGCGAAGGCGTCGTCGAGACGGGTTTCGCTGGTCAGCTGCGGCGCCGGGAGGCTCAGCGAGTAGCTGTTGGCGTCGTGCAGGCGATAACCGCGCTCAGCCTTGCTGATATCGCATGGCATCAGCGCCAGGGTTTCGGCCAGTTCGGCAGCCAGTTCCAGCAGCGCCGCAGGCTCGCCTTCGCGCAGTTCCAGTTCCAGCTCGCAGATCTCTTCCTTCTGCTTGCCAACCACCACGTGACCGAGGTCCAGCGCGGCTTCGATGACCACTTTGGTCTTGCCACGGCCCCAGGCGATTTCGGCGCGCTCGCGGACGAAATCGGTGGTGAAGATCGGCTTGAGGGTTTTCTTGTCCAGCTCGGCCAATGCCTCGGGCCAGCATTCGCCGTCGAGTTTCTTTACGTCGAGCTTGGCTTTCGGCAGTTTCCAGTCGTACTCGTTACGCTCGGACAGACCGGCGACGCTCTGGCCACGGGTCTTGAGGGTCTGAATCACTTCGTCACCGTCCTTGCGCAGGCGCAGTGCGACTTTGGCTTGGGCGAGGTCGCGCTCGGGGGTGTCGAAGTACTGGTTCATCAACTCACGGCGTTCCCAGCCACTTTTGTTGCGTTTCTTCAGCAGCGGGTGCTCGCGCAGGGCAGCGAGGGTTTCGCGGCTGACGCGGAGTTTGATTTCAGTTTCTTTTTGCATGGCCGGAACATCCAGAATCGGGAGCGCAGCCGGGGGAATGTGTGGCTGCCAAGGCCGTGCAGTGTACAGGAGTCAAACTTCCTACGCCCTGCGGCGGTTTATTCCGCGCGCCGGATGGTTCTATAGTGGGCCTCAATCCGGGACCTGGAGTCAGTGATGCCATTGCCGTCCATGCAAGACCAGTTCGCCGCGCTGATTGCCGCGCCATCGGTCAGCTGTACTCAACCGAACCTGGACCAGTCCAACCGCGCCGTCATTGATCTGCTCGCTGGCTGGCTCGGTGACCTGGGCTTCAGCTGCGATATCCGGCAGGTCAGCCCCGGCAAATTCAATCTGCTCGCCAGTTTCGGCAGCGGCCCCGGCGGCCTGGTGCTGGCCGGGCACAGCGACACCGTGCCGTACGACGACGCGTTGTGGCAGACCGACCCGCTGAAGCTCACTGAAGTCGATGGCCGCTGGGTCGGGCTGGGCAGCTGCGACATGAAGGGTTTCTTCGCGCTGATCATCGAAGCCGTACGGCCGCTGCTCGATCAGCCGTTCAAGCAACCGCTGCTGATCCTCGCCACCTGCGACGAAGAAAGCTCGATGTCCGGCGCTCGCGCGCTGGCCGAGGCCGGGCAGCCGCTGGGCCGCGCGGCGGTGATCGGCGAGCCGACCGGGCTCAAGCCGATTCGCATGCACAAAGGCATCATGATGGAGCGCATCGACATTCTCGGGCAGAGCGGCCACTCGTCTGATCCGCGTCTGGGCCACAGCGCCCTTGAAGCGATGCACGATGCCATCGGCGAACTGCGCGGTCTGCGCCTGTTGTGGCAGCGCGAATTCAGCAATCCACAATTCAGCGTGCCGCAACCGACGATGAACTTCGGCTGCATCCATGGCGGCGACAACCCCAATCGCATCTGCGGCCAGTGTTCGCTGGAGTTCGACCTGCGACCGCTGCCGGGCATGGACCCGAACCTGCTGCGCGCGGAAATCCTGCGCAAGCTCAACCCGGTGGCCGAGCGGCATAAGGTGAAAATCGATTACAAACCGCTGTTCCCGGAAGTACCGCCGTTCGAACAGTCAGAGGATGCCGAACTGGTGCGCATCGCCGAAAAGCTCACCGGCCATCGCGCCGAAGCAGTAGCGTTCGGCACCGAAGCGCCTTATCTTCAGCGCCTCGGCTGCGAAACCATCGTCCTCGGCCCCGGCGACATTGCCTGCGCGCATCAACCCGGCGAGTACCTTGAAATGTCACGTTTGCAGCCTACCGTGCATCTGATTCGGCAGTTGATTGAACATTACTGCCTGACGACAGACGAACGATGATGGCCCTGTGAGGGAGCGAGCCTGCTCGCGAAAGCGTTTTGTCAGCCGCCATTGATGAACCTGATCCACCGTTTTCGCGAGCAGGCTCGCTGCCACAGGGTTAAATGTCTTGCATCAACCCGGTAAATTGCCTGCACCACAACCCGTATTCATGAGGAGAGCGCGCGTGTCGCCAAGCCTGTTCCGACGATAACCATCAGCCCGCTGTGCGTTTTTCGTTTCGCCCCTTTTTTCGGCTGCTCTTTATTACAGGCCCAGGTTCATGCCCGAATACGTTAATTGGCTTCGCCACGCGTCCCCTTACATCAATGCCCACCGCGATTGCACCTTCGTCGTCATGCTGCCCGGCGACGGCGTCGAGCATCCCAACTTTGGCAACATCGTCCACGACCTGGTCTTGCTGCACAGTCTGGGCGTGCGTCTGGTGCTGGTGCACGGCTCGCGCCCACAGATCGAAACCCGCCTCGCCGCCCGTGGCCTGACCCCGCATTACCATCACGGCATGCGCATCACCGATGCCGCGACCCTGGAATGTGTGATCGACGCGGTCGGCCAGTTGCGCATCGCCATCGAAGCGCGGCTGTCGATGGACATGGCCTCGTCGCCGATGCAGGGCTCGCGCCTGCGCGTGGCCAGCGGCAACCTCGTCACCGCGCGGCCGATCGGTGTGCTGGAAGGTGTCGACTATCACCACACCGGTGAAGTGCGTCGGGTTGATCGCAAGGGCATCAACCGCCTTCTCGACGAGCGCTCGATCGTGCTGCTGTCGCCGCTGGGCTATTCGCCGACCGGCGAGATCTTCAACCTTGCCTGCGAAGACGTCGCCACTCGCGCCGCCATTGATCTGGGCGCGGACAAGCTGCTGTTGTTCGGCGCCGAGCTCGGCCTGATCGACGAGAACGGCAAACTGGTGCGCGAACTGCGCCCACAGCAAGTGCCGGCCCATTTGCAGCGTCTGGGCATGAGCAACTATCAAGCGGAGTTGCTCGATGCCGCCGCCGAAGCCTGCCGTGGCGGCGTGGCGCGCAGTCATATCGTCAGTTACGCCGAAGACGGCGCACTGCTGACGGAGCTGTTCACCCGTGACGGTGGCGGTACGCTGGTGGCGCAGGAGCAATTCGAATTGGTGCGCGAGGCGGCGATTGAAGACGTCGGCGGCCTGCTCGACCTGATCAGTCCGCTGGAAGAGCAGGGCATTCTGGTGCGCCGCTCGCGGGAAGTGCTGGAGCGCGAGATCGAGCAGTTCAGCGTGGTCGAGCGCGAAGGCATGATCATCGCCTGTGCGGCGCTGTATCAGATTGCCGATTCCGATGCCGGCGAACTGGCGTGCCTGGCGGTGAGTCCCGAGTATCGCCATGGCGGACGCGGCGACGAATTGCTAGAACGCATCGAAACCCGTGCGCGGGCGCAGGGTTTGAAAACCCTGTTCGTACTCACCACGCGCACCGCGCACTGGTTCCGCGAGCGCGGATTCGAGCCGAGCAGCGTGGAACGCCTGCCAGCGGCACGGGCGTCGCTGTACAACTATCAGCGTAATTCGAAGATCTTCGAAAAGACCCTCTGAACAACAGAGAGGTCTGTGGCGAGGGGATTCATTCCCGCTGGACTGCGCAGCAGTCCCCTTGCGTTTCCAAGTGAAAACATAGGTGGTCGCTACGCGACCCAGCGGGGATAAATCCCCTCACCACAGGGTTCTGCATTCAGTCAGTGATGAATTTGGCGCTGACGTACGGCGAATAATCAGGCAGCACCGTCTCGACCTTGCCTTGTTCCTTCAAGAATTTCGCCGTTTCGGCAATGGCCTTGGCGGTGCCGCCGTCCAGCAGCGCGGTGCTTTGCTGCGCCTTGGCATCCGGGAACGCCGAACCGGCCATCAGTTCCGGCACATCTGCTGCGTTGGCACCGGTCAATTTGGCGATTTTCTGCACAGGCACCGAGTCGGCCGTCCAGCTGTCTTTGTGTGCGGCGTAATCAGCGAACGAGTCCAGGGTGACCTTGGCAAACTTGGCCACGACCTCGGGATGCTTCTCGGCAAAGTCCTTGCGCGCCACCCACACCTCGAAGGTCGGCGCACCCCACTGGCCGACCTGGGCGGCGTCGGTCAGGGTCTTGCCGGTCTTGCGGATCTCGCCCAGTGCCGGCGACCAGACAAACGCCCCGTCGATGTCGCCTCGCTTCCAGGCGGCGGCAATCTCGGCCGGTTGCAGATTGACCACTTTGACTTGCGAGGTAGTCAAGCCCCAGTGCTTCAACGCCCCAAGCAGACTGTAGTGCGAGGTCGACACGAACGGCGTGGCGATGGTCTTGCCGATAAGGTCCTGTGGTTTGTCGATGCCGCTGCCGTTGCGCACCACCAAGGCTTCGGCGGCATTAATCTGCGCCGAAACGATAAACGCCACGATCGGCAGATTGCGTGAAGCAGCTGCTGCCAGTGGGCTTGAGCCAAGGTTGCCGATCTGCACGTCGCCAGAAGCAATGGCAGTGACGACTTCCGGGCCGCTGTTGAAACGACGCCAGTCGATCTTCTCGCCGATGGTTTTTTCATAGACACCATCGGCCTGCGGCACTTTGCTCGGATCGATCCCGGTCTGGTAGCCGACCGTCAGACTGGCGGCATGTGCGGAAAAAGAAAGCAGTGCCGACACACAAACTGTAACAAATTGACTTGATAGTGCGCGTTTCGCCATGATGCGTCGCCTTTTCGATGGGATTTGCCGTGTTGGGAGCACGGCAAAGCTAATCGATCTAAAAAAAGGTCAACAAATACCATTTAGGAATGAGCTTAGGCGCCGATACGCTGTTTCCCGGCGCAAAGGGCCATTAATGGGCCATATGTCCGAATGGTATGAAAAAGGATGAATAAATTCTTTTTGGGATTATCAGGAAGTCTTTACGCTGCAGGGACCCAATCACTGGCGATTAGACGATGGTCGTAGACACACAAGGTTACGATTGACTTGGCAGTCACGGTCTGGCGCTAATCGCGCATCTTAGGATTCAGGGCAAATCGACCCCGAACCAGGAACACAAGAATTAGAACGAGAGGAGCGATACATGAACAAGTCCACCTTGGCCCTGGCTGTGGCCGTTGGGGTTATGGCGCAGCAGGCAGGCGCCGCCGGTTTCATCGAAGACAGCAAGGCTACTCTGGGGCTGCGTAACTTCTATATCAACAACGATAACCGTGATAGCGCTGCCAATAGTCCCGCTAACAAGCGTAACGGTGTGCAGAGCAAGAACGAAGAATGGGGCCAAGGCTTCGATCTGCGCTTCATCTCCGGCTACACCCAAGGCACCGTAGGTTTTGGTATCGATGCTATCGGTCTGCTGGGCGTTCGCCTGGATTCGGGCGGTGGTACCAACGGTGCGACCTCGACTTCGTACGGCGGAACTGTATTCCCAAGCAAATCCAATGGCGAAGCTGTTGATAACTTCTCGAGCCTGGGTCTGACGGCTAAAGCCAAGATTTCCCAGACAGAGCTGAAGCTGGGTACCTTGCAGCCGAAGAACCCGGTCATCGTCACCAACGACGGTCGTCTGCTGCCGCAAACCTGGCAGGGTGGCCAGATTACTTCCGGCGAGATCAAGGACTTGACGCTGGTCGGTGGCCAGATCGAGCACGTGAAAGGTCGTAACTCCAGCAACAATGAACAGCTGTCGATCGGTGGCGCAACTGCGCGCACCACAAACAGCAACAAGTTCATCTACGCCGGTGGTGACTATAAAATCACCAAGGATCTGACGGCCCAGTACTACTACGGCAACCTGGAAAACTTCTACAAGCAACACTTCCTGGGTCTGGTGCATAACTGGTCGATTGGCCCAGGTGTGTTGAAGTCCGACTTCCGGTACTTCAATAGCTCCGATGACGGCCGCAATGGCAACGATTCGGACTACTTCAGCAACGGTGCGTACGGCAACAGTACGCTGGGTAACGGCAAAGGTAAGGTCGACAACAACCTGTACAGCGGCTTGTTCCTTTATACCGTTGCCGGTCACACCTTTGGTGGCGGCTATCAGGTGAGCAACGGCAGCAGCGACTTCCCTTGGCTGAACCAGGGTGACGGCTCGTCTAACTACACGATCACCGACATGCAGATCCAGAAGTTCAACCGTGCCGGCGAGCGCACTTGGCAGGCACGCTACTCCTATGACTTCGCCAAAGTTGGCGTGCCAGGCCTGACCGCTGGCATGGTTTATCTGCGCGGCGACAACATTGATACCTACGGTAGTCGTGTGCAAACCTCGAATGGCGCCTCCGAGTGGGAACGCGATTTGACCGTGGCGTACGTTGTTCCGGAAGGCCCGTTGAAGAACGTCGGCTTCATGTGGAAAAACGCTACGTGGCGCAACGACATCGCCGGTCAACGCGACCAGGACGAAAACCGCCTGATCCTCAGCTACTCGATCCCGCTGCTGTAACAGCTCGACCAAGTAACTGAAGCAAAAAAAGCCCCGTCCGGCATCGCGCCGGACGGGGCTTTTGCGTTTCGAGTCAGGCTCACCCCCGTAAGCCCTTCTCGATTTCCCTCTTTGCTGCAACTCAAGGCCTTCTCGAACCTTGCAACCGATATTCGTCGCGATGCCGGCCGGTGTCCAATGAACAGATGTTTAATATTCATTAATGATCTAGATATCTAGTTATTTATTCTTTTTCACGCTGTTCGATCACGAGCTACAGTTGTTGTCTCCCATCCCTCATCAGGAGCAGCACCATGAGCCTCAGACTCGGCGACATCGCCCCCGATTTCGAACAAGACTCCAGCGCCGGCAAGATTCGTTTCCACGAATGGCTGGGCGATAGCTGGGGCGTGCTGTTCTCCCACCCGGCGGACTTCACCCCGGTGTGCACCACCGAGCTGGGTTTCACCGCCAAGCTCAAGGATGAATTCAGCCAGCGTGGCGTCAAGGCCATCGCGCTGTCGGTCGACCCGGTGGACTCGCACCACAAGTGGATCGAGGACATCAACGAAACCCAGAACACCATCGTCAACTTCCCGATCCTGGCCGATGCCGATCGCAAGGTCTCCGATCTCTACGACCTGATCCACCCGAACGCCAATGACACGCTGACTGTGCGTTCACTGTTCGTCATCGATCCGAACAAGAAGATCCGCCTGACCATTACCTATCCGGCGAGCACCGGGCGCAACTTTCACGAGATCCTGCGGGTGATCGACTCGCTGCAGCTCACCGACAACTACAAGGTCGCCACCCCGGCCAACTGGCAGGACGGTGAAGAGGTGGTGATCGTGCCGTCGCTCAAGGATGAGGACGAAATCAAGCAGCGCTTCCCCAAAGGCTATCGCGCGGTGAAGCCGTACCTGCGCCTGACGCCGCAGCCGAACAAATAAGTCAGTGAGATTTTGATCGTTCCCACGCTCTGCGTGGGAATGCCGCCCGTGACGCTCCGCGTCACAGTGGACGCGGAGCGTCCATGGATTCATTCCCACGCAGAGCGTGGAAACGATCTTCGTGTGACTACGCAGGGGAATTTCGGCCGTTTCGACGGCTTTTTTTTCGCCTGTATTCTGCGCAGCGGTATATCTCTTAAATGCATAACCAAATGAATAAATATGATTTATGGATATATAAATCAGCTGGTAAGGTCACTGCCATTGAAGCGAGATCGCAGCCTGCGAATCGCCCGTAACGCTTAAAGGAATCTGCAATGCTGGTCGTCTCACTCGGTGGCAGCCCCAGCCTGCGCTCCCGTTCCGGGGTGCTGCTGGAGCGTTCGCAACGCTGGTTGCAACAGCAAGGGGTGGAAGTGGTGAGTTATCAGGTGCGGGACTTCCCGGCCGAGGATCTGCTCCACGCGCGCTTCGACAGCCCGAAGGTCCTCGACCTGCTGCAACAGATCGCAAACGCCGATGGCCTGCTGATCGCCACGCCGGTGTACAAGGCCTCGTTTTCCGGAGCGCTGAAGACCCTGCTGGATCTGCTCCCCGAGCGTGCCTTGAATCACAAGGTAGTCTTGCCGATGGCTACCGGCGGCAGCATCGCCCACATGCTGGTGGTCGATTACGCGCTCAAGCCTGTGCTGTCGGCACTCAAAGCGCAGGAAATGCTTCAGGGCATTTTCGCCGAGGACAGCCAGATCGCTTACGGCGAAGGCAGTGCCGCCGCGCAACTGGCGCCGGCCCTGGAGCAGCGCTTGCACGAGGCCCTGGACCAGTTCGTCGGTGCCATGGCGCGCCGGCCGAAACCGCTGGAGCCGGGCCTGCTGAACGAACGTTTGTTGAGTGCTCGCTGGAGCATTTAAGCCTCATCGAAATTTGAAGTACTGGCCTTACTCGCCCGCCAACGGGCAAGCAGGTGCAGCCAAAACCCAACAGCAAAAAGGAGAGCGCTATGCGCACTGTATTTTTGCGTCGTGGTCTGGTCGCTCTGTTTGCTGCGGCTGTCACCTTCGGCGCCATTACCCAAGCTCAAGCCGAGACCCTTCGGATCGGTTATCAGAAGTACGGCACGCTGGTGCTGCTCAAAGCCAAAGGCACGCTGGAAAAACGCCTCGCCGCGCAAGGCGTCGACGTGCAATGGACCGAGTTTCCCGGCGGCCCGCAGCTGCTCGAAGGCCTCAACGTCGGCTCGATCGATTTCGGCGTGACCGGCGAAACCCCGCCGGTTTTCGCCCAGGCCGCTGGCGCGGATCTGCTCTACGTCGCCTATGAACCGCCAGCGCCGAACAGCGAAGCGATCCTCGTGCCGAAGGACTCGCCGATCAAATCGGTGGCCGACCTCAAGGGCAAGAAAGTCGCCCTGAACAAAGGCTCCAACGTGCACTACCTGCTGGTGCGTGCACTGTCAGACGCCGGCCTTAAGTACAGCGATATTCAGACCGTGTTCCTGCCACCGGCCGATGCCCGCGCTGCGTTCGAACGTGGCAGTGTCGACGCCTGGGTCATCTGGGATCCGTACCAGGCCGCTGCCGAGAAACAACTGCAAGCGCACACCCTGCGTGACGGCAAAGGCATCGTCGACAACCACCAGTTCTATCTCGCGACCAAACCTTACGCGCAGAAAAATCCCGAGGTGATCAAGACCCTCGTCGAAGAGGTGCGCGCGGTGGGTGAATGGTCGCAAGCCAATCTCGAAGACGTGACGCAACAGGTCGCGCCACTGCTGGGCCTGCCGGCGGACATCACCCTGACCTCGGTGAAACGCCAGGGCTACGGCGCGTTGTTCCTGACCCCGGAAGTGGTCGCTGCGCAACAGAAAATCGCTGACACGTTCTTCCAGCTCAAGCTGATTCCCAAGCCGTTGAGCATCAAGGATGTGATCTGGACCCCGCCGGCCGCTGTGGCCCAAAGCTCCCCAGCCCAGTAATTCGAATCCACAAGGAGACCACTCCATGAGCCTCAATATCTTCTGGTTCCTGCCTACCCACGGCGACGGCCATTACCTTGGCACCGCCGAAGGCGCCCGCGCGGTTGATCACGGTTATCTGCAACAGGTCGCGCAAGCGGCGGATCGTCTGGGTTTTGGCGGTGTGCTGATTCCTACCGGGCGCTCCTGCGAAGACTCATGGCTGGTCGCGGCCTCACTGATTCCGGTGACCCAGCGTTTGAAATTCCTCGTCGCCCTGCGCCCCGGGATCATTTCCCCGACGGTCGCGGCGCGGCAGGCAGCGACGCTGGATCGTTTGTCCGGCGGGCGTGCGCTGTTCAATCTGGTCACCGGTGGCGATCCGGAAGAACTGGCCGGCGACGGTCTGTTCCTCAATCACCAAGAGCGTTATCAGGCTTCGGTGGAATTCACCCGTATCTGGCGCCGTGTGCTGGAAGGCGAAACCGTCGATTACGACGGCGAGCACATTAGCGTGAAGGGCGCGAAGCTGCTGTATCCGCCGATCCAGCAACCGCGTCCGCCGCTGTATTTCGGTGGCTCTTCGGAAGCGGCGCAGGATCTGGCGGCCGAGCAGGTCGAGATGGTCCTGACCTGGGGCGAGCCGCCGGCCGCGGTGGCCGAGAAGATCGCACAAGTCCGGGCCAAAGCCGCCAAGCTCGGCCGCACCGTGCGCTTCGGTATTCGTCTGCATGTGATCGTCCGTGAAACCAACGCCGAAGCCTGGCAGGCAGCGGACCGGCTGATCTCGCATCTGGACGACGACACCATCCAACGTGCGCAGGCTTCGCTGGCGCGCTTCGATTCGGTCGGCCAGCAACGCATGGCCGCGCTGCACGGCGGCAGCCGCGACAACCTCGAAGTCAGCCCCAACCTCTGGGCCGGCGTCGGTCTGGTACGTGGCGGTGCCGGTACTGCGCTGGTCGGCGATGGCCCGACCGTGGCAGCGCGGGTCAAGGAATATGCCGATCTTGGTATCGACACCTTCATCTTCTCCGGTTATCCACACCTCGAAGAATCGTATCGCGTGGCCGAGCTGCTGTTCCCGCACCTCGATGTCGAACGCCCGGAACTGCCGAAGAGCGCCGGTTATGTCAGCCCGTTCGGCGAGATGGTCGCTAACGACATCCTGCCCAAAGCCGCATCGCAGAGCTGAGGCGCGGCCATGAACAAATTTATCCACAGCCTCGCGCCTTGGGCGTTGCCGGTGTTGCTGCTGGCGGTGTGGCAGTTGTCGGTGTCGACGGGCTGGTTGTCGACACGGATTCTGCCGGCCCCGGTGGCGGTGATCGAAGCCGGTGTCAGTCTGGTGCGCAGCGGCGAGATCTGGACGCACCTGGCGATCAGCGGCTGGCGCGCGGCACTCGGTTTTACCATCGGCGGCAGCATTGGTCTGGTGCTGGGTTTCATCACCGGCCTGTCGAAGTGGGGCGAGCGCCTGCTCGACAGCTCGGTGCAGATGATCCGCAACGTGCCCCATCTGGCGCTGATTCCGCTGGTGATCCTGTGGTTCGGCATCGACGAGTCAGCAAAGATTTTCCTTGTGGCGCTGGGCACCTTGTTTCCGATTTACCTGAACACTTATCACGGCATCCGCAACGTCGACCCGGCGCTGGTGGAAATGGCGCGCAGTTATGGTCTGAGCGGTTTCAGCCTGTTCTGGCAGGTGATTCTGCCGGGCGCGCTGCCGTCGATTCTGGTCGGCGTGCGCTTCGCCCTGGGCTTCATGTGGCTGACGCTGATCGTCGCTGAAACCATCTCGGCCAGCTCCGGCATCGGCTATCTGGCGATGAACGCTCGAGAGTTCTTGCAGACCGACGTGGTGGTGCTGGCGATCCTGCTTTACGCGGTGCTCGGCAAACTCGCCGACCTCGCCGCCCGTGGACTTGAACGTGTGTGGCTGCGCTGGCACCCGGCCTATCAGGTTGCCAAGGGAGGTGCGGCATGACTGCTCAACAACCTCCACGCCTGCTGCGCGGGATTCCGCTGGCGGTGCGCAACCTGCAGAAAACCTTCGGCGCGCGCCAGGTGCTGCGCGACATCGATCTGCACATTCCGGCGGGGCAATTTGTCGCCGTGGTCGGGCGCAGCGGTTGTGGCAAGAGCACGTTCTTGCGCTTGCTCGCCGGCCTCGATCAACCGACTGGCGGCGAGCTGCTGGCCGGCTCCGCGCCGCTCAGCCAGGCGCGCGACGATACGCGGCTGATGTTCCAGGAAGCGCGGCTGCTGCCGTGGAAAAGGATCATCGACAACGTCGGTCTCGGCCTCAAGGGCAACTGGCGCCAGCAAGCGCTGGATGCACTGGAAGCCGTGGGTCTGGCTGATCGCGCCAATGAGTGGCCGGCGGCATTGTCCGGTGGCCAGAAGCAGCGCGTGGCGCTGGCCCGGGCGCTGATTCACCAGCCGCGTCTGCTGCTGCTCGACGAACCACTCGGCGCACTGGATGCGCTGACCCGCATCGAGATGCAGCAACTGATCGAACGGCTGTGGCAGCAACACGGTTTTACCGTGCTGCTGGTGACCCATGACGTCAGTGAAGCGGTGGCGATTGCCGATCGGGTGATTCTGATCGAGGACGGCGAAGTCGGCCTCGACCTGCACGTCGAACTGCCGCGCCCCAGGGTGCGTGGCTCGCATCGCCTCGCCGCACTGGAAACCGAAGTGCTCAACCGTGTTCTGTCCCTGCCCGGCGAACCGCCGGCGCCGGAACCCGTTTCACCCCTGCCTACGCAATTGCGTTGGGCGCAATAACACCTTTATCAACGACAGGAATCAATGCCATGACTATCAAAGCCATCAACGTGCGCAACCAGTTCAAAGGCTCGATCAAGGAAATCGTCCTCGGCGACGTGCTGTCGGAAATCGACGTGCAGACCGCTTCGGGCATCGTCACTTCGGTGATCACTACCCGCTCTGTGAAAGAGCTGGAGCTGGTGGTCGGCAGCGAAGTGATCGCCTTTGTGAAATCCACCGAGGTATCGATCGCCAAGTTGTAAGCCGGTGAACAAAAAACAACCCCGGAGGGTGTGAGCCCTGCGGGGTTTTTTGTGCCTGTCGATCGTTCCCATGCTCCGCGTGGGAATGCCTCTAGGGACGCTCCGCGTCCAGTGACGCGGAGCGTCACGGGCTGCATTCCTTTGCTGCGCGTGGGAACGATCATGTCTCAGCGCTTGGGCAGATACGGCGGTAGATACAGGCCAATGTAGGCATCAAACACGCGCATCCCTTCCTCGGCCATGCGCGGGGTGATCTGCCCGTGCTGCTGCACCGAACGAGCATATACGCGGTCGCCCAGTTCCATCGCCAGGGCAAACACATCGACATCGTCCGGCAGCCTTGGCAACTCGAAATGCTGGTCGAACAGCTTGTGCATCAGGTCGCCCAGTTCGAGGTCGTGCTGGCGGTCGGCCTGGGTCACTTCGGTCAGGCCGTGTTGCGCCAGGATCAATTGCCGTGCGGCCGCATCCTGGTCGTAGATCTCGAGCATGCGCTGTTCGACCAGTCGCGACAGATCTCGCCAGTCACGCAAAGCATCGTGATCGATCGGCGCTTGCAGGCAAGCGCGGAAGGCTGCGTGGACATCGGCGGTCAGCGCTTCGAGCAGCGCCGGTACGCTGGCGAAGAAGTGATACACGGAGGAGGGCGGAATCTGCGCGCGCTCGGCGACGCTGTAGATCGACAGACTGGCCACGCCCTCGGCCGCCAGCAGCGTGCGCGCGGCATCGAGGATCGAATCGATCCGCGCCTGACTGCGGGCACGGGGTTTGCGGACGGTGGCGGGACGCGTCATGGAAGTCTCCTGCGGGGCAGCGGGCATTGTACGAGGCGGTTCAGGTGTTGTCTGCCAGTACCCTGTGGCGAGGGGATTTAGCGAAACGTCGCACCGCCCCGTTCGGCTGCGCAGCAGTCGTAAACCCTGAGAGCCGGGTATTCCTGACGCACCGAGTGGGATGGATTTGGGGCTGCTTCGCAACCCAACGGGGATAAATCCCCTCGCCACAGGTTTTGTGTTCGGCCATAAAAAAACGCCGCTGGCTGAATCAGCCAACGGCGTTTTTTTGAAGCTGCAAACCATTTAAACGGTATGCAGATACCAGTTGTACTCAAGGTCGGAGATGGAGTGTTCGAACTCCTCCAGCTCGCTTTCCTTGCAGGCGACGAAGATATCGATGTACTTCGGATCGATGTACTTGGCCATCACCTCGCTGTCGTCCAGCTCGCGCAGGGCATCGCGCAAGTTGTTCGGCAGGCTCTGTTCGTTCTGCTCGTAGCTGTTGCCTTCGACAGGCGCGCCCGGTTCGATCTTGTTGACCAGGCCGTGGTGCACGCCGGCAAGTACCGAAGCCATCAGCAGGTACGGGTTGGCGTCGGCGCCGGCCACGCGGTGCTCGATACGTACGGCATCGGCTGAACCGGTTGGTACGCGGATCGCCACGGTGCGGTTGTCCAGGCCCCAGCACGGCGAGTTCGGTACGTAGAACTGCGCGCCGAAGCGACGGTAGGAGTTGACGTTCGGGCAGAGGAAAGCCATCTGCGCCGGCAGGGTCTCGAGCACACCGCCGATCGCGTGACGCAGCGCGGCGTTCTGCTCGGGATCCTCGCTGGCAAAAATGTTTTTGCCGGCTTTGTCCAGAATCGAAATGTGTACGTGCAGACCATTGCCCGCCTGGCCCGGATACGGCTTGGCCATGAAGGTGGTGTCCATTTCATGGTCGTAGGCGATGTTCTTGATCAGACGCTTGAGCAGGACGGCGTAGTCGCAGGCCTTGATCGGGTCGGCGACGTGGTGCAGGTTCACTTCGAACTGCGCCGGGGCACTTTCCTTGACGATCGCATCGGCCGGGATGCCTTGCTCTTTGGCACCTTCCAGAATGTCCTGGAGGCAGTCGACGTATTCGTCGAGGTCGTCGATCAGGTAGACCTGCGTCGAGTGCGGGCGTTTGCCGGAGATCGGCGAGCGTGGCGGCTGCGGACGGCCGTTCACGTTTTCCTGGTCGATCAGGTAGAACTCGAGTTCGAAGGCGGCGCAGATGGTCAGGCCGAGCTCGTCGAACTTGGTCACCACCTGGCGCAGCACTTCACGGGGATCGGCGAAGAACGGATCGCCTTCGAGTTCGTGCATGGTCATCAACAGCTGCGCGGTCGGGCGCTTCTGCCATGGCTCGTTGCACAGGGTATCGGGGATCGGATAGCAGATGCGATCGGCGTCGCCGATGTCCAGGCCCAGACCGGTGCTTTCCACCGTGGAGCCGTTGATATCCAGAGCAAATAGAGAGGCCGGCAGGTTGATGCCTTTCTCGTAAACCTTGTGGAGGCTGGTGCGTTCGATGCGCTTGCCGCGCACCACACCATTCATATCCGCAATCAGAAGGTCAACGTACAGAACCTCAGGATGTTCCTTAAGGAACGCGTTCGCTTCGTTAAGCTGAACGGCACGCGGGGGTACCGACATGATGCAACACCTTTGTTGTTAAAAATATCAATCATTGATCTTTTCTGGTTTCAGTCAACCCGAACGGCCTGCCGAAGTCAAGCGAGGCCTTTTTTGCCCCGAAAAAGCGCTTGAAGGGCATTTATGGGGCACTTTGGGGCGTTTTTTCAAACCTTGAACGTTGCTCAGCTGCGGGCTTGAGCAGGCCGTGTTGTATTTTTTACGGGGGTGTTGTGTAAAAAAATGAACAAGGCTAAGCTCCGGTCAAACCCATAACAGCAATAATACCGGGGTGCTTCATGTCTCGCCTGCCGTTAATCGGCATCACCGACTGCTCGCAACAGTCCGGTCTGCATGCTCATCACATCAGTGGCGATCAATCCGTCCGTAGCGCAGCCAGCAAGGCGCGCAGCCTGTTGACGACACGCTCGCCAACATCCGGCAAAACGGCAGCGTCCGATATTCTGGACGTCGGGCACAGCATCCGCTTTATGGCGTCTCCTTTCACTATAGAACTCTTTCCCTCTCAAAGCCCGTGCCGCACTCAGCGTCATGCTTGTGATTCTGCACGTTTGCAAAGTGCACGGGAAATGCAACGCCAGCGTCAAGGGCAGGTAAGCTCCTCTTTCATTGTCTATGCGCGGTGCCAGGCGTAAGCCGGCACTGCGCGAGCAAGCCCCCTTTAACGCGACGCCGCAAGCGTCAAAATTGCCTGACATCGCGTCAGGAGACTCAGCCCAGAGGCATTTATGAGTAACAACCTCGACCAGCTCACCGATTGGTTGAAAGACCGCAAGATCACAGAAGTCGAATGCATGATCGGCGATTTGACCGGTATTACCCGGGGCAAGATCTCGCCGACCAACAAGTTCATCGCCGAGAAAGGCATGCGTCTGCCGGAGAGCGTGCTGCTGCAGACCGTGACCGGCGACTACGTCGAAGACGACATCTACTACGAACTGCTCGACCCGGCCGACATCGACATGATCTGCCGCCCCGACCAGAACGCCGTGTACCTGGTGCCGTGGGCCATAGAGCCGACCGCGCAGGTGATCCACGACACCTACGACAAGCAAGGCAACCCGATCGAGCTGTCGCCGCGCAACGTTCTCAAGAAGGTCTTGAAGCTGTATGCCGACAAGGGCTGGCAGCCGATCGTGGCGCCGGAAATGGAGTTCTACCTGACCAAGCGCAGCGACGACCCCGACTATCCGTTGCAGCCGCCGATCGGCCGCTCGGGCCGTCCGGAAATCGGCCGGCAGTCGTTTTCCATTGAAGCGGCCAACGAATTCGACCCGCTGTTCGAAGACGTCTACGACTGGTGCGAATTGCAGGAGCTGGACCTCGACACACTGATCCACGAAGACGGCACCGCGCAGATGGAAATCAACTTCCGTCACGGTGATGCCCTGTCGCTGGCCGATCAGATTCTGGTGTTCAAGCGCACCATGCGCGAAGCCGCGCTCAAGCACGACGTGGCGGCGACGTTCATGGCCAAGCCGATGACCGGCGAGCCGGGCAGCGCCATGCACCTGCACCAGAGCATCATCGACATTCAGACCGGCAAGAACGTCTTCTCCAACGAAGACGGGACCATGAGCCAGTTGTTCCTGCACCACATCGGTGGCTTGCAGAAGCTGATCCCCGAGCTGTTGCCGCTGTTCGCGCCGAACGTCAACTCGTTCCGCCGCTTCCTCCCGGACACATCGGCA
This sequence comes from Pseudomonas sp. CCNWLW23, assembly GCF_037095675.1. Lineage (NCBI taxonomy): Bacteria > Pseudomonadati > Pseudomonadota > Gammaproteobacteria > Pseudomonadales > Pseudomonadaceae > Pseudomonas > Pseudomonas sp. CCNWLW23. The sequence continues at coordinate 197,011 of NZ_JBAWKM010000001.1, read as the reverse complement.
CCGGTGAACGTCGAGTGGGGCGAAGAGAACCGTACCGTCGGCCTGCGCGTACCGGATGCCGGCCCGCAGAACCGCCGCGTGGAAAACCGCCTGCCGGGCGCCGACGCCAACCCGTACCTGGCGATTGCCGCGAGCCTGCTCTGCGGTTACATCGGCATGGTCGAGGGCCTGAACCCGAGCGCGCCAGTGGTCGGTCGTGGATACGAGCGCCGCAACCTGCGCCTGCCGCTGACCATCGAAGACGCGCTGGAGCGTATGGAAAACAGCGCGACCATCGAGAAGTACCTCGGCAAGACCTTCATCACCGGCTACGTCGCGGTCAAGCGGGCCGAGCATGAAAACTTCAAGCGCGTGATCAGTTCCTGGGAGCGTGAGTACCTGCTCTTCGCCGTCTGATGCGCCGGGCGCGGCGGCCAGCCGTCGCGCCTTCACCGATAACAAGGAGAATTGGCATGACCAGCAACAACCCGCAAACCCTTGAGTGGCAAGCGCTGAGCAGCGAACACCACCTGGCCCCGTTCAGCGACTTCAAGCAACTGAAAGAGAAGGGCCCGCGGATCATCACCAACGCCAAGGGCGTTTATCTGTGGGACAGCGAAGGCAACAAGATCCTCGACGGCATGGCTGGCCTCTGGTGCGTGGCGATCGGTTACGGTCGCGATGAGCTGGCCGATGCCGCCGCCAAACAGATGCGCGAACTGCCGTACTACAACCTGTTCTTCCAGACCGCACACCCGCCGGCACTGGAACTGGCCAAGTCGATTGCCGACGTGGCGCCAGAAGGCATGAACCACGTGTTCTTCACCGGTTCCGGCTCCGAAGGCAACGACACCATGTTGCGCATGGTCCGTCACTACTGGGCGATCAAAGGCCAGCCGAACAAGAAAGTCATCATCAGCCGCAAGAACGGTTATCACGGTTCGACCGTGGCCGGCGCGAGCCTCGGCGGCATGACTTATATGCACGAGCAGGGCGACCTGCCGATTCCGGGCATCGTCCACATCGCCCAGCCGTACTGGTTTGCCGAAGGCGGCGACATGTCGCCGGAAGAGTTCGGCATCTGGGCGGCCAATCAGCTCGAAGAAAAGATTCTCGAGGTCGGCGTCGACAACGTCGGTGCCTTTATTGCCGAGCCGATCCAGGGTGCCGGCGGCGTGATCATTCCGCCTGATACCTACTGGCCGCGCATCAAGGAAATCCTCGCCAAGTACGACATCCTCTTTGTTGCCGACGAAGTGATCTGCGGCTTCGGCCGTACCGGTGAGTGGTTCGGTAGCGATTTCTACGACCTCAAGCCGCACATGATGACCATCGCCAAGGGCCTGACCTCCGGCTACATCCCGATGGGCGGGTTGATCGTGCGTGATTCGGTGGTGGCCGTGCTCAATGAAGGCGGCGATTTCAACCATGGCTTCACTTACTCCGGCCACCCGGTGGCAGCCGCTGTGGGCCTGGAAAACATCCGCATCCTGCGCGACGAAAAAATTATCGAGAACGCCCACAACGAAACGGCACCGTATTTGCAGAAACGTCTGCGCGAGCTGAACGATCACCCGTTGGTGGGTGAAGTTCGCGGCGTCGGTCTGCTGGGGGCGATCGAGCTGGTGCAGGACAAGGCCACGCGCAAGCGTTACGAAGGCAAGGGTGTGGGCATGATCTGCCGGCAGTTCTGCTTCGACAACGGCCTAATCATGCGCGCAGTCGGCGACACCATGATCATCGCGCCGCCGCTGGTGATCAGCAAAGCGGAGATCGATGAGCTGGTTACAAAGGCACGCAAGTGTCTGGACCTGACCCTCGGTGCGCTACAGGCCTAGGTGCTAGGCTTTGGGCGGGGGAGCTGCGGCGCACTCGCTCAAAGCTGTCAGAAAGGCTGGTCTTTTGTTGAAAGACCGCCTCGGATCTTGCCAGACTAGCCGCGGTTCCAGTTGTCCGGGTTCGGCCGCTGAACAAAGTGGTTCAAAAAAGAAAAATTTGGAGCATGACGCATGAAGGCATTAGGTAAAAAGCTAGCTGGCAAGACTCTGCTCGCGCTGTCCATGGCGGGCATGATGGCGGGTGCGGTGCACGCGGACGACAAGGTACTGCACGTCTACAACTGGTCCGACTACATCGCGCCGGACACCGTGGCCAACTTCGAAAAAGCCACCGGGATCAAAGTCGTCTACGACGTCTTCGACAGTAACGAAACCCTGGAAGCCAAGCTGCTGGCCGGCAAGTCCGGTTACGACATCGTGGTGCCTTCCAACAATTTCCTCGCCAAGCAGATCAAGGCCGGCGTTTACCAGGAGCTGGACAAGTCCAAGCTGCCTAACTGGAAAAACCTCGACGAAGACCTGCTCAAGGCCGTTGGCGATGCCAGCGACCAGGGCAACAAACACGCCTTCCCGTACATGTGGGGCTCGATCGGCATCGGCTACAACCCGGCCAAGGTCAAGGCTGCGCTGGGCATCGACAAGATTGATTCGTGGGACGTGGTGTTCAAGCCGGAAAACATCGAGAAACTCAAAAGCTGCGGCGTGAGCTTCCTCGATGCCCCGACCGAAATGATTCCGGCGGCATTGCACTATCTGGGCAAGCCGACCAACAGCAAGGACAAGGCTGACCTGAAAGCCGCCGAAGACCTGTTCCTGAAGATCCGTCCGTCGGTCGCCTACTTCCACTCTTCCAAGTACATCTCCGACCTGGCCAACGGCAACATCTGCGTCGCCGTCGGTTACTCGGGTGACCTGGAGCAATCCAAGACCCGCGCCCAGGAAGCCGGTGACAAGGTCAAACTGGCCTACACCATTCCGAAAGAAGGCGCCGGTACTTTCTATGACATGGTCGCCATTCCCAAGGATGCCGAAAACGTCGAAGCCGCCTACAAGTTCATGAACTACCTGATGGAGCCGCAAGTGATGGCCGGCATCACCAACGCCGTGCGTTTCCCGAACGGCAACAAGGCGGCGACGCCTATGGTGGACAAGGACATCACCAGCGACCCGAGCATCTACCCGTCGGCTGAAGTGAAGAAGCAGCTCTATGCGATCAGCGATCTGGACGCCGCAACGCTGCGTCTGATCACCCGCAGCTGGACCAAGATCAAATCGGGCAAATAAGCCGGTTTGTCGCCACAACCGCTGGCCGTCGTCGTCGCGACGGCGGCCAGCGGATAATTAAATGACAGAAAGTTTTGCTGGATCGGTTTTTCGAGGGTAAGTTGCGCGCCGGTTTTGTTGTCGGGCAGCCACGGCTGTCATGCAGCGCGGGGCAACTTGGGCCCAATCCATTTAGAGGACCTCCACTTGCCTGTATTTTCTTCTTTGCGCAAAGCCCTGCTGGCCGCTGCCGGCCTGACAATCGCTGTCGGAGCCCAGGCCGCCGGTACGGTGCATATTTATAACTGGTCCGATTACATCGGCGAATCGACCCTGGCCGACTTCGAGAAAGAGACCGGGATCAAACCGGTCTACGACGTTTTCGACTCCAACGAAACCCTGGAAGGCAAGCTGCTCGCCGGGCGTACCGGTTACGACGTGGTCGTGCCGTCGAACCACTTCCTTGGCAAGCAGATCAAGGCGGGCGCGTTCCAGAAGCTCGACAAGGCACAGCTGCCGAATTATTCCAACCTTGACCCGGTGCTGCTCAAGCGCCTGGAGCAGAACGATCCCGGCAACCTCTACGCCGTGCCGTATCTGTGGGGCACCAACGGCATCGGCTACAACGTCGACAAGGTCAAGGCTGTGCTGGGCATCGACAAGATCGATTCCTGGGCCGTGCTGTTCGAGCCGGAAAACATCAAGAAGCTGCACAGCTGCGGCGTTGCGTTCCTCGATTCGGCTGATGAAATGATGCCGACCATGCTCAATTATCTGGGCCTGAACGCCAACAGCACCAACACCAAAGACTACGAAAAGGCCACCGCCAAGTTGCTCGCGGTGCGTCCCTACGTGACCTATTTCCATTCCTCGAAGTACATCGGCGATCTGGCCAACGGCGACATCTGCGTGGCCATCGGTTTCTCCGGCGACATCTTCCAGGCGAAGAACCGTGCCGAGGAAGCCAAGAAGGGCGTCAACATCGCCTATTCGATCCCGAAAGAGGGCGGCGCGCTGTGGTTCGACATGCTGGCGATCCCCAAGGATTCGTCCAACGTCAAGGAAGCCCACGCCTTCATCAACTATTTGCTGAAACCTGAGGTGATCGCCCAGGTCAGTGATTACGTCGGTTACGCCAACCCCAACCCGGGTTCGGACAAGCTGATGGAACAATCCATTCGCACCGATGAAGCGGTTTACCCACCGCAAGCAGTCCTCGACAAGACCTACGTGTCGACCGAGTTGCCAGCCAATATTCAGCGTTTGATGACCCGTAGCTGGACCAAGGTCAAGTCGGGCAAATAACGCACAAACTATCCAGGGTTCGTCTTGCGGGGCGAACTGCTGCTTCTGTTGGGAGTTTCGTAAATGGCAGTTGCCTCCGGCGCCTACAAGAAAGCCCTCGAGGGCGACCAGACACCAAAACAGGTGCTGGTCAAAATCGACCGGGTCACGAAGAAGTTCGACGAGACGATTGCCGTGGACGACGTGTCCCTGGAAATCAAGAAGGGCGAAATTTTTGCCCTGCTCGGCGGTTCGGGATCGGGCAAATCCACCTTGCTACGGATGCTTGCAGGCTTCGAACGGCCCACGGAAGGGCGGATTTTCCTCGACGGCGTCGACATCACCGACATGCCGCCGTACGACCGTCCGATCAACATGATGTTTCAGTCCTACGCCTTGTTCCCGCACATGACCGTGGCGCAGAACATTGCCTTCGGCCTGCAGCAGGACAAGATTCCCAAGGCTGAAATCGACGCCCGCGTGGCCGAGATGCTCAAGCTGGTGCAGATGAGCCAGTACGCCAAGCGCAAGCCGCATCAACTGTCCGGCGGTCAGCGCCAGCGTGTGGCCCTGGCCCGTTCGCTGGCCAAGCGGCCGAAGCTGTTGCTGCTCGACGAACCGATGGGCGCACTGGACAAGAAACTGCGTTCGCAGATGCAACTGGAACTGGTGGAAATCATCGAGCGCGTCGGCGTGACCTGCGTAATGGTGACCCACGACCAGGAAGAGGCCATGACCATGGCCGAGCGCATCGCGATCATGCACCTCGGTTGGATCGCGCAAATCGGCAGTCCGATCGACATCTACGAAACCCCGACCAGCCGTCTGGTCTGCGAATTCATCGGCAACGTCAACATCTTCGAAGGCGAAGTGATCGACGACGCCGAAGGCCACGCGACCATCACCTGCAAGGACCTCGACCGGCAGATCTACGTCGGTCACGGCATCAGCACCTCGGTGCAGGACAAGTCGGTCACCTACGCGATTCGTCCGGAGAAGCTGCTGGTCACCGCCGACATGCCGACCTGCGAGTACAACTGGTCGAGCGGCAAGGTCCACGACATCGCTTATCTGGGCGGACACTCGGTGTTCTACGTCGAATTGCCGAGCGGCAAACTGGTGCAGTCGTTCGTCGCCAACGCCGAACGTCGCGGCGCGCGTCCGACCTGGGGCGATCAGGTCTACGTGTGGTGGGAAGACGATAGCGGCGTGGTACTTCGCTCATGAACATGCGCAAATTCAAACGCCGCATAAACCGAATCATCCCCAATGGCCGGCAGATGGTCATCGGGGTACCGTTCATCTGGCTGTTTCTGTTCTTCATGCTGCCGTTCTTCATCGTTCTGAAGATCAGCTTCGCCGAAGCCGACGTGGCGATCCCGCCGTACACCGAGATCTACACCTACGCCGAGCAGAAACTGCAAGTGCTGCTGAACCTGGGCAACTACGCGTTGCTGGCCGGCGACGAGTTGTACATCGCTGCCTATCTTGGCTCGCTGAAAATGGCCTTTATCAGCACCGTGCTCTGCCTGCTGATCGGCTATCCGATGGCCTATGCCATCGCCAGCGCGCGCAAAGAGCTGCAAACGGTGCTGGTGCTGTTGATCATGATGCCGACCTGGACGGCGATCCTGATCCGCGTCTACGCGTGGATGGGCATCCTCAGCAACAACGGCCTGCTCAACGGCTTCCTGATGAGCATGGGCCTGATCGACGAGCCGCTGCAGATCCTCAATACCAACCTGGCGGTGTACATCGGGATTGTCTATTCGTACCTGCCGTTCATGATCCTGCCGCTGTACGCCAACCTGGTCAAACACGATCAGAGTCTGCTGGAAGCCGCGTCCGATCTGGGTTCGAGCACGTTCAACAGCTTCTGGAAAATCACCATTCCGCTGTCCAAGAACGGCATCATTGCCGGCTGCATGCTGGTGTTCATTCCGGTGGTCGGCGAGTTCGTGATCCCGGAACTGCTCGGCGGCCCGGAAACCCTGATGATCGGTAAGGTGCTCTGGCAAGAATTCTTCAACAACCGCGACTGGCCGGTGGCGTCCGCGCTGGCGGTAGTGATGCTGGCGATCCTGATTGTGCCGATCATTCTGTTCAACCGCAGTCAGGCCAAGGAAATGGAGGGTAAAGAATGAAGCGCTTCCGTTTCTCCAGCCTGATGCTGGTATTGGGTCTGCTGTTCATCTATCTGCCGATGCTGATCCTGGTGATCTACTCGTTCAACGCCTCGAAACTGGTGACGGTGTGGGGCGGCTGGTCGATCAAGTGGTACGTCGGCCTGCTCGACAACTCGCAACTGATGGGTTCAGTGCTGCGCTCGCTGGAAATCGCCTGCTACACCGCGGTTGCTGCGGTGGCATTGGGTACCCTGGCCGCCTTCGTGCTGACCCGTATCACCCGCTTCAAGGGCCGCACGCTGTTCGGCGGCCTGGTGACTGCACCACTGGTGATGCCGGAAGTGATCACCGGTCTGTCGCTGTTGCTGCTGTTCGTGGCCATGGCGCAGATGATCGGCTGGCCGCAGGAGCGCGGCATCGTCACCATCTGGATCGCCCACACCACGTTCTGCGCGGCGTATGTGGCGGTGGTGGTGTCGGCGCGCTTGCGTGAGCTGGACCTGTCGATCGAAGAGGCGGCGATGGACCTGGGCGCGCGACCGTGGAAGGTGTTCTTCCTGATCACCATCCCGATGATCGCGCCGTCACTGGCGGCGGGCGGGATGATGTCGTTCGCACTGTCGCTGGATGACCTGGTGCTGGCAAGCTTCGTGTCCGGCCCGGGTTCGACGACCCTGCCGATGGAAGTGTTCTCGGCCGTGCGCTTGGGCGTGAAGCCGGAAATCAACGCCGTGGCCAGTCTGATTCTGCTGGCGGTGTCGCTGGTGACCTTCCTCGTCTGGTTCTTCAGCCGCCGCGCCGAAGAAGCCCGCAAGAAAGCCATCCAGCAGGCCATCGAAGAAAGCGCGGCTGATTCGTGGAAGCAACCGGACGCACGCCGCGCGCCTGCGCCACAGACTGTGTGAGCCGGCGGGTTGGTTTCATTCCCGAGGCCAACCCAAATCAAAATGTGGGAGCGGGCTTTTGTGGTGAGGGGATTTATCCCCGATGGACTGCGCAGCAGGCCTTTTTTTGGGGGTCGCTTCGCAACCCAACGGGGATAAATCCCCTCGCCACAGAGCCCAGTTCCAAATCTGGTTTTAAGCAGTCCAGGGAGACTGGCGGATGACCTCGACGAAATTCATCGGTTTGAACCCCGGCTCCTGATCCACCAGCACATCAGTCTTCACATTGCCAAACGTGGTCTGCGGGCGATGACGCAAGCCGTCGGCGAACGCGCAGATGATGCACTCCTTGAAACCCTCCCCACGTGGATGCGCATGCACCACCGCTTCGCGCTGCACGCTGCTGAACGCCGCGTAGTCCATGCCCAGCACGTCCATCTCCACCCCGGCGGTCACCAGCGCGACGGTCGGGCGCAGATGCCTGGGTACGCCCGGCGTGGTGTGCAATGCGATCGACAGCCACACCTGCTCGATGTCGTCGTCACTCAGCCCGTACGGCTTGAGAAAGGCAGCTGCGGCATTTGCGCCGTCCACTTCGAAGCGCTTGTCATCGCTGCGATGACCTGCGACCAGACCAAGGTCGTGGAACATCGCCCCGACATACAGCAGCTCCGGGTTATAGGCCAGTCGCTGGCGCTCGCCGCTCAGGGCACCGAACAGAAACACCCGGCGCGAGTGGTGATAAAGCAGTTCGGATTCGATGTCGCGGATGTATTCGGTGGTGGCCCGGGCGAGGGCGCTGTCAGGGATCTTGATGCCGGCGATGGTGCTGGTCATAACGGTTTCCTCGTCGAAAACGCCGTCGTGGCGCTGCTGGAGAAAGTCTGTTCCCCGCGCGCCAAGCGAACAATCGAGTCATGGCTGCGATCCTTGCCATTGCACCTGCAAATCGTGCCAAGCTCACTTGTCGGGTGTGGGCTGGCCAGGGTTAGCTCGATCAACCAGTTGGACATGGCCCATGTGGGAGCGAGCTTGCTCGCGAAAGCGGTTTCTCATTCGACAGCTATGTTGCGTGTGTTGGCCTCTTCGCGAGCAAGCTCGCTCCCACGGGTTTGTGTGTTTGCCACAGGTATTGAGGACGTTTCAGTCATGAACAAATCCGTCGCCATTGTGGTGTTCCCCGGCGTGCAGTCACTGGACGTCAGCGGCCCGATGGACGTGTTCGCCGAAGCCAACCGCTTTCTTGCGCCGCAGGATCACTATCGCTTGCAAGTGATCGGCGTCGAGCATGGACCGATGGCCTGTTCCAACGGAATGAGCCTGAACGCCCATCGTCACTTCAGCGAAGCAAAGGATAGCCCTGACCTGTTGCTGGTCGCCGGTGGCCCGCAGTTGCCGTTCATGGATTTTGGCCCCACGTTCGATGCCTGGCTGCGTGAAGCCTGTGGCCGCGCCCGGCGTTTCGGCTCGATCTGCAATGGCGCGTTCATGCTCGCCCGCGCCGGTTTGCTCGAGGGGCGCACTGTCACCACGCACTGGAACGATGCCGAGGCGTTGGCGCAGTTGTGCCCGACCACGCGGGTCGAAGCGGATCGCCTGTATGTCGAGGACGCCACGCTCTACACTTCGGCCGGGGTCACGGCGGGCATCGATCTGTCGCTGTACCTGCTGGCGCGCGACCACGGTGCCGAGGTCGCGCTGAGTGTGGCGAAACGGCTGGTGGTGTTCACCCAGCGCTCGGGCGGGCAATCGCAGTTCAGCCCGTTCCTCACGCCGCATGCCGAGCCGACGTCAGCGGTGGCGCTGGTGCAGTTGTATGTGCTGGCCAATCTCACTGGCGATCTGACGATCGCCGATCTGGCCAATGCGGCGAACATGAGTGCGCGCAATTTCTCGCGGGTGTTTGCGCGGGAAGCGAAAGTGACCCCGGCGGAGTTTGTCGAACGGGCGCGGGTGGATGCGGCGCGGGTCATGCTGGAAAGCACCACGGCGCCGCTGAAGACCGTGGCCTATCAGTGCGGGTTTCGTGATGCGCAGCATATGCGCAGTGTGTTCAACCGCAGATTAGGCGTGACGCCGCAGCAGTTTCGGATGAATTTTGCGCTGAATGTTTGATCCGGGCTTGAGCTCGAAAGCCCTCACCCCAGCCCTCTCCCAGAGGGAGAGGGAGCCGACTGCAGTGTCTGGCGTGTTATATCGACCTGAAAGACCTTATCGATTATGGATTCGGCGCCAATCTTTCACGTCGGCGTTTCTCATGAATATCCCCCAATCGGTCCCCTCTCCCTCTGGGAGAGGGCTAGGGTGAGGGGCTCTTCAGGGCTTGCGCGCAGGCAGCAGCTTCAACGTACTGCGCGTATTCGCCAGCACCTCTTCCTCGCTGAAATGCGCCTGCACATAAATCCCCTCCACATACGCCTCGGCCTGGTCGTCATAGTGAGTGTCCAAAGGCACGCCACTCTGGCCGACCGGGTTGATCGTCAGGCCATGCACCGGATCGGCGAAATCCACCAGACGTCGCGTCGACGGTCCATAGGTCACCGGCCATGGCGCCGGGCCGATCTTCGCCGAGAGGTTGTTCGGCACTTCGTGGCTGCCCGGCGCTGCGAACGGGCCGACGTTGAACAGGCGGTCCAGCGGCTTCTGCTGCCCCAGCGGATGGCCGTGGGTGAGGGTGTGCGCCGCGCCCCACTGCCAACCGGCCACGTTATCGCCGAGGGTCAGTTTCAGATGCGCCATGCTTGCCGCCCACGCCGTGCGCACGACATCGGCGCGGGTTTCTTTGGCTGGCGTGCTGCGATTGTCCCACCACGGTGAATCCGCCTTGGCCGCCAGGCGTGGCAGCGCCGAATCGATCACCCTCGTCGACAGCAGTGTTTCGAAGAAGTCATTGCCCAACTCATCGCGCATCGCCGCATCGGCAAGGTCGTAGAGGAATTGGTTGAACAGCGTCGCGCTGACGGAATTCAGCGGATAGTCGCCGGGCCACTGCGCCAGCTGCTCGACCAGTTTCAGTTGCGCCGGATCACTGACCACCTCACGCAACACCGGCAACAGCGGCGCCAACAGACGCGGGCCGTAACCGGTCGCCGTGCCCAATTGCAGTTTTTGGTTGGCCTCGTTGCTCCACTTCACCCGGTTGTCGCTGAGCTGACGGTCAAGCTGCTGACCACGATCGGCAAGGTTGTAGTAACCGGGAATCTCCATGCCGGTCGGCGACACGGGCTGGAAGTTGGCCGAGACGATATAGCCGCGCGCCGGGTTCTCTTCCTGCGGGTTGGCGCTGAACGGGTAGTAGCCGTCCTTGTCCGCCTCGGGCGTGCTCCCGTCGAGGATGAAGCCCGGTTTCACCCCGGCCGGACGTTTGGGCAGCAGGGCCGAGGCCCACCAGGCGATATCGCCCTTGGCATTGGCGTACACCAGATTCAGACCCGGCGCCTGCACCTTGGCCGCTGCCGCGCGGGCCTTGGCCAACGTGTCGGCGCGGTTGAGCTGGTAGAAACCGTCGAGGATCGGGTTGGGTGTTTCGAGGAAGGCCCACCACATCGCGATTGGTGTTTTTCCGGCAGCGCTGCCGAGGGCGTCGTTGACGATTGGCCCGTGCGGAGACTGGCGCAGGGTTATCGTCACTGGAGCCTGGCCTTTCACATTGATCTGCTGCTCGCTGACGAGCATGTCGGTCCACTGACCGCGATACCAGACCTGATTGGGGTTGTCCGGGTTGACCTTCTCGGCGATCAGATCGAGATCGTCGTTCTGGAACATGGTCAGGCTCCAGCCGAAATCGAGGTTGTGTCCCAGAAACGCGAACGGCACCAGTGCCTGATGATGGCCGTATAACTCGAAACCCGGCGCCGACAACTGCGCCTCGTACCACACCGACGGCACCGAGAAGCGGATATGCGGATCGCCGGCCAGCAACGGCTTGCCACTCTGGCTGCGGCTGCCGGTAATCACCCAGGCGTTGCTGCCCTCGAACTGCGGCAGGCCGTTGTCGAGCAGCGCCTGTTCGCTGAGGCGGGCGAGGGCGGTGAGGTCCTGCCAGTCGCCGGCGGCGAGGGCCGGTGCGTGCCGAGTGTGATCGGTGGCCAGAACCCCTTTGGCCTGCCATTCGAGATCGAACACATCGAGGTAATCGGCGCCGAGCTGATCGCGCACGTAGGTCAGCAGCGGTTCGGTGCGAAATGCGGCGGCAAAGCTGTAGGCCATGTAGCCGGCGACGCTAATGCTGTCTTCGGCCGTGAACGGCCGCTTGGGGATGCCCAGCACGTCGAACTCGATCGGCGCGACGTGGCTGTCCTGATATTGGTTGATGCCGTCCAGATAGGCTTGCAGGCCCTTCCACGCCGGCGACTGCTTGTCGAGGCTGGCGACGTAACTGGCCGCACGCTCGCGGATGCGCAGGCTGCGAAACAGTTTGTCGGTGTCGAGCAGTTTCGGCCCGAGCACTTCGGCCAGCTCGCCCCTGGCGAGGCGGCGCATGGCTTCCATCTGGAACAGACGATCCTGCGCGTGGACATAACCGAGGGCGCGATAGAGGTCGGTTTCGTTCTCGGCGCGGATATGCGGCACACCGCGCTCGTCATAGCGCACGGTCACCGAGCCTTGCAGATTGCGCAGCTCGACCTGGCCCTGGCGCGTCGGCTGCTTGCTGTAGATATACCCGCCGGCGGCGCCGAGCAGGACAACGATGAGCAAGGCAACGACGATCAACGCACGCTTCATGGTGACTCCTTGTGCAGGCGAAAAGGCCGCCCGTCGGGCTGCAAACATTTAGCACAGAGCATCTGTGCGGTGCAGCGCTGTCCTTGAAAAGTCCGGAATGCCTTACTTCGCGTCCGCCGGCCACGGGCAATAACAACCCACTGCCAGCGTATGCGTGGCATTGACCGGGCGATCTTCCGTCAGCGCATGCAGGATCGGTTCGATAAAGCTGTTGCTGGAGTTGCAGGTCAGGCCTTCGCTGTACGGGCCGAAATAGGCGAGTTTGCCGCTACGATCCCAGATCGCCACGGCGGGGCTGGCGGGGATCTGTTCGGCGCCGGGCAGGACGATGATGGTTTTCAGGCTGGCGAGGGTGGCGGGCAACTGGCCGTGGCTGCCGGGCTTTTGTACGGCGAAGAACTCCACGCCACGCGCGCCGAACTGTTCGACCATCTCGCTCAGGTGCTGTTGATTACCGACGTTGCACGGGCAGGCCGGATCCCAGAAGTGTACGAGGCGAATATTGCCCGGCCCGGCAAGGTTGTCCGGCAGGCGCAGCGGGTCACCGGAAAATACCGCCGTATGTTCGCTGAACGCGCGCAGATAGCGGCCCTGAAACCAGTCATACGCCGCCCACAGCACCCCGGCGCAGATCAGCGCGAGCAGGCTGGCGAACAGTGCGGTGCGGTAGGGCGAACGCATGATTTCGGAATCTGAAAAGGTTGGCTAGCTTGCCATGCTTGCTCCGACAGATGAATATCGCAGGCCGATAAAGTCCGTTTACCGCTTTGGAATGTGCGCATGCCTGATACTTTCGACCCCGATCATTTACGCGCGAGCCTCAAGCCATTGGCCGAGTGGCAGCCGTTATCGGATGAGGCGAAGGCTTATCAGCGCTTCTACAAGACCGACTTCGCCGAGCGCGATGTCTGGCGCGGCATGGGTCGTTTCGAGGTCGATGGCTACGAGCTGGTCAGCCATTGCTGGTGGCCGGAGAAGGTCAAGGCGACGCTGTTTCTGCTGCACGGTTACTACGATCACATCGGCCTGTACCGGCATGTGATCGAATGGGCGCTGGATCAGGATTTCGCCGTGATCGCCTGCGACTTGCCGGGCCATGGTCTGTCGAGCGGGCCACGGGCAAGCATTCGTGATTTCTCTGAATACCAGGACGTGTTGCAGGCGCTGTTTGCTGAAGCGAACTCGATCGCGCTGCCGCAGCCTTGGCATTTGTGCGGGCAAAGCACCGGTGGCGCGATTGTCGTCGATCACCTGCTCAACCATGGCGAGAACAGCCCGGCGCAGGGGCAGGTGATTCTGCTGGCGCCATTGGTAAGGCCGAGGGCGTGGGGCTGGTCGCAGTTGAGTTATTACCTGCTGCGGCCGTTTGTACGCGGGGTCGCGCGACGCTTCAGCGAGAACTCCAACGATCCGGATTTCCTGCCGTTTCTGCAGGCCGATCCGTTACAGCCAAGACGCCTGCCGACGAAATGGGTGGGCGCGCTGTCGCGCTGGATCATCCGCGTCGAGCACGCGAAAAAAAGTCCGCGACGGCCGCTGATCATTCAGGGGCAGGCGGACATGACTGTCGACTGGCAGCACAATCTGCAGGTGTTGAAATGGAAGTTCGACCGGCCGCAGATTCTGCTGCTGGCCGAGGCACGGCATCACCTGGCCAATGAAACGGCGGAGATGCGTGAGGAGTATTTCGAATTCTTGAGCAAGCGGATCAGGGGGCGGAATCTCTAGTGCCTGGGAGGGCCTCTTCGCGAGCAGGCTCGCTCCCACAGGGGAATGCGTTACAACTGTGGGAGCGAGCCTGCTCGCGAATGCGATCTTTCAGGTAACGAACATCACTGGCCGACCGCCAACCCCGCCCGAATCGCCGCCAGCGCCGCCTGGTAATAAGCCTTGCCCTCGGTCGACTCGGCAAACGTCGCAAATTCTTCGAGCTCTTCATCCGACAAGTCGCGATACACGTAAAGCAAAGTGTTGTTCAGATCGGCGCCAATCTGATCCATCAGCCGCTGGCGCTGACCGTTCAACATGCCCTGTGCCTGTCCACCGCCGAGCAGTCCCGGGATCATCGAACTCAAGCTGTCCGCCGCTACGCCGGCAATCGCCAGACTGACCTCGGCGCCCGCCTCACGGGCTGGCAGGGCCTGGGCGAGATGGCCGATGATCAGCAAGCGACTGTCGCTGGCCTGCATCTTCGGCAGGCCCTGGGCATTTTTTGCCAGTTGATCGCGGCGGGTCGCCAGCAGTTCGGCGGCAACGATCTTCTTGCCCAGCGGCGACTGGAAGAAGGTCAGCGCCGGTTTCGGGTCGGCGAGTTTCTGCCGCAGTTGCGCTTCGGCACGCTGATCCACGGCCTGCGCGGCGAAGCGCTGATTGCTGTTGTTGACCAGCGCCTGAAATACCGCAGGCGGCAGGCTGTTCTGATAGCGCTGCTGGGCGGCGCTCAGGGCATCGTTGAAATGCGCGCGTTGTTCTGGCCAGCCGGCGACCTTGTACAACTGATCGTGGCCGTCCGCCCAGGCGGGCAATACGCAGAACATCAACAGTGAAAAAAGCAAACGGCGCATAGGGACTCCTGTCAGCAGCGGACTATTGTCCGTGCGGTGCCGGTACTTGTCGAGAATTCGTAGCAAGGCGCTGCGTGGCTCTGTCGGATTTATCGCCGTCGGCATACTATGCGCGCCATGCCGATATCCTCTGAACACCCGCTGCTGTTACGCATTGTCGACGACCTGGCCGAACACGGCTGGTCGCAGCAGAACATCTTCCTGCCCGCCGATCTGACCCGGGCGCTGGCGGCCGAGTGCCGTAAACGTGAAGCCGAAGGTGAGCTGGCGCCGGCAGCGGTCGGTCGCGGGCCGTTTTCGGAGATTCGCGAGGGTATTCGCGGCGATCACATCCAGTGGATCGACCCGGGTCAGGCCGAGGCCACTGACCGCTATCTGAGCCTGATGGACAGTCTGCGCGAGGCACTTAATCGTGGCTTGTTTCTGGGGCTTGAGGATTTCGAATGCCATTTCGCCCTGTACCCGCCTGGCGCGTTCTACCTCAAGCACGTTGACCGCTTTCGCGATGATGACCGGCGCATGGTCTCGGCGGTGATCTATCTCAACGAGGCCTGGTTGCCGGAGGACGGTGGCCAGTTGCGCATGTACCTGGGCGAGGAACGCGTGCATGACGTACAGCCGACCGGCGGCTGTCTGGTGGTGTTTCTCTCCGGTGAAGTGCCCCACGAAGTATTGCCGGCCCATCGCGAGCGCCTGTCGCTGACTGGCTGGTTTCGTCGCCGTGGCAACGAGCCGTTCTGAACATGGAAAAGGTCCTGGTCAGTCGCTGCCTGTTGGGCCATCGCGTGCGTTATGACGGTGGTGCGAGCGGGCCGTTTGATCTGCTTGAGCAGTGGATCGAAGAAGGGCGCGTGGTACCGTTGTGTCCGGAGGTGGCCGGTGGATTGCCGACGCCGCGGGCGGCGGCGGAGATTCCTGGCGGGCAGGGCGGTGAGGTGCTGGATGGCATTGCCGCAGTCATCACTACTGATGGCGAGGATGTCAGCGCGCAGTTTCTCGAGGGGGCGCGGCAAGCGCTGGAACTGGTGCAAAAGCACGGCATTCGGGTGGCGGTGCTCAAGGCCAACAGTCCGTCTTGCGGGAATCTGCTGACGTATGACGGCACCTTCAGAGGGGTTAAAGTCAGTGGCGAGGGAGTGACGGCGGCGTCGCTCAAGCGTCATGGGGTTCGGGTTTTCAGTGAGCTTGAGCTGGCTGAGGCGGCGGTGACTCTGGCGGCTTTGGACTGATCCGCCATCGTTGCCCTCACCCCAGCCCTCTCCCGGGGGGAGAGGGGGCCGACCGAGGTGTCTGGCGCTGTCCATCGACCTGAAAGACCTTGGCGACCAGGGATTCGACAAAGCCATGATCAGTCGATTTCGGATTCGGTATAGCAATCCCAAGTCGGCGTACCTCTAAAGCATCCCCGGATCAGTTCCCTCTCCCTCCGGGAGAGGGTTAGGGTGAGGGACTCTTACGGTTTCAACCACTTCTCGGACAACGCCGCCAACCGCCCATCCGCCTTGATCCGTTCCAGCGCGCTCTTGAGGCTGGCCTGAAACGCCGGATTACCCTTCTGAAACGGTATCGCCAATTCCACCGGCGCTGCCGCTTTCGGCTTCGCTTCGGTCAACGCCTGCACCAGCACCATCGGCCGCGGCGTCTCGTCCTTCTTCGCCAACAATTGCCCATCAACCTCGCCGTACGGCTCGCTGAAGTCGAAACGATCCTTGAGTTCGGGTGTCAGTGCTATGTGGTTGAGCGCGACGTCGTACTTGCCGCTTTCAACGCCCTGGAGCAGGTCGCCCTCGTCGGTGACGATGAAGTCGGCGCGTACATCCAGCTCGTTGGCGATCAGTTGCCCAAGCTCGACCTCGAACCCCGTGAGGGTGTCGCCTTCCTTGTAATTGAAGGGCGGTGTATTAGCCTCAAGGGCTATGCGCAGCTCGCCACGGTCGTTGATGTCATCAATCAGTTCGGCGTGAGCCAGCGGGCTCAGAAGGGGTAGCAGGCAGATCAGGCCAGGCAGCAGGCGCATGGTCACTCCTTTGAAATCATTATCGCGACGCTCTGATTCAGGCTCGCTTTGCTATGGTTGTCGAGTGCCTTCGACAACAAATGGTCATGAAGTTGTCATGACCGTGCGGATTTTACGGAAAAACTGGAGAAGAAAATGAAAAGCTTTTTGTCACGTGCAGCGTTGGCCGGTGTGCTGATGGGTGTTTCGGTGCTGGCCAGTGCGGCGACACCGGCGCCGAAGGATGCTGAAGTGTTCATCGTTTCTCCCGAGGACGGCGCCACCGTCTCGCAGGAATTCAAGGTCAAGTTCGGCGTCAAGAACATCGCGCTGGCCCCGGCGGGTGACACCACCAAGAACACCGGCCACCATCACCTGCTGATCGACGTCGACGACCTGCCGGCCGAAGGCGCGCCGATCCCGACTGACGCCCACCACATGCATTTCGGCAAGGCGCAGACCGAAGCCACGATCAAACTGGCCCCGGGCAAACACACCTTGCAACTGATCCTCGGCGACAGCGGCCACATGCCGTTCGACCCATCGATCGTTTCGGAAAAAATCACCGTCAACGTGAAATAAAAAAAGGGAGCCCTGCGGGGCTCCCTTTTTTAATTCAGCTTCAAGTGGCTAGCTGCAAGCGGCAAGGTAAAGCAAAAGCGCTGTTCACTTGCCGCTAGTAGCTTGAAGCTTGCCGCTGCTTCTTCAGAAGAGAACACGGCTACGGATAGTGCCGTTGACGTGTTGCAGTTTCTCTTGCGCCAGCTCCGAGTATTCGGCGTCGACGTCGATCACCACGTAACCGACTTTCTCGTTGGTCTGCAGGAACTGACCGGAGATGTTGATGCCGTTTTCGGCGAAAACCTTGTTGATCTCGCTCATCACACCCGGGATGTTCTCGTGGATGTGCAGCAGGCGGTGCTTGCCAGGGTGAGCCGGCAGGGCCACTTCCGGGAAGTTGACCGACGACACCGAAGTACCGTTGTCGCTGTACTTGACCAGTTTCTCTGCTACTTCCAGACCGATGTTGGCTTGCGCTTCG
Organism: Pseudomonas sp. CCNWLW23; assembly: GCF_037095675.1. Taxonomy (NCBI): domain Bacteria; kingdom Pseudomonadati; phylum Pseudomonadota; class Gammaproteobacteria; order Pseudomonadales; family Pseudomonadaceae; genus Pseudomonas; species Pseudomonas sp. CCNWLW23. The sequence continues at coordinate 179,310 of NZ_JBAWKM010000001.1, read as the reverse complement.
GCGGTCGAGCCACCGATGTGCGGGGTCAGGATCACGTTGTCGAGGCCGCGCAGCGGGCTTTCGAACTCTTCGTCGTTGGAGCGGGGCTCCACCGGGAACACGTCGATGGCCGCGCCGATCAGGTGCTTGTCCTTGATCGCGTCCGCCAGGGCGTCGAGCTCGACCACGGTGCCCCGTGCAGCGTTGATCAGGATGCCGCCCTTCTTGATGGCGCGGATTTCCTTCTCGCCGATCATCCACTGAGTGGCGGCGGTTTCCGGGACGTGCAGGGTGACGATGTCGGACATGCCCAGCAGCTCGTGCAGGTTGTTGACCTGCGTAGCGTTGCCCAGTGGCAGCTTGGTCACGGTGTCATAGAAGAACACCTGCATGCCCAGGCCTTCAGCCAGCACCGACAGCTGCGTGCCGATCGAGCCGTAGCCGACGATGCCCAGCTTCTTGCCACGGATCTCGAACGAGTTGGCGGCGGACTTGATCCAGCCGCCACGGTGGCAGGATGCATTCTTCTCAGGGATGCCGCGCAGCAGCAGGATCGCTTCGGCCAGTACCAGTTCCGCTACGGAACGGGTGTTGGAGTACGGCGCGTTGAACACGGCAATACCGCGCTCGCGGGCCGCGCTGAGGTCAACCTGGTTGGTACCGATGCAGAAACAGCCGACCGCGACCAGTTTCTTCGCGTGATCGAAGATCTCTTCGGTCAGTTGCGTGCGCGAGCGGATGCCGATGAAGTGAGCGTCAGCGATCTTTTCCTTGAGCTGGGCTTCCGGCAAGGAACCAGTCAGGTATTCGATGCTGGTGTAGCCCGCCGCCTTGAGGACGTCGACAGCCGATTGGTGGACGCCTTCGAGAAGAAGGAACTTGATCTTGCTCTTATCGAGAGAAGTCTTGCTCATCTGCGTAAACCTGTATCCCGGAGAAAAATGGCAGGGAGGGAGCAGCCTGGAGCTGACCCGCACGGCAACAAAGCCGTCACCGCGGATCTGGCCTTGGGCACTGTCCTGCGGGGTCGGTATGCTAGCATAGCCACCCCGCTAAACACTCATTCCTGCGACGTGAAGCGTTCTCAGGATGACCATGAATTGTTCGAGAGTTCTGTCGATGACCAATCCTGCGCTGATTGATGAACTGAAGACCCTGGTTGAGCCTGGCAAAGTCCTCACTGACGCCGACTCCCTGAACACTTACGGCAAGGATTGGACCAAGCATTTCGCGCCGGCGCCGAGCGCCATCGTGTTTCCCAAGACCATCGAGCAAGTGCAGGCCGTGGTGCGTTGGGCCAATTCCCACAAAATTGCGCTGGTGCCATCCGGCGGGCGCACCGGGCTGTCCGCCGCAGCAGTGGCGGCCAATGGCGAAGTGGTGGTTTCGTTCGATTACATGAACCAGATTCTCGACGTCAACCTCACCGATCGCACCGCCGTGTGCCAGCCGGGTGTGGTCACTGAGCATCTGCAGAACGTCGCCGAGGAAAACGGCCTGTACTATCCGGTCGACTTCGCCTCGGCGGGTTCCAGCCAGATTGGCGGCAATATCGGCACCAACGCCGGCGGGATCAAAGTGATTCGCTATGGCATGACCCGCAACTGGGTGGCCGGCATGAAAGTCGTCACCGGCAAGGGCGACGTGCTGGAACTGAACAAGGACCTGATCAAGAACGCCACCGGTTACGACCTGCGTCAGCTGTTCATCGGTGCCGAAGGCACCCTCGGTTTCGTTGTCGAAGCGACCATGCGCCTCGATCGCGCGCCGAAAAACCTCACCGCCATGGTCCTCGGCACCGCCGATTTCGATTCGATCATGCCGGTGCTGCACGCCTTCCAAGGCAAACTCGACCTGACGGCGTTCGAATTCTTCTCCGACAAGGCCTTGGCCAAGGTCATGGGCCGTGGTGACGTGCCGGCGCCATTCGAGACCGAGTGCCCGTTCTACGCCCTGCTGGAATTCGAAGCGACCACCGAAGAAGTGGCCAACAGCGCGCTGGAGACCTTCGAACACTGCGTAGAACAGGGCTGGGTGCTCGACGGCGTGATGAGCCAGAGCGAAACCCAGCTGCACAATCTGTGGAAGCTGCGCGAGTACATCTCCGAAACCATCTCCCACTGGACGCCGTACAAGAACGACATCTCGGTTACCGTCTCGAAAGTGCCGGCGTTCCTGCGCGAAATCGACGCGATCGTTGGCGAGCACTACCCGGATTTCGAAATCGTCTGGTTCGGCCACATCGGCGACGGCAATCTGCACCTGAACATCCTCAAGCCGGAAAACCTGAGCAAGGACGAGTTCTTCGCCAAGTGCGCCACCGTCAACAAGTGGGTGTTCGAAACCGTCGAGAAGTACAACGGCTCGATCTCGGCCGAGCACGGCGTCGGTATGACCAAGCGTGATTACCTGACCTACAGCCGCTCGCCGGCCGAGATCGAGTACATGAAAGCGGTCAAGGCAGTGTTCGACCCGAACGGCATCATGAACCCGGGCAAGATTTTCCCGGTTTGATCGGTAATCTCTGTTGAATCAATAAAGGCAGGAGTCGGTAAATGAGCTATCAGCACCAGTACGTCGACGGCACGCGCATTCACTTCCCGATCGGGAAAGTCGTGTGCATTGGCCGCAATTACGCCGAACACGCCAAGGAACTGGACAATCCGGTGCCGACCGAGCCGCTGCTGTTCATCAAGCCGGGCAGTTGCGTGGTGCCGCTGGAAGGCGGGTTCAGCATTCCGACCGAGCGTGGTTCGGTGCACTACGAAGCGGAAATCGCCGTGTTGATCGGCAAGCCGCTGTCGACCAAGCCAAGCCGTGAAGAAGTCCTCGATGCGATCTCCGGCTTCGCCCCGGCGCTGGACCTGACCCTGCGCGACAAGCAGGCCGAGCTGAAAGCCAAGGGCCTGCCGTGGGAAATCGCCAAGTCGTTCGACGGCGCGGCGGTGATCGCGCCGTTCGTGGTCGGCAGCACCTTCGCTGACCTGACCGACATCGGCATCCGCCTGACCATCAACGGCGAAGTGCGCCAGGACGGCAACAGCAGCGCGATGCTCAACCCTATCGTGCCGATGATCCAGCACATGGCCGGCTGCTTCTCGCTGCAGGCCGGCGACGTGATCCTCACCGGCACGCCAGTGGGCGTCGGCCCGCTGAACGTCGGCGATGAAATCGTCCTCGAACTGCCGGGGGCGAGCAGCTTCAGCAGCAGCGTGCGCTAACCGCAGAACCCCTTGTAGGGGGTGAGCTTTGTGGTGAGAGGGTTTAGCGAAACGTCGCACCGCCCCGTTGGCGCGCGAAGCGGGCCCCTCTTGATCTTAAAGAGGGGCCTGCTGCGCAGTCCAACGGGGCGGTGCGACGTTTCGCTGAATCCCCTCGCCACAAGGGCCATTCCATATCTGTAATGTGTTGCTGCTGGCAAATGCACACGGCAATCCCGCCATTTCCCGTTTTTTTCACATCCTCTCTGGATAATTCCCGCGATTCTGGCGTCTCAGCCGGCCTCTTTGTGCTATTACCCTTGGCCTGAATTAACGGAACGCATCCCTTGATGGCATCTTCAACTCAGCAGAAATCCCCCTTCCGTTCGCGCTTCGTCCTGCGCTGGTATGTCTGGCTGTTGCTGGTCATCGCCGCAGCCTATGGGCTGGCGTTCGCCATGCATTGGGATGATCGCGGCGTGCTGTGGGTGCTGGAGCGCTTCGAGAGCAAGGCCGAGCAGAAGGAGAGCGTGTGGCTGCCGGACTATCAGGTGGTGATCGATGCCAAGCCGCTGCCGGGCATGGAGAAGGACGAAGCTTCGGATCTGGCCTACAACCCGCAGACCAGGACCCTGTTTGCGGTGATGGGCAAGAATGCCTTTCTGGTCGAGCTGACGCTTCAGGGCGACGTGTTGCGCAAGATGCCGTTGGTGGGCTGGAGTAATCCGGAAGGCTTGACGGTCATGGAAAACGGTTTGCTGGCCATTGTCGATGAGCGTGAGCATACGCTGTCGATCGTCAAGGTCGATGCCGCGACTCGTGAGCTGAACATCGCCGATTTCCCCAAATACGACCTCGGGCCGTCGAAAGATCAGAACAAGGCTTTTGAGGCCATCACGTGGGATCCGCGCAATCAGCGACTTATTCTGGGGGAGGAACGCCTCCCGGCGCTGTTCGCGTGGAAAAGCGATGGCGGCCAGACCCTGCAGGGCGACAAGCAGAAACTGGCCAGCGATCAGCTGGATCTGCGCAACCTGTCGGCGCTGGCTGTCGATCCGCGCACTGGCCATCTGCTGGTGTTGTCCGCCGATTCGCACCTGTTGCTGGAACTGGACGAAGCCGGCAAGCAAGTCAGCTTCATGACATTGCTCGGCAATTTCAACGGTCTGAAAGACACCATCCCCCGCGCCGAAGGCATGACCATGGATGAGGAAGGCACGCTGTACATGGTCAGCGAACCGAACCTGTTCTACCGATTCGAAAAACATCGGTAATGCTTTCCCTGTAGGAGCCGCCGCAGGCTGCGATCTTTTGATGTTGCCTTTCAAAAGCAAGATCAAGAGATCGCAGCCTTCGGCAGCTCCTACACGGGTTGGCTTGTGGTCTGGGGCAAGTGGCCATTAAGCTTCAGTTCAGACAGGCGTGATATTTCATCGGCCTGTCATGAATCCGAGCCTGCCTGAATGCGTCGACTTGCCCGCCCCAAACCGCTGATCCTCGTCCTGTTGATGATTGTCCTGATCGCGTTGATCGCGATCGGCCAATACCTGCGCCTGTTCGAGCGCGCCTGGTTCAACCTGCACACGCTGTGGCAACCGGTGAGCAGCGAGGCGATCGGCCTGGATCAATATCGGGTGACCATCGAAGCGCGGCCGATCGACGGGCTCGACGATGACGTCTCGGCGCTGACCTACGATCCGGTGCGTAAAAGCCTGTTCACCGTGACCAACAAGAATTCCGAACTGGTCGAATTGTCCCTGGAAGGCAAGATTCTGCGGCGCATCGCTCTGGTGGGGTTTGGCGATCCGGAAGCCGTCGAGTACATCAGCGCCGACACCTACGTGATCACCGACGAGCGTCAGCAACGGCTGATCAAGATCCACCTCGAGGCCGACACCACTTTTCTCGATGCCGAGGATGCCGAGCAAATGACCCTCGGCGTGCACATGTCCGGCAACAAGGGTTTCGAAGGGCTGGCTTACGATTCAGTGGGCAAGCGGCTGTTCGTGGCCAAAGAACGCGACCCGATGCTGATCTACGAGGTCCACGGTTTTCCGCACTTCAAACCGGACAAGACCTACGCGGTGCACGTGATCAACAACCCCAAGCGCGATGCCGGGATGTTCGTGCGTGATCTGTCGAGTCTGCAGTACGACGAACGCAGCGGGCACTTGCTGGCACTGTCGGACGAGTCGCGGTTGATTATCGAGCTGGATGTCGACGGGCGCCCCTTGAGCACCATGTCGATCAGCGGCGGGCGTCAGGGTTTGCAGAAAACCGTGCCGCAGGCGGAGGGAATTGCGATGGATGATGACGGCACGTTGTACCTGGTGAGCGAGCCGAATCTGTTCTACGTCTTCAAGAAGCCCACACAAAACTGACCAACACCACAAAACACTGTGGGAGCGAGCCTGCTCGCGAGTGCGGTTGGCCAGTCAATGAAGATGTTGGCTGAACAGGCGCATTCGCGAGCAGGCTCGCTCCCACAGGTTTATTTGTCTGCCCATGATTCGGGCAGTCTGTTACTCAGCCTTCAGGGTTTTCACGCCTTCACTGGTGCCCAGCAACAGCAGATCCGCCGGGCGCGCGGCGAACAGGCCGTTGGTGACCACGCCGACGATGGCATTGATCTGCGCTTCCAGCTCCACCGGGTTGGTGATCTGCAGGTTGAACACGTCGAGGATGATGTTGCCGTTGTCGGTCAACACGCCTTCGCGGTACACCGGGTCGCCACCGAGTTTGACCAGTTGGCGGGCTACGTGGCTGCGGGCCATCGGGATTACTTCCACCGGCAGCGGGAACTCGCCGAGTACCGGCACCAGTTTGCTGGCGTCGGCGATGCAGATGAAGGTCTTGGCCACAGCGGCGACAATCTTCTCGCGGGTCAGAGCGGCGCCGCCGCCCTTGATCAGGTTCAGGTGCGCATCGCTTTCATCGGCGCCGTCGACGTAGAACTCCAGATCGCTGACCGTGTTCAGCTCATACACCGGAATGCCGTGGCCCTTGAGGCGCGCGGCGGTGGCTTCGGAGCTGGCGACCGCGCCATCGAACGCGCCCTTGTGCTGGGCCAGTGCATCGATGAAGCAATTGGCGGTGGAGCCGGTGCCGACGCCGACGATGCTCTTGTCGTCGAGTTTCGGCAGGATGAAGTCGACGGCGGCCTGGGCCACGGCCTGTTTGAGTTGATCCTGGGTCATGCGGGCTCCGGAAGCGGGCAAGGGTTGGGCAGAAAGGCCGGCATTATAGGCCTCGCGGTGGTACAGGGGGAAACAAGCTGTGGTGAGGGGATTTATCCCGTTCGGCAGCGCAGTCGTCATAAAACCTTGGAACGCGGTGTAACTGAAAAAATGCAGGGGAGCGCTTCGCACTCCAGCGGGGATAAATCCCCTCGCCACGACAGTGCTCACTCAAGAATGGGTTTCCAGACCTTAAAACCACCTGTTTAGTGTGGTCGCCTCGGCAAAAGGCGGGTTAGACTCGCTGGTCCCGCCCAATCGCCAGTGATGCTTTCCGATGCTCGAACAGTACGTCAAAAAGATCCTCACCTCGCGCGTTTATGACGTTGCCGTAGAAACCCCGCTGCAGAACGCCCGCCAGCTCTCCGAGCGGCTGGGCAACGACATCTGGCTCAAGCGTGAAGACTTGCAGCCGGTGTTCTCGTTCAAGATTCGCGGCGCCTACAACAAGCTGACCCAGCTGAGCGACGAAGAGCGCGCCCGAGGCGTGGTCACCGCGTCGGCGGGCAATCATGCGCAGGGTCTGGCCCTGGCGGCGAAAGTGTTGGGCGTCAAAGCCACCATCGTCATGCCCAAGACCACCCCGGAAATCAAGGTCGAAGGCGTGCGTTCGCGCGGCGGCAAAGTGGTGCTGCACGGTGACTCGTTTCCGGAAGCGCTGGCCTACTCGCTGAAACTGGTCGATGAAAAAGGCTACGTCTACATCCACCCGTACGACGATCCGCACACCATTGCCGGGCAGGGCACCGTGGCGATGGAAATCCTGCGTCAGCACCCGCAGCCGCTGGATGCGATTTTCGTCCCGGTCGGCGGCGGCGGCCTGATCGCCGGTATCGCGGCTTACGTGAAGTATCTGCGCCCGGACATAAAAGTGATCGGCGTCGAACCGGACGATTCCAATTGCCTGCAAGCAGCGATGGCAGCGGGCGAGCGCGTGGTTCTGCCGACCGTGGGCATCTTCGCCGACGGCGTGGCGGTGGCGCAGATCGGCCAGTACACCTTTGAGATCTGCAAGGATTACGTCGATGAAGTGATTACTGTCAGCACCGACGAGATCTGCGCAGCAATCAAGGATATCTACGACGATACCCGCTCGATCACCGAGCCTGCTGGGGCGCTGGGCGTGGCCGGGATCAAGAAGTACGTCGAGCAGCGTGGCGTCAGCGGCCAGACTTTCGTCGCCATCGACTCAGGCGCCAACGTCAACTTCGACCGCCTGCGCCACGTCGCCGAACGCGCCGAACTGGGCGAAGGTCGCGAGGCGATCATCGCCGTGACCATCCCGGAAAAGGCCGGCAGCTTCAAGGCGTTCTGCGAAGCCATCGGCAAGCGCCAGATCACCGAATTCAATTACCGCTACAACACCGGCAGCGAAGCGCACATCTTCGTTGGCGTGCAGACTCACCCGGACAACGATCCGCGCAGCGCCTTGCTGGCGAGCCTGACCGAGCAGGGTTTTCCGGTTATCGACCTGACCGACAACGAACTGGCCAAGCTGCACATCCGCCACATGGTCGGCGGCCGTGCGGCGCAGGTGGTCGATGAAGTGGTGCTGCGCTTCGAATTCCCGGAGCGCCCGGGCGCGTTGTTCAACTTCCTCAACAAGCTCGGCGGGCGCTGGAATATCTCGATGTTTCACTACCGCAACCACGGCGCAGCGGACGGCCGCGTGGTCGCCGGCCTGCAAGTGCCCCATGACGAACGTCATCTGGTGCCGGCGGCACTGGCGGAAATCGGCTACCCGTATTGGGATGAAAGCGACAACCCGGCCTATCAGCTGTTTCTTGGCTGAGCGGCTACGCTGATGGGCATGGATCTACGGAAGAGAACGACATGGAAACCCTGACCACCCTGAAAGTCCTTCACGTCGCGGCGACCGTGGTCATCCTCGCGAGCGGGCTGGGGCTCGCCGCCCTGACCTGGCGAAATCGCAGCGAAGGCCCGGCCAGTACGATGCGCCGTCCCTGGCTGTTCATCTGGTGTCTGATGCTGATCGGTATGCTCAGCATGCCTTTCACCGGCTGGTGGCTGGTGCATCTGGTTGGCTGGCCGTTGGGCCAATTGTGGATTCTGGGATCCAGCGTGATCTACGCCGTGGCCACGCTCAGCGCAGTCTGGCTGCTGGTCCGGCTGGATCGGCTGTGGACCAGCGGGGTGGGCAACCGCACATTCAATCTGGCGCTGGCGATTGTCAGCGGCGTCGGGTTTGTCGCCATAGCGGCGTTGATGGGGGCCAAGCCGGTTTAAGGCTTGAGACCGAGTTGACCCCCATCGCTGGCAAGCCAGCGATAGCAATCTCAGCCGCGCAACGAAATCACCGGCCAGCCACGCTTCTCGGCCTCGGCCCGCAGATTCGGATCCGGGTCCACCGCCACCGGATTCGCCACCTGTTCCAGCAGCGGCAGATCATTCATCGAATCGCTATAGAAATAGCTGTCCTCAAGCGAATGCCCGGTCTCTTCCAGCCAACGATTCAGGCGCGTGACCTTGCCTTCACGGAAGCATGGAATGTCGGTGCTGCGCCCGCTGTAGCGGCCATCGATCATTTCGCATTCGGTGGCAATCAGGGTTTCCACGCCCAGGCGCACAGCGATCGGCGCGGTGACGAAACGGTTGGTGGCGGTGATGATCACCAGTTTGTCGCCAGCATCGCGGTGCTTTTTCAGCAGCTCCAGTGCCTTGGGCAGCACGATCGGCTCGATGCAGTCGCGCATGTAATCGCTGTGCCAGGCGTCGAGTACGGCCATTTCGGTGCGGCCGAGAATTTCCAGGCAGAAGTTCAGGTAGGCGGCGTTGTCGAGCTTGCCGGCCAGGTAATCCTGATAGAACTCGTCGTTGCGCGCTTTGTAGGCGATCGGGTCGAGGAAGCCGCGCTCGCACAGATAATCGCCCCAAGCGTGATCGCTGTCGCCGCCCAGAAGGGTGTTGTCCAAATCGAATAAAGCCAGGCGCATTGCAGTTACCCGCTGAAAAGTCAGTAAAAAGGCGACAAGAATACGGTCTTTTCACAAGAGTGCACATAAGGTAGGAACCTTCGTTGCCGCCTGATCAAGCTTTGTGGAACAATGCGGCGACATGCGTTTGCGAGGTTGTTGCCGTGATCGACCCCGATGGTTTCCGCCCCAATGTCGGGATCATTCTGACGAATGACGCCGGCCAGGTGCTATGGGCTCGCCGTATCAATCAGGACGCCTGGCAGTTTCCGCAAGGGGGGATCAACCCCGAGGAGACGCCGGAAGACGCCTTGTACCGCGAGCTGAACGAAGAAGTTGGCCTGGAACGTGAAGATGTTGAAATACTGGCCTGTACCCGAGGCTGGTTGCGCTATCGTTTGCCGCAACGCCTGGTGCGTACCCACAGCCAACCGCTGTGCATCGGCCAGAAACAGAAATGGTTTCTCCTGCGCCTGATCTCCAACGAGCAGCGGGTGCGGATGGATCTGACCGGTAAACCGGAGTTCGATGGCTGGCGCTGGGTCAGCTATTGGTATCCGTTGGGCCAGGTGGTGACATTCAAGCGCGAGGTGTATCGACGCGCTCTCAAAGAGCTTGCCCCGCGCCTTTTAGCGCGCGACTGACGACGGAGTTCGACCCCGAGCCATGCTCAATACGCTGCGCAAGATCGTCCAGGAAGTTAACTCCGCCAAGGATCTCAAGGCGGCGTTGGGGATTATTGTGTTGCGCGTCAAAGAGGCCATGGGCAGCCAGGTCTGCTCGGTCTACCTGCTTGATCCGGAAACCAATCGCTTCGTCCTGATGGCCACCGAGGGCTTGAACAAGCGCTCGATCGGCAAGGTCAGCATGGCCCCCAACGAGGGTCTGGTCGGTCTGGTCGGCACGCGTGAAGAACCCCTGAACCTGGAAAACGCTTCGGTTCACCCGCGCTATCGCTACTTCGCCGAGACCGGTGAAGAGCGTTACGCCTCGTTCCTCGGTGCACCGATCATCCACCACCGCCGCGTCGTCGGCGTGTTGGTCATCCAGCAGAAAGAACGCCGCCAGTTCGACGAAGGTGAAGAAGCCTTCCTCGTGACCATGAGCGCGCAGCTCGCCGGCGTGATCGCCCACGCCGAGGCCACCGGTTCGATCCGTGGTCTGGGCCGGCAGGGCAAGGGCATTCAGGAAGCCAAATTCGTCGGCGTGCCGGGTTCGCCGGGTGCTGCCGTCGGTACCGCCGTGGTCATGCTGCCGCCGGCGGACCTGGACGTGGTGCCGGACAAGACCATCACCGACATCAACGCTGAGCTGGCGCTGTTCAAGACTGCCATCGAAGGCGTGCGCGCCGACATGCGCGCCTTGTCCGCCAAACTCGCGACCCAGTTGCGCCCGGAAGAGCGCGCGTTGTTCGACGTCTACCTGATGATGCTCGACGATGCCTCGCTGGGCAGCGAAATCACCACCGTGATCAAGACGGGGCAGTGGGCTCAGGGCGCGCTGCGTCAGGTGGTCACTGAGCACGTCAACCGTTTCGAACTGATGGACGACGCCTACCTGCGCGAGCGCGCTTCGGACGTCAAAGACCTTGGCCGCCGTCTGCTCGCCTATCTGCAGGAAGAGCGCCAGCAGAACCTGGTCTACCCGGAAAAAACCATTCTGGTCAGCGAAGAGCTGACGCCGGCGATGCTCGGCGAGGTGCCGGAAGGCACGCTGGTCGGTCTGGTCTCGGTACTCGGTTCGGGTAACTCCCACGTTGCGATTCTCGCCCGGGCCATGGGCATTCCGACGGTGATGGGCCTGGTCGATCTGCCGTACGCCAAGGTCGACGGCATCGAAATGATCGTCGACGGCACCCGTGGCGAGGTCTACACCAACCCCAGCGAAGTGCTGCGCAAGCAGTTCGCCGAAGTCGTAGAGGAAGAGAAACAACTGGCGCTGGGCCTCGACACCCTGCGCGACCTTCCGTGCGTGACCCTCGATGGCCACCGCATGCCACTGTGGGTCAATACCGGCCTGCTCGCCGATGTGGCGCGGGCGCAGAAGCGTGGCGCCGAAGGGGTTGGTCTGTACCGCACCGAAGTGCCGTTCATGATCAACCAGCGCTTCCCGAGCGAGAAGGAACAGCTGGCGATCTACCGCGAGCAGCTCGCCGCGTTCCATCCGCAACCGGTGACCATGCGCAGCCTCGACATCGGCGGTGACAAATCGCTGTCGTACTTCCCGATCAAGGAAGACAACCCGTTCCTCGGCTGGCGCGGTATCCGCGTCACCCTCGACCACCCGGAAATCTTCCTCGTGCAGACCCGCGCGATGCTCAAGGCCAGCGAAGGCTTGAACAACCTGCGGATTCTGCTGCCGATGATCTCCGGCACCCACGAACTCGAAGAAGCCCTGCACCTGATCCACCGGGCCTGGGGCGAAGTGCGCGACGAAGGCACCGATGTGCCGATGCCGCCGATCGGCGTGATGATCGAAATCCCGGCAGCGGTGTACCAGACCAAGGAACTGGCGCGGATGGTCGACTTCCTCTCGGTTGGCTCCAACGACCTGACCCAGTACCTGCTGGCGGTAGACCGCAACAACCCGCGCGTCGCCGACCTCTACGACTATCTGCACCCTGCGGTGCTGCAAGCTCTGCAAACCGTGGTCACTGACGCCCACGCCGAAGGCAAACCGGTGAGCATCTGCGGCGAGATGGCCGGGGATCCAGCGGCGGCGGTGCTGTTGATGGCGATGGGCTTCGACAGCCTGTCGATGAACGCCACCAACCTGCCGAAGGTGAAGTGGATGTTGCGTCAGGTGAACCTGAGCAAGGCGCAGGAGATGCTGGCGGAACTGATGAAGATCGATAACCCGCAGGTTATCCACAGCTCGCTGCAACTGGCGCTGAAGAATCTCGGGTTGGCGAAGATGAATTCGCCGGTGGTGACCAAGGCTCTCTAAAGATCAAAAGCCCCTCACCCTAGCCCTCCCGAAACGTCGGACCGCCCAGAGGGAGAGGGGACTGATTGGGGGATGCTGCAGAACTCCGTCGACCTGTAAGTGCTTTGCTGAATCCATAATCGACTCGATCTTTCAGGTCGATGTATACCGCAAGACACCTCGGTCGGCCCCCTCTCCCAGAGGGAGAGGGGACTGATTGGGGATGCTGCAGAACTCCGTCGACCTGTAAGTGCTTTGCTGAATCCATAATCGACTTGATCTTTCAGGTCGATGTATACCGCAAGACACTTCGGTCGGCCCCCTCTCCCTCCGGGAGAGGGCTGGGGTGAGGGGCTGCTGTTAGACACAAACCTCAACTTCCCCGAGATGCCCGCCATACGGCCCAAAACTGCGCTCTACCATCCGCCGCGTGCCGTCCGCTCGCACGATCAACGCTGTACTCGCTCGCGTGCCATAACTCTGGCTGGCAATAAACACGCTCGACAGCAACGACTCCGTCGCCATGCCTACCCCGGTATCCGGCAACTCCGCCTCGGGTGCGGTCTGCGCATCGCTCAGCAAGGCCAGCAAGCGCTCAGGCTGCGGATCGTCCAGCACCGCGCTCAACGCCGCCCTGGCCTTGAGCAGTTTCGGCCACGGCGTATCCAGCCCCGCGTTGGATAACCCATAAACTCCAGGCTGCAACATCACCGGCTCCGACGCCCGCGCATTGAAATGCCACAGCTCATGGGCATTGCCCAGCAGCAGATTGAAGCCAGCGTATTCGCCCGCACGGCCCACCACATCGCTCAAATAATCATCAATTGACAGATCGTCAGCAAGAAAGCGCGCCACCAGATCGCCCCGGGATTTGGTCGCCGGTGGCTGTTGCGGATCGCGAATATTGGTCAGCGCGGCGAAGCGTCCGTTGGCGCCGATCCCCAGCCACGTGCCGCCAGCTTCAAGATCACGCCCGGCATGCACATGCGGCGCCTCGGGCCACGGCGCCAATGGCAGGCTGGGGCGGGCGTAGAATTCGTCGCGGTTGGCCGCGACGATCAGCGGCTGGGCATGGCCCGGGCGCCAGGCGAAAACGATCAGGCACATAAGGTGGTCCTTGTGTGTTTTTTGCCCACTCTACGCATCCGGCGTCCGTGCATCCATCGCCAGTGGAGCAGAAGGCTGCGCATCCGTTAACATGCCGCTCCTGTTTTGCCGATGCGTGCTGGAGACGGTCATGGAATTTCTGCTCTACCTGGCGCTCGGCGCCTGTGCGGGCGTGCTCGCCGGGCTGTTTGGCGTCGGCGGCGGGATCATCATCGTCCCGGTGCTGGTGTTCAGCTTCACTTTGCAGGGCTTCGATCAGTCGATTCTTACGCATTTGGCGGTGGGCACGTCGCTGGCGACGATCATATTCACCTCGGTCAACGCCGTGCGTGAACATCACCGCCGTGGCGCGGTGCGCTGGGCGATTTTTCGCTGGATGACCGTGGGCATTCTGCTCGGTGCCGGTTTCGGGGCGCTGACCGCAGAAGCTATCTCCGGGCCGAACCTGCAAAAGATCATCGGCGTGTTCGCTCTGGTGATCGCCGTGCAACTGGCGCTGGACGTCAAACCCAAGGCCAGCCGAACGGTGCCGGGCAAACTCGGTCTGACTGCCGCCGGTACGGTGATTGGCTGGGCCTCGGCGATTTTCGGCATCGGTGGCGGCTCGCTGACCGTGCCGTTTCTGACCTGGCGCAGCGTGCCGATGCAGCAGGCGGTGGCGACCTCGTCGGCCTGTGGCCTGCCGATCGCTCTGGCCAGTGCAGCAAGTTTCATGATTCTGGGGTGGCACGATCCGTTGTTGCCGGCCCATAGTCTCGGTTTTGTGTATTTGCCGGCATTGTTGGGCATCGCCCTGACCAGCATGGTCTTCGCCCGGCTCGGCGCGCGTCTGGCACACAGGTTGTCGCCGCGCTTGCTGAAAAGGCTGTTCGCCGCTTTGCTGTTCTGCGTGGGTTTGAGCTTTCTGCTCTGACCGCGTGGCAATCCTGGCTTAATCCTGAGGTGGCAGCGTCGCCCGGGAATTTCGCTTTCAACCCTAACAAGGAGTCGCAATGCTGCCTTACCCGCAGATCGACCCGGTGGCCCTGGCCATCGGTCCGCTGAAAATCCACTGGTACGGTCTGATGTACCTGATCGGCATCGGCGGCGCGTGGCTGTTGGCGTCGCGCCGGCTCAACCGCTTCGACCCGACCTGGACCAAGGAGAAACTCTCCGATCTGGTGTTCTGGCTATCGATGGGCGTGATCGTCGGCGGCCGTCTGGGTTACGTGCTGTTCTATGATCTGAGCGCGTACCTGGCCAACCCGACGCTGATTTTCGAAGTGTGGAAGGGCGGCATGTCGTTCCACGGCGGATTCATCGGCGTGATGCTCGCGGCCCTGTGGTTCGGCAAGCGCAATGGCAAGTCGTTCTTCCAGCTGATGGACTTCGTCGCGCCGATGGTGCCGATCGGTCTGGGCGCCGGGCGCATCGGCAACTTCATCAACGCCGAGCTGTGGGGCAAGGCCACCGACGTGCCATGGGCGATGGTGTTCCCGCCGTTCAGCGATCCGGCGCAGTTGCCGCGCCACCCGTCGCAGCTGTATCAGTTCGCCCTCGAAGGCGTGGCGCTGTTCCTGATCCTGTGGATCTTCTCGCGCAAACCGCGTCCGACCATGGCGGTCTCCGGCATGTTCGCGCTGTTCTACGGCATCTTCCGTTTCATCGTCGAATTCGTCCGCGTGCCTGACGCGCAGTTGGGCTACTTGGCGTGGAACTGGCTGACCATGGGTCAGGTGCTCTGCGTGCCGATGATTGTCGGCGGGCTGTTGCTGATCTGGCTGGCCTATCGTCGCGCCCCGGCAGCGCCGCTCGCGCCGACGGCTTAAACTACGAACCCCGGCGCGCGACGCCGGGGCTCCAAGGACACAGGTAACTCATGAAGCAATATCTCGAACTGGTCTCGCACGTCATTCAGAACGGCACCAAGCAGGCCAACCGCACCGGCATCAACACCATCAGTTTTCCGGGAGCGATGCTGCGTTTCGATCTGCAGGAAGGTTTCCCGGCGATCACCACGCGCAAGATGGCCTTCAAATCGGCCATCGGCGAGATGTGCGGCTTTCTGCGTGGCGTCAACAACGCCGCTGAATTCCGCGCGCTGGGCTGCAAGGTCTGGGACCAGAACGCCAACGAAAACGCGCAATGGCTGGCCAACCCGTTCCGTCAGGGCGACGACGACCTCGGTGAAATCTACGGCGTGCAATGGCGCAAATGGCCGGCGTACAAGCAGATCCCGCTGAGCAATACCGCCGCCATCGAACAAACCTTGAGCAACGGCTACAAGCAGATCGCTCAGGGCGAAGAAGACGGCCAGGCCTACGTCGTGCTGTACAAAGCGATCGATCAGGTGCGCCAGTGCGTCGACACGATCATCAAGGATCCGGGCAGCCGGCGCATTCTGTTCCACGGCTGGAACGTCGCCCAGCTCGATGAAATGGCCCTGCCGCCATGCCATCTGCTGTACCAGTTCCACCCGAACGTCGAGACCAAGGAAATCTCCCTGACTCTCTACATCCGCTCCAACGATCTGGGACTGGGCACGCCGTTCAACCTCACCGAGGGCGCCGCGCTGCTGAGCCTGATCGGTCGCCTGACCGGCTACACGCCGCGCTGGTTCACCTATTTCATCGGCGATGCGCACGTCTACGAGAACCACCTGGACATGCTCAACGAACAGCTCAAGCGCGAGCCGTTTGCCATGCCGAAACTGAAGATCTCCGACCGCGTGCCGGAGTTTGCCAAGACTGGTGTGTATCAGCCGGAGTGGCTGGAATTGGTCGAGCCGAGCGACTTCTCGCTGGAAGGCTATGAGCACCATCCTCCAATGACCGCGCCGATGGCGGTCTAGTCACCATTGATCGTTCCCACGCTCCGCGTGGGAATGAATCCCGTGACGCTCTGCGTCACTTTGGACGCGGAGCGTCCATGGCGGCATTCCCACGCGGAGCGTGGGAACGAGCTTCGCCCGTCAGTGGCCGTGGCTACGGCCGACGTGGGAATGTTCAACTTCGGTCGCGACAACCCCGCCACTCACCTCCAGCCGCTGCAAGATCCCGCATTGATCCGCCTCCGGCCCTTCGCCACAGCGTTGGCGCAGGTCGAGCAGTTGTCTCTGCAACGCCAGCAAGCCATCAATTCGCGCCTTCACGTGCTGAATATGTTCGTCGATCAGCGCATTGACGCTCTCGCACTGATCCTGCGGGCTGTCGCGCAGGGCGAGCAGGCTGCGGATTTCTTCGAGGGTCATGTCGAGGGTGCGGCAGTTGCGGATGAAGGTCAGGCGTTCGGCGTGGGCTTGAGTGTAGACGCGGTAGTTGCCATCGCTGCGCGCCGGTTCCGGCAGGAGGTTTTCGCGCTCGTAGTAGCGGATGGTTTCCACGGCGCAGTCGGTGAGTTTCGCCAGTTCGCCGATTTTCATGACGGCCATCTCCAAAAGGGTGCTTGACCCTATAGTGGCTACAGGGTCTTTACTTGGCAACAGGCACCTTCATGGACGCGACCAATGAGCGATTCCCTGCACACCCACAAGCCCGGCGACGGTCACGATCACAGTCATAAATTGCAGCCCGTGCATAAACATGCGCATGGCGGCGATGCCTGCTGCTCGTCGAAAGCCGCAGCGCCTGCCTTGGTGCAATTGAGCGAAAAGACCAGCGCCGACGCGCGCCTGAGCAGCTTCCGCATCGAGGCAATGGACTGCCCGACCGAGCAGACGCTGATCCAGAACAAACTCGGCAAACTGGCCGGTGTGCAGCAGCTGGAATTCAACCTGATCAACCGCGTGCTTGGCGTGACCCACAATCTTCCGGGCACCGAGCCGATCACCGAGGCGATCAAATCCCTCGGCATGCACGCCGAGCCGCTGGAGGCGGGTGTCGATGCGCCGGCCCCGGCTGCGGTGAAAAAACACTGGTGGCCACTGGCGCTGTCCGGCCTGACCGCGCTGGGCGCCGAAGTCATTCACTTCACCAGCGCTGCCCCCGACTGGGTGGTGGCGATTGTTGCGCTGGTGTCGATCCTCAGCGGCGGCCTCGGCACTTATAAAAAGGGCTGGATCGCCCTGAAGAACCTTAACCTCAACATCAATGCGCTGATGAGCATCGCCGTGACGGGCGCGATCCTCATCGGCCAGTGGCCGGAAGCGGCGATGGTGATGTTCCTCTTCACCGTCGCCGAGCTGATCGAAGCACGCTCGCTGGATCGTGCACGCAACGCGATCAGCGGCTTGATGCAGATGACGCCGGAGCAGGCGACGGTCTTGCAGGCTGACGGCAACTGGCGCGAACAAGAGGTGAAAAGCGTCGATCTCGGCGCCCGCGTGCGGGTGAAACCCGGCGAACGCATCGCCCTGGACGGCGCGGTGGTCAGCGGCAGCTCGACCATTGATCAGGCACCGATCACCGGTGAAAGCCTGCCGGTGGAAAAAACTGTCGGCGATAAAGTCTTCGCTGGCACCATCAACCAGGCCGGTTCGCTGGAATATACGGTGACCGCTGCGGCGAACAATTCGACCCTAGCGCGGATCATTCACGCCGTCGAACAGGCCCAGGGCGCACGGGCGCCGACCCAGCGTTTCGTTGACCAATTCTCGAAAATCTACACCCCGGCGGTGTTCGTCTTCGCCTTGGCCGTGGCGATCATCCCGCCGTTGTTCATGGGCGCGGCGTGGTTCGACTGGATCTATCGCGCGCTGGTGTTGCTGGTGGTTGCCTGCCCGTGCGCACTGGTGATTTCCACCCCGGTGACCATCGTCAGTGGCCTCGCGGCGGCGGCGCGCAAGGGCATTCTGGTCAAGGGCGGCGTGTACCTGGAAGGCGGTTTCAAGCTCGATTATCTGGCGCTGGACAAGACCGGCACGATCACCCACGGCAAACCGGTGCAGACCGATTACCTGTCACTCGACCCGACGGCCGATGCCAGCGCGACGGCCATCGCTGCCGCGCTGGCCGGGCGCTCCGATCATCCAGTGTCGCTGGCGATTGCCAACGCCGCTGTGGATAAAAACTTCGCCGCGCCGACTGTGGATAACTTCGCCGCGTTGGGCGGGCGGGGCGTCAAAGGCGACATCAACGGCCAGACTTATCACTTGGGCAACCATCGTCTGGTTGAAGAGCTTGGCCTTTGCTCGCCGCAACTGGAAGAAAAGCTGTTCGCGCTGGAAAAACAGGGCAAATCCGTGGTGCTGCTGCTCGACAGCGCAGGCCCCTTGGCGCTGTTCGCCGTCGCCGACACGGTCAAGGAAACCAGCCGCGAAGCGATTCGTCAGTTGCATGAACTCGGGGTGAAAACCCTGATGCTGACCGGCGACAACGTCCACACCGCGCAAGCGATTGCCGCCCAGGTCGGCATCGACGAGGCGCGCGGCGATTTGCTGCCGACCGACAAGCTGCAAGCCATTGAAGATCTGTACAAGCAGGGCCACCGGGTCGGCATGGTCGGCGATGGCATCAACGACGCCCCGGCACTGGCACGCGCCGAGATCGGTTTCGCCATGGCCGCCGCCGGCACCGACACCGCGATCGAAACCGCCGATGTCGCCCTGATGGACGACGATCTGCGCAAGATTCCTGCGTTCATCAGCCTGTCGCGCAACACCGCGAGCATCCTCAAACAGAACATCGCACTGGCGCTGGTGATCAAGGCGATCTTTCTTGCGGTAACCTTTGCCGGGCTTGCCACCATGTGGATGGCGGTGTTTGCCGATATGGGCGTGAGCCTGCTGGTGGTGTTCAACGGTTTGCGCCTGCTGCGCAAGTAAACGTGAGGGATGGTTGTGCTGAGTGCCGAGCTGAAAGCGTTTTACATGGTCGCCCGCCTGGGCAGCATCACGCTGGCGGCGAAAAAACTCGGCCTCAGCCAACCGACCGTGACCACGCAGATTCGTAACCTGGAAAGCCAGTATTCGGTGGAGTTGTTCTACCGTGGCGGGCGCCGACTGAGCGTTAGCGACGAAGGCGCGCGCCTGCTGCCGATGGTCAAGACCCTGTTGCAGCAAGAGGCGGACATCGAGTTTTTCCTGCGCAACAGCGGGCAGGTCCAGGGCACGCTGCGCATTGCCGCGACGGCGCCGTATTACATCCTCGATCTGGTGAAGACCTTCCGCGAGCGTTTGCCGCAGGTGGAAGTGTCGGTGGAAATCGGCAACTCGCAGCAGGTCCTGGAAGCGCTGGAGGATTACCGCGTGGATGTCGCGGCATCGTCGCAGTTGCTCGACGATGCGCGGTTGATTCGCCGGGTACTCGGCACCGATCCGCTGGTGCTGGCGGTGCATCGCAATCATCCGTTGGCCTCGCTGGAGCATGTGACGTTGAATGCGCTGGCCGGGCATACGTTGTTGATGCGCGAGCCGGGTTCGACCACGCGGCGGTTGACCGAAGAGTTGCTGGCCAGCGCCGGGGTCAGTTTCGGGCCGTTGCTGGAAATCGGCAGCCGCGAGTCCATTCGCGAGGCGGTGTTGCGCAATATCGGCATCAGCATCATTGCCCGGCAGGAGGTGCCGCATGATCCGCAGTTACGCGTGCTGACCATCGAGAATGCGCCGCAGATTCCGGAGTATCTGTATTGCCTCAAAGAGCGCAAGGGTGCGCGGTTGCCGGCGGCGTTTCTTGGCCTGGCCCAAGAGATGTCTCCGGCATGAGACCTTCAATGTCTGAGAAGGCCTCTTCGCGAGCAGGCTCGCTCCCACATTGGATTTGGGTTGTGAACACGATCCCCTGTGGGAGCGAGCCTGCTCGCGAAGGCGTCAGCCCAGGCAAAACACAATCTGAACCAAAATCCCCAAATACCACTATCAGCCGTTTTTGCCTCGCTGCCACATGACGGACGCATTACAACTCTAGGATTGGCCTCATCCGTTTGCTGAGGTCCGTCCATGAATCCTGCCATCGCAACTGCCCTGACCAACCCCGGCGCGCCGATGAAAGTGCGCGGCGTGCACAAGCGTTTCGGTGCGTTCACTGCGCTGGATAACGTCTCCCTCGATGTCGCCGCCGGCGAACTGGTGTGCCTGCTCGGCCCGTCGGGCTGTGGCAAGACCACATTGTTGCGCTGCATTGCCGGGCTGGAGCAGCAGGATAGCGGCGAGCTGTATCTGGGCGATCGTGATGTCTCGCACCTCGCCCCGCAAGCGCGGGATTACGGGATTCTGTTCCAGTCCTACGCGTTGTTTCCCAATCTGACGGTCGAGGCGAACATTGCCTACGGCCTCGCCGGCAGCGGCCGCGATGAAGTGCGCCGGCGAGTCGGTCAGATGCTGGAACTGGTCGGCCTCAGCGGCAGTGAGAAAAAGTACCCAGGCCAATTGTCCGGCGGTCAGCAACAGCGGGTGGCGCTGGCTCGGGCCCTGGCGCCGTCGCCGTCGCTGTTATTACTCGACGAACCGATGTCGGCCCTTGACGCGCGGGTGCGCGAGCATCTGTGCACTGAGCTGCGTCAGCTGCAACGCAACCTCGGCATCACCACGCTGATGGTTACGCACAATCAGGACGAAGCGATGCTGATGGCCGATCGCATCGCGGTCATGAACAACGGCAGCGTCGAGCAGTACGCCACGCCGCAGGAAATCTACAACTGCCCGGCCACGCCGTTCGTGGCCGAGTTTGTCGGCCAGGGCAACTGGCTGCCGTTCCAGCGCAGCAGCGACAGTCACGCCCGGGTCGGCGGGATGAATCTGCGCCTGGCCGAGGGCAGCGTACACGGCGCTTCGGGTCGACTGTTCTGCCGCCCGGAGGCGATCAACGTCAATCCGCTGGTGCACGAAGAGAACCTGTTCCCGGCCAAGGTTCGCGAAATCACTTTCCTCGGCAACCGCTGCCGGATGAGCTTCGAACTTGATCAATTGCCGGGCCACGCACTGCTCGCCGAACTCGCGCCAGAAGCCATGCCGCGCCTCGGCGCCCAGCAGATCATGGTCGCCTTGCCGCCGCGCAGTTTGCAGGTGTTCGCCTGATGAACAGCAACCTCGCGCTGCCGCTACCGCACAAGCAGGTGCGACAGTCCTCGAAAGCCGAGATCGGCGATCGCCTGTTCGTGCTCGGCGGCAAAATCCTCCTGCTGGTGTTGCTCGGTCTCGCGGTGCTGCTGCCGTTGCTGGCGATCTTCTGGCGCGGCTTCAGCAATGACGCCGGGCAGGGCGGTGGCTGGCTCGCGGCGAAGGAGTTGGTGACCAGCGCCAATTTCCACTGGTTGCTCGGCAACAGCCTGAAAGTGTCCCTCAGCGTGGCGGCCATTGTCGTACCGCTGGCCTACCTGTTTGCCTACGCGCTGCAACGCACGCTGATTCCGGGCAAAGGCATCTGGCGCGGGATCTCCCTGCTGCCGCTGATGGCGCCGTCGATGCTGCCGGGCATTGCGCTGGTCTATCTGTTCGGCAACCAAGGCATGCTGCGTGGGCTGCTCTCGGACAATATCTACGGGTTCTGGGGCATTGTGCTGGGTGAGGTGATCTACACCTTCCCCCATGCGTTGATGATTTTGCTCTCGGCGTTGTCGCTGGCCGATGCGCGGCTGTTCGACGCCGCATCGAGCATGGGCGCCAGCCCGGCCAAGGCGTTCCGCAGCATCACCTGGCCGGCGACCCGTCAGGCGGTATTCGCTGCGTTCTGTCTGGTGTTCACCCTGACCATCACCGATTTTGGTGTGCCGGTGGTGGTCGGTGGCGACTATCAAGTGTTGGCGCTGGAAGCCTACAAAGCCGTGGTCGGCCAGCAGCAATTCGGTCGCGGCGCATTGATCGGCATGGTGCTGTTGCTGCCGGCGCTGTTCAGTTTCGGTGTCGATGCGTGGTTGCGTCGCCGCCATGGCGACTCCATGAGCGGGCGCGCGCAAGTGTTCAAACCGCTGCCGTCGAAAATGCGCGACGGCTGCTATCTGGCGATCGTTTTGCTGATTTGCGCCGCGCTGCTGCTGGTGTTCGGCATGGCGGTGTTCTCGTCGCTGGTGAAGTTCTGGCCGTACAACCTGTCGCTGTCGCTCAACCACTATCAGTTCAACGAGACCGCCGGCGGTGGCTGGCTCGCCTACGGCAACAGTCTGAAAATGGCGCTGGGCACCGCGCTGATTGGCAGCGTGCTGATTTTCACTGGCGCCTATCTGATGGAGAAAACCCGCACCCAGCGCGGCTTGAACCTGGCTTTGCGCATGCTCAGCTTCGTGCCGATGGCGGTGCCGGGGCTGGTGCTGGGCCTGGGTTACGTCTTCTTCTTCAACCTCAGCGGCAATCCGCTGCACATGCTCTACGGGACGATGACGCTGCTGATCGTCTGCACCATTGCGCACTATCTGACCACCGCACAAATGACCGCGACCACCGCGCTGCGCCAGCTCGATGCTGAGTTCGAGGCTGCGGCGCTGTCGCTGAAGGCGCCGCTGTACCGGCATTACCTGCGCGTGACCGTGCCGATCTGCCTGCCGGCGCTGCTGGACATCGTGCGCTACCTGTTCGTCTCGGCAATGACCACGGTTTCCGCCGCGATCTTCCTCTACAGCCCCGACACCATCCTCGCGGCGGTGGCGGTGCTGAACATGGACGACGCCGGCAACGTCGGCGGTGCGGCGGCAATGTCGACCCTGATTCTGTTCACTTCGGCCGGCGTGTCGCTGCTGCTGGCGTGGGCTTCGCGCGGCCTGTTGCGCCGTTCCCAGGCCTGGCGGCAAACCGCGCCCGGTCACTGATTGCAAACCCGTTCAACTCATCTACAGGAAAACGCTCATGTTCAAGCCTATGGCCCTGGCCGCTGCTGTGCTCGCGACTTTCAGCCTGAATGCCTTCGCGGCAAAAACCGAGTTGACGGTGTACACCGCCCTCGAAGCCGAGCAACTGAAGTCCTACAAGGAGGCCTTTGAGAAGGCCAACCCGGACGTCGAGATCAAATGGGTGCGCGATTCCACCGGGATCATCACCGCCAAACTGCTCGCCGAAAAAGCCCGCCCGCAGGCCGACGCGGTGTGGGGCCTTGCCGCGTCGAGCCTGGCGATTCTCGATCAGCAAGGCATGCTGCAAAGCTATGCACCGGAAGATCTGGGCAAGATCGGCGCGAACTACCGCGACGCCGCCAACCCGCCAGCCTGGGTCGGCATGGACGTGTGGGCCGCGACCATTTGCTTCAACACTGTCGAGGCCGAGAAGCAGGGTCTGACCAAGCCCGTGAGCTGGCAGGACCTGACCAAGCCTGAGTACAAAGGCAAGATCGTCATGCCCAACCCGGCGTCGTCCGGCACCGGTTTCCTCGACGTCAGCGCCTGGCTGCAAACCTTCGGCGAGAAGCAGGGCTGGGCGTATATGGACGGCCTGCACCAGAACATCGGCCAGTACGTCCACTCCGGTTCCAAGCCGTGCAAGCTGGCGGCGGCGGGGGAGTTTCCGATCGGGATTTCCTTTGAATATCCAGCCGTACAGTTGAAACGCCAGGGCGCGCCACTGGATATCATCCTGCCGAAGGAAGGTCTGGGCTGGGAGATCGAAGCGACGGCGGTGATCAAAGGCACACCGCATGAAGAAGCGGCGAAGAAACTCGCCGACTTCTCCGCCAGCGCCGAGGCGATGGATCTGTACAAAGAGAACTTCGCCGTGCTCGCCCAGCCGGGGATCGCCAAGCCGCAGACCGAATTGCCGGCCGACTATGAGCAGCGTCTGATCAAGAACGACTTTGCCTGGGCCTCGAAGAATCGCGACGAGATCCTGGCCGAATGGCGCAAGCGGTATGACGGCAAGTCCGAGAAAGTTGTCGCCAAGTAAGATCTTTATCGACTGACAAGGCCCCTTCGCGAGCAGGCTCGCTCCCACAGTTGCAATGCTGTCCCCTGTGGGAGCGAGCCTGCTCGCGAAAGCGGTTTCTCATTCAGAGCACCTCTACATGACACAACCCAAAGACCTGCTCATCATCGGCGCCGGCATCCTCGGTCTGTCCCACGCCTATGCCGCCGCCAAACGCGGCCTGAAAGTCGCGGTATTCGAACGCACCGCCACGCCCCTCGGCGCTTCGGTGCGCAACTTCGGCCAGGCGCTGGTTACCGGTCAGCCGCCCGGCATCATGCTCGAACTGGCCAAGGCCAGCCGCGAGATCTGGGGCGACTGGGCGCAACTTGCCGGCCTGCAGATCAAGCGCAACGGCTCATACCTGTTCGCCCGTAACGAGGCCGAAGAACACCTGCTCGAAGCCTTCTGCGCCGGCCGCGCGGTCGAGCATGGCTACAACGTCGAGCTGCTGCGCGGCGCGGCGTTGCGTGATTTGTATGGCAGCCAGTTCAGCCATCACCGCGCCGCGCTGCACGGTATCGATGATCAGCAGTTGTACTCACGCGAAGCGATTCCCGCGCTGATCGACTACTTGCGCCGTGACCTCGGCGTCGAGTTTCACTTTTCCACGCTGGTGCGCGACGTCGAACCGGGGCGTCTGCACAGCACCGCCGGCAGTTTTACCGGCAAGCAGATCATCGTCTGCTCCGGCCACGATTATCAGACCCTGCTGGCCGAGCCGATTGCTGCGCTCGAGCCGCAGATCTGTCGTTTGCAAATGCTGCGGGCCAGACCAAGCATCGAGTTGAATCTGCAACACGCCGTGCTCACCGGCCTGAGCTGCGTGCACTACGGCGCCTTCGCCGATTTGCCGCAAGCCGCAGCGGTGCAGGCGCAGATCCTCCGTGAGCAACCGCACCTGCACGCCAACGGCATTCACTTGCTGATCAGCCCGACGCCGTACGGTGAGTTGATCATCGGCGATTCGCATCATTACGGCAGCGATGCGTCACCGTTCAACGCCGAGCAGATTGACAACTGGATGCTCGAACTCGCCGAGCAGACGCTGGGCTGCAAGGTGCAAGTGGTCGAACGCTGGCAGGGCGTCTATGGTGCTCGTGGGCCTGGTCCGTTTTCTTTCCTGCGCCCGGCACCGGGCCTGAGCGTGGCGCTGATGCACACCGGCGTCGGCATGAGCGTCGGCCCGGCGCTGGCCGAACGCAACATCGCGCAGTTACTGGAGGAAGCATGAATCACGAACAGGTGATCGCCCGGGTGTTCGGCCTGTATGAACGCTTCGGCGCCAGCGATTACATCGGCGAACCGGTGTCGCAGCTCGAGCACATGTCCCAGGCCGCAGAACTGGCCATGGCTGAAGGCTGTGACGATGAAGTGGTGCTGGCGGCGTTCTTTCATGACATCGGCCATTTGTGTGCCGAGGGCGCGGAAAACATGGGCGGTTATGGCGTGGTCAGCCATGAACGGCTCGGTGCGGATTATCTGCGTGAGGCAGGTTTCAGCGAGCGGCTGGCGCGACTGGTGGAATATCACGTCCAGGCC
Source organism: Pseudomonas sp. CCNWLW23 (assembly GCF_037095675.1). Lineage (NCBI taxonomy): Bacteria > Pseudomonadati > Pseudomonadota > Gammaproteobacteria > Pseudomonadales > Pseudomonadaceae > Pseudomonas > Pseudomonas sp. CCNWLW23. The sequence continues at coordinate 153,653 of NZ_JBAWKM010000001.1, read as the reverse complement.
AAACGCTATCTGACCTTGCGCGAGCCGGGGTACTACGCGCGGTTGAGTGAGGCGAGTCGCAGGACGCTGGAATATCAGGGCGGGGTAATGAGCGCGGCTGAGGCGGATGCGTTCGAGGCTGATCCGTTGTGTGCGCTGAGTTTGCGCATGCGGCGCTGGGATGAGTTGGCGAAGGAGGTTGCGGTGCCGCTGGTGGATCTGAGTGTGTTAAAGCGCAAGGCTGGGAAATTGTTGTCGGCTGAGTGATTGCAGCCCTCACCCCAGCCCTCTCCCGGAGGGAGAGGGAGCTGATCTCCGTGCTTTTCAAACCTGAGTTCGACTGGATATCTCAGGTCGGTGTATGACCCAAGAGCAACACAGTCGGCCCCCTCTCCCTCCGGGAGAGGGCTGGGGTGAGGGCAAAGGCCTACAGCTCAAGCACTTTCCCCTCCAACGCCACAACCTGCTCCTGCCTTTCCGCCTGATTCAACTTCGCCTGCGGATTGAGCGACGACCACTGCGGATGCGCGCGCGCCTTGTTCAGCGCTTCCGGCAACTTGCCTTCGCGCCAGGTTTTATCCACAGGCGTGGCCACCTGAATGCTGTCCATCGCCGCATGCCCACGCTGATCCAGCGCCAGCAACAACTGGCGTTGGCGCAACGCCAACAGGCGCAGCACGGCGTCATCCACCGTCAATTCCCGCTGGCCTTTGATCTTGCCGAGCAGGCGACTGCCATAACTGCGCGCGGTTTGCAGCGCACCGCCGGCAATCGCGCCGGCCAATGCTGCTGCGCCGAGGGTAATCCCGCCGACCAGCAAATCCACACCAGCCCCGGCCGCTGCACCGGCAGCAATGCCGCCGCCGACGCGCACGCCGAGTTGCTTCAGGGTTTCCGGGTTGAACAGATCATCGCCCCAACGCCCGTCGAGCAGCGGCAAGTCGCTGGCCGCCGCGTCCTGCGGGCGAAACGCGTAGAGCTTGAGCAACGCCTCGACGCACTTCTGCTCACGCTGGCGTACGGCTTTGCGCAGCTCGCTGATCGCCTGCTGTTCCTGCTCGGCTTCGCTGACCACACTGCGCCGGCACGCGGCGCAGTCGATCAGCAATTCGGCAATCAGGCGTGCGGCGCTTTGCTGACGGGCGAGGCGCTGCGCCTGCTGGTCGGCGATCAACCGCTCCAGTTGCGGCCGGGCGTTTTCCAATAGCAGGGCGAGGCTCTCGTACAAGCGCCGCTCGCCATCCTCGGGCGGTGCGACGCTGTCGAAACGTACCAGCGCATGCAGGCCCAACCGCGCCAGCGCCTCGCGCCAATCCGGCTCACGATGGTTGGCGCTGCTGACGAAATTCAGTACCGGCAGTAGCGGTTTGCCGCAACTGGCGAGCACTTCCAGCTCGTCGCGATACTTGGCCAGCACCGGTTCGCGGGCGTCGATCACATACAGACCGGCATCGGAGGCCAGCAATTGCCGCAGCACCTTGGCCTCCTGCTCGAAACGCTGGCGCGCTTCGCTGCCGTCGAGAAACCGCGCCAGTCGCGCCGGGCCGTCGAGGCGTTCGCCGGGGCGTTCCAGGCGTTCGAGAAAATCCAGCAGGGCGATGGCATCTTCCAGCCCCGGCGTGTCGTACAGATCGAGCAACGGCTCGCCATCCACCGACAACCGCGCGCCTTCGACATGCCGGGTGGTGCTCGGCCGATGCGAGACTTCGCCGAAGCCGACGTCACGGGTCAGCGTGCGCAGCAGCGAGGTCTTGCCGACGTTGGTGTGGCCGACCACCGCGAGTTTCAGCGGGGCCTTGCGTGCATCAGTCATGTCCGCTCTCCAGCCAGTTCATCGGCGCGCAATCGGCAAACGGCAGGTCCAGTTGTTGCAGCGCCGCGTGCCAGTCACCCAGACGTTGCCCGTCCAGCGCTTCGCCAGGCGGCGCTTGCAGCAGCCAGATGCGAGTGGCGCCGGCGTTGCGCGCGAGTTCGGCGATCAGCGCGAGGCTGCCGCGATCCGGCGAGCGTCGCGGATCGCAGGCGATGGCCAGCCGCGCCGGCGGGAAGCGACTGAGTTGTTCGAGCAGTTTGTGCCGCGATTCGCGACTATCGAGGATGCCCGCGTTGCTGACGTTTTTCGGCAGCGCGGGTGGCCACGGACGCTGTTCGTCCAACTCGATCGCCACCAGCAGCGCGCCTTCACTGGCGCGTTCGCCGACGTTGCTTTCGATGCGATGCAGTTGCGCCGGCTCCGGGTCGTTGACACCAAGGCGCTCGCTGGTCGGCATCAGCCTTTCACGCAGTTGCGCGTAGCCGGGCAGATTCAGATCCAGACGCAGCGCGGCTTTGCCGCTGTTCCAGCGCCACAGGCAGAACAGCGCGAGCAGCAGGCGCGGCAGCACGCCGTAGACCACCAGCACACCGACCAGCCACGTCGCCCAGGCCTGTCGCGCGCTTTCAATATCCAGTGCGCCGGCTCCGCTGGCGCGGATCATTTCCTCGGTCGGTACGTTGAAGCCGAGCAGCGACGGCAGATAGCCAAGGGCCTGGGTGACATGGATAAAGGTGTCGGCACCGAGGATCGTGGTTTCCCAGACAAAGCCGTAGCGCCGGGTGGCCATCAGCGTCAGCAGCAGGATCAGCGCGCTGAGCATTGCCAGCAGCCACAGGCCATTGACCAACGCGCCGAGTGCCCAGCGGTTGAGTTTCTTGCGCTGCAGCAGCAACAGCAGGGCCGGCGCCAGTTGCGCGGCTTTGGCGTCGCGGGCGAATTTTTCGCTGAGCCACAGCCACAAGCGCCCGAGGGTGGCGCCGTGTTCGCCAGCGAAAATCAAGCCCAGCGCCCAGCTCAGCAGCAAAATCAAATTGATCCCGAGCAGACTGCCCAGCGCCCAGAACACATTCACCGGCGTCTGGCCAAGTGCGGCGAAGGCCAGACCGGCGCCGCTGAGCACGGCGAAAATCATCAACAACACCAGCGCCAGGCGCGCGCCTTGCAGCCAGTGCTTGAGGGCGGCGGTCAGCCCGTCACGCTCGGCCAGCCATAGCGCCCGGCGCGCAATGCGGCTCGGCAGATCGCCGCCAGCGGCGCGGGCCAGACGATTGGCTTCCAGATCGTCCAGCGGCCCCGCGTGTTCTTCGCGCAGGCGGATGGTTTCGGTGAGCCAGAGGTTTTGCAGTGGAGTCAGTTCAGTCACGCGGCGTCCCGTCGCTAAATCGAGCGCTGAGCATAACCGCTGTGGCGCTTATCGGGGTAAGCGCGGCTCTGGTATCCTCGCCGGCATGACTAAATCACTGCCCCTCAGCCTGATCGCAGCCCTCGGTGAAAACCGCGTGATCGGCGTCGACAACAGCATGCCCTGGCACCTGCCGGGGGACTTCAAATACTTCAAGGCGACCACGCTCGGCAAGCCGATCATCATGGGTCGCAAGACCTGGGATTCGCTCGGCCGGCCGCTGCCGGGGCGCTTGAACATCGTGGTCAGCCGCCAGACCGATCTGCAACTCGAAGGCGCCGAGGTCTATCCGTCGCTGGAAGCCGCCGTGGCCCGCGCCGAGGAATGGGCGAAAGCCCAGGGCGTTGATGAGCTGATGCTGATTGGCGGCGCGCAGTTGTATGCGCAGGGACTGGCGCAGGCCGATCGGCTGTACCTGACCCGCGTGGCGCTGAGCCCGGAAGGGGATGCGTGGTTTCCGGAGTTTGACTTGAGCGAGTGGAAACTGGTCTCGAACGTGCCGAATCCGGCAGAGGGCGATAAACCTGCATATAGCTTTGAGGTCTGGGAGAAAGCCTAACAGCTTCGCGAGCAGGCTCGCTCCCACAGGGGAACGCATTTCAGTGTGGGAGCGAGCCTGCTCGCGAAGAGGCCCGCTCAGTCGCTGAGAAGCTTAAGCCTGGGCCAACTCTGCGTGCTCATCGGCATCCAGCAGCGCTTTATCCGTCTGCTGCATGACCTGACTGGTAATCGCCCCTGCGGTAATCGAGCCACTCACGTTCAACGCCGTGCGACCCATATCGATCAGCGGCTCGACTGAAATCAGCAGTGCCACCAGTGACACCGGCAAGCCCATCGCCGGCAGTACGATCAGGGCGGCGAACGTCGCGCCGCCACCGACTCCGGCCACGCCGGCCGAACTCAACGTGACAATCGCCACCAGCGTCGCGATCCACAACGGATCCAGCGGGTTGATGCCGACCGTTGGTGCGACCATCACCGCCAACATCGCCGGGTACAGGCCGGCACACCCGTTCTGGCCGATGGTCGCACCGAACGAGGCAGCGAAACTGGCGACCGACGACGGAATACCCAGGCGGCGTGTCTGCGCTTCAATGCTCAGCGGAATGGTCGCCGCGCTGGAGCGACTGGTGAAAGCAAACGTCAGCACCGGCCAGATCTTGCGGAAGAAGCGCAGCGGGTTGATCCCGGCGGCCGACACCAGCACGCCGTGCACGACGAACATCAGGCCCAGGCCGATATACGAGACCACGACAAAACTGCCGAGCTTGATGATGTCCTGCAGGTTGGAACCGGCGACCACTTTGGTCATCAGCGCCAGCACGCCGTAGGGGGTCAGCTTCATCACCAGACGCACCAGACGCATCACCCAGGCTTGCAGGGTGTCGATGGCGTTGATCACTTTCTGACCTTTCTCGACGTCGTCCTTGAGCAGTTGTAGTGCAGCAACCCCAAGGAACGCGGCAAAAATCACCACACTGATGATCGAAGTCGGCTTGGCCCGGGCCAGGTCGGCGAACGGGTTCTGCGGAATGAACGACAGCAGCAATTGCGGCACATTGAGGTCGGCAACCTTGCCGGCGTAGTCGTTCTGAATGGTTTGCAGGCGCGCCATTTCCTGAGTGCCGGCGACCAGACCTTCAGCGGTAAGGCCGAACAGGTTGGTCAGGCCGATGCCGATCAACGCCGCGATGGCGGTGGTGAACAGCAGCGTGCCGATGGTCAGGAAACTGATTTTGCCCAGCGACGAAGCGTTGTGCAGGCGTGCCACGGCGCTGAGGATCGAAGCAAACACCAGCGGGATCACGATCATTTGCAGCAACTGCACGTAACCGTTACCCACCAGATCGAACCAGCCGATCGAGGCTTTCAGCACCGGGTTGCCGGCACCGTAAATCGTGTGCAGCGCAACGCCGAACGCCACGCCGAGGACCAGTGCAAGCAGGACTTTTTTCGCCAGGCTCCAAGTGGTGTGGCGGGTTTGCGCCAGACCGAAGAGCAGGGCGAGGAACACCAGCAGGTTGAGAATCAGCGGTAGATTCATGAGAACTCCAGTAAAGACTGTGCCAACAGCCGTCCGGGGCTGCTGCGAACCGGCAAGCCTAACAGCTTGATTTGCAATGATTTAATACCAAAATGGCTGGGCAACCGTCGTTTTTGGAATAAGCGCGTGTCGCTGTCGGCAATGCAACTGACGCGCAGGGGACGCAAGCGGTCGCTGACAGGCGAGGGTTGTCACACTGATTTGTTAGCGTCGAATTCTTTGCATCGGGGAGTAGCGCTATGAAAATTGCACGCACGTTGTTGGCTGTGGCACTGGCGGCTGGCCTCGCCGGCCAGGCATTGGCCACGGACCTCAAGCATTGGCCGGCAGATCAGGCCAAGGCGCTGGACGCGATGATCGCTGCCAACGCCAACAAGGGTAATTACGCGGTGTTCGACATGGACAACACCAGTTACCGCTACGACCTCGAAGAATCCTTGCTGCCGTTCATGGAAAACAAGGGCCTTATTACCCGCGACAAGCTCGACCCCTCGTTGAAACTGATGCCCTTCAAGGACACCGCCGAGCACAAGGAAAGCCTGTTCAGTTATTACTACCGGCTCTGCGAAGTCGACGACATGGTCTGCTACCCGTGGGTGGCGCAGGTGTTCTCCGGCTTCACCCTCAAGGAGCTCAAGGGCTACGTTGACGAGTTGATGGCTTCGGGCAAACCGGTGCCGGCGACGTATTACGAAGGCGATGTGGTGAAGAAGCTCGACGTCAATCCGCCGAAGATCTTCACTGGCCAGCAGGAGCTGTATAACAAGCTGATGGAGAACGGCATCGAGGTTTACGTGATGACCGCCGCTTCAGAGGAACTGGTGCGTATGGTCGCGGCGGATCCCAAGTATGGCTACAACGTCAAACCGCAGAACGTCATTGGCGTTTCACTGCTGCTCAAGGATCAGAAGACCGGCGAGCTGACCACTGCGCGCAAACAGATCACTGCCGGCAAATATGACGAGAAGGCCAACCTGGGCCTGGAGCTGACGCCGTACCTGTGGACCCCGGCAACCTGGATGGCCGGCAAGCACGCGGCGATCCTCACCTACATCGATGAATGGAAAAAACCGGTACTGGTCGGCGGCGATACCCCGACGAGCGACGGTTACATGCTGTTCCACGATGTCGATGTGGCCAAGGGCGGCATTCACTTGTGGATCAACCGCAAGGACAAGTACATGACGCAAATCAACGGCATGATGGCCAGGCACGCAGCGGCGCAGGCCAAGGAAGGCTTGCCGGTGACAGCGGACAAGAACTGGGTGATCGTCAAGCCGGAAGAAATTCAATAAAAGCAGCTGCAAGCTACAAGCTACAAGCGGCAAGAAAAAGCAACTCGGCTCTTGCTTGAAGCTTGCAGCTTGAAGCTTTTGATCGTTCCCACGCTCTGCGTGGGAATGCAGCCCGTGACGCTCCGCGTCACTGGACGCGGAGCGTCCCTTGAGGCGTTCCCACGCAGAGCGTGGGAACGATCACCTTTGCTTGCAGCTTGCAGCTTGCAGCTGTAGCTGCCTCAAATCCCGTCGAGCATCGCTTTGTTACGCACAGCGCCCTTGTCGGCACTGGTCGCCAGCAGGGCGTAGGCCTTGAGGGCGGTGGTCACCTTGCGTGGGCGCACCTCGACCGGTTTCCAGCCTTTCTTATCCTGCTCGGCGCGGCGTGCCGCCAGTTCTTCGTCGCTGACCAACAGGTTGATCGAGCGGTTCGGAATGTCGATCAGCACCTTGTCGCCATCCTGCACCAGACCGATCGCGCCACCGGCCGCAGCCTCTGGCGAAGCGTGACCGATCGACAGGCCGGAAGTGCCGCCGGAGAAACGCCCGTCGGTGAGCAGCGCGCAGGCTTTGCCCAGACCTTTGGATTTCAGGTAGGACGTCGGGTAGAGCATTTCCTGCATGCCCGGGCCGCCTTTCGGGCCTTCGTAGCGAATGATGACGATGTCGCCTTCCTTCACTTCGTCAGCGAGGATGCCGCGCACGGCGCTGTCCTGGCTTTCGAAAATCTTCGCGTTGCCTTCGAAGACGTGGATCGACTCATCAACCCCGGCGGTTTTCACCACGCAGCCGTCCTGTGCGATGTTGCCGTACAGCACGGCGAGGCCGCCTTCTTTCGAATAGGCGTGCTCGAAGCTGCGGATGCAGCCGTTTTCACGGTCGTCGTCGAGGGTTTCCCAACGGGTCGACTGGCTGAACGCGGTCTGGGTCGGAATGCCCGCCGGACCTGCCTTGAAGAAGTGATGCACGGCTTCGTCGCTGGTCTGGGTGATGTCCCACTTGGCGATGGCTTCTTCCATGCTGCGGCTGTGCACGGTCGGCAGGTCGGTGTGCAGCAGGCCGCCACGGGCCAGCGAACCGAGGATGCTGAAAATGCCGCCGGCGCGGTGCACGTCTTCCATGTGGTACTTCTGGATGTTAGGTGCAACTTTGCACAGCTGCGGCACGCTGCGCGAGAGACGGTCGATGTCGCGCAGGTCGAAATCGATCTCGGCTTCCTGGGCAGCTGCGAGCAAGTGCAGGATGGTGTTGGTCGAACCGCCCATGGCGATGTCGAGCATCATCGCGTTCTCGAACGCCTTGAAGTTGGCGATGTTGCGCGGCAGCACGGAGTCATCGTTCTCGCCGTAGTAACGCTTGCACAGCTCGACGATGGTGCGACCGGCCTGGAGGAACAGCTGTTCGCGGTCGCTGTGGGTGGCCAGAGTCGAACCGTTGCCCGGCAAGGCCAGACCCAGTGCTTCGGTCAGGCAGTTCATCGAGTTGGCGGTGAACATGCCGGAGCACGAACCGCAGGTCGGGCACGCGCTACGCTCGTACTCGGCGACTTTCTCGTCAGAAGCGCTGGAGTCGGCGGCGATTACCATGGCGTCGACGAGGTCGAGGCCGTGGGAAGCGAGTTTGGTCTTGCCGGCTTCCATCGGGCCACCGGAAACGAAGATCACCGGGATGTTCAGGCGCAGCGCGGCCATCAGCATGCCCGGGGTGATCTTGTCGCAGTTGGAAATGCACACGATGGCGTCGGCGCAGTGGGCGTTGACCATGTACTCGACGGAGTCGGCGATGATCTCGCGACTCGGCAGCGAATACAGCATGCCGTCGTGGCCCATGGCGATGCCGTCATCGACAGCAATGGTGTTGAATTCCTTGGCCACGCCACCGGCGCGTTCGATTTCGCGGGCGACCAGTTGACCCAGGTCCTTCAGGTGCACATGCCCCGGGACGAACTGGGTGAACGAGTTGGCGATGGCAATGATCGGCTTCTTGAAGTCGTCATCTTTCATGCCGGTGGCGCGCCACAGTGCGCGGGCGCCGGCCATGTTGCGGCCGTGGGTGGATGTTTTCGAGCGGTAATCTGGCATGGAGCACTCCGGGCGGCTAATCACGTACTAAAGGGGAGTGAGCTTCTGTTGACCTCTGAAACACCCGAAAAATGGCCGTGTGTCCGGAAGCTGCCGATGACGTTGCGGGATCGCCGCTGGTCTCAGCCTGAGCTCATAAACCCGCCGGGGATGAATGGCGATGAATGAGGCGATTCTACACCGCTGGCGTCGCGAGGGAATGGCGCAAAGCGTTGTTCCCCCGTTGAAGAGGCACGCGGGATGACGACTGGCAGGATCAGTGGTCGCCTCCCGGCATCACCGGATTGCTGCGCAGGTTGCTGACGCGACGGCCAATCACGCTGTTGAGCAACAGCGATACGCCGCTCAGCACCACGAAGCCGTAACCCAGCGTCGCTTGCAGGTTGGCCGGGCCGAGGCTGATCAAGGCGCTGACCAGCCCGCCACAGATAAAGATGATGGTGCTGCCGGCGGACGCCGATGCGCCGGCATTTTCGGCGAACAGGCTCATGGCGCGGGAGGTAGCCGGTGGTCGTGAAATGGTCGTGCCCACCGTGCAGATCAGCATCGGAATCAGCACAGTCGCCGCTGACAGATCATGATTGGCCGCCAGATAGAGCATCACCAGCCCCGAGAGCAGGATCAGACTCAGCCCGGTGAAAATCTGCTGTTGCGCATTGATATGCCGATTCAGCACGCTGGCGAACAGGCCGCCAAAGACATAGGCGGCGCCGTAGATCAGCAGGATCAAGGCGAAATCGTAAGGTGCCATCTGCAGCTGCTCCATGAAGATCAGCGGGGAAATGACAATGAAGGAAAAGTGGCAGGCGAAAGCGAATGCAGAAATCAGCCAGCAGCCGACGAATTCGAAATTGCTCAGCACCAATCTGTAGGGCTTTATGAAACCCCCGTGTGGCCCATTCTGAACGGGCCGGCTGTTATCGAGCAGCCGCCACGTCTTCACTAGAACCACGGCGGTCAAGGCGATGAACACCCAGAAGCTGCCGCGCCAGCCGAGCGTGGCCTGCAGAAACGTGCCCGCCAATGGTGATACCGAAATGAAGATGCCCGTGGCGGTGACCATCAGGATCCGCAGGCGATCACGCTCGTTGCCTTCGAACAGATCCTGCACCAGTGCCTGGGACAACACGAAGCAACCGCATCCCAGCGCCTGCATCACCCGGAAAATCAGGAACAGCGTGTAGTCATTGCTCAGCACGCAGCCCAGTGCGCCGAGCAGCGACACGCTCATGCCGGCGAGCAGCAGACCTTTGCGCCCGATCACATCGGACAACGGGCCGATCAATAACTGGGCAAATGCGATGCCCACGGCAAACAGACTGATCGACAGCGCGATGTCGTTTGCCGATCGGCCAAAGTGGGCTGCCAATGCCGGAAAGGAAGGCAGCAGCACATCCAGCGGAAACACGCCTAGCAGGATCATCGCCAGCAGCAGGCTGATTGCTCCGCGCTGCTGTCGGCGGGTGGTTGCACGGCTGTGTTTATCCATCGATCAATCCTGCTTTGGCGAAGAGTGTCTGGTTATGGGGCAATGCAAAGAAGCCTGCCTTGTGCAGGGCCTCCACAGTAGGTTTGCAGCCAGCGCGTGCACGGGCGCGGTTGGCCTGCACCGTTACCGTGCTGCCGACAATCTCCATCACGTCGATCTCGGCAATACCGGCCGAACGCAGGCTTTGTTGCAGCCAGCTTTCATCTGCTTCGAAGAAAATGGAAATGATCTCCACGAGGGTCTTGCTGGCGAACAGGCGCTGACGACTGTTCATCGCAATCCAGAAGTAATGGAAGGCTTCGGCGAAATAACGGCTGTGCCGGGCTTCGTCGGCAAGGTGATCACGCAGCATGTCGTTCACGCTGGACACCAGCGTGTCGCGGCAGACCTCCAGCAACTCGCGGGCAATGATCGTTTCCGAGACAAATCCCAGCAGGAACCACGCCAGTGCACGGTTTTTCTCCGGCGTGCGCGCGATCAAGGCGTTCATGCGGCTGATTCGCTTCGGAATGACCGGACGCCGGGTGATGCTGTAATACGCAGCGATCTGCTCGGCAATCTGGTTGGAAAACAGCGCGTGGTAGCCCTCGTCGGTATACAGCTGCAGTGCTGCATGCTTCATCGGCAGCGGTATGTAGATGGGCAGTTCGCGGTGCGCGATGACTTCCACCGCGCGGTTGACGATGCGGTGTTCGAGCAGGGTGGTGTAGTCGAGGAAATACACCAGATGATTAGCGGTAAGGCGGTGCAGGGTTTCGCGCCCCTTGGCCTGGATGGCCGGATGCGCCAGATAGGGCACAAAGGCCGGGGGGAACCAGTAGCGGGTTTGCAATTGCTGCTCGACATCGCCCGGTAACCGGTAGTCATGGGTACTGCTGCGTACCGATGCACGGCTCTCCCAGTCTGGAAGCGTGAATTTCAGCGACCATGACACCGGGGCTTCGCTCTCGTCCATCGCCGTGGAAATCATGACTGTGCTCCGCTGAGCAGATCACGCATTTCCTGGCACATGGTGTGACCATCGCTTTCGCCGCAACCGACAAAGAACAGCGGTTGCTCGGCGCTGCCGGCGATGCCGAGCAGGGTTTCAACCTGTGCATCGGCAAATGCGCCGGTCAGCCAGGTGTTCAGCCCCAGCGTTGTTGCTACCAGTTGAAAGGTTTGCGATAGATGACCGGCCTCGATGAATGCCATGCGATAGGCGCGCGAGTGTTCGTACTTCCACCAGAGACGATCAAACCTGGCGGTGATGAACACGCCCAGCGGCAGGTTGTTGATGAAGTGCTGGCCGCCGAGCAATTGGCCCAGTTCCGGATCCGGCAGCGCATTGATCCGACTCAGAGCGTGTTCGGCAGGGTGGTAGGCGTAGATGCCGGGTTCCAGCCCGCTGACATTTTGCGCCAGGACAAATCCCTCACAGGCGTTCAATCCGCCGCCGGACGGGCAGCTCCGGCGGGCCTCGAGACCCGGCGCGACCGGATCGGCGTGGGCGTCTTCGCGCGGGGGAAGATAGCCGAGGGTCAGATACAGCAGCGTGCCGACCTCGTTCAGTGTCACCGCCGCACCGGTGTAGGAACGACAGGTTTTGCGCCTCATCAGGGCCTGAGTCAGGCTGTCATCATTAATGGCGCCCGGTACGGGCAGGGTAATCAAGGGCTGCACTGATCGCGGCGCCGGGGTGTTCGCAGGTTCCGGCTTCGCCAGCACTTCGCTGCAGTGCGCCAGATATTGCCTGGACCACTCGTGAATATTCCGAGGCGTATGTGCGCAAGGTATATTTTGTGTGCCGATGTGATAGATCTTCGATAGTTCATCCCAGCCCCAATCCGGGCTGTCTATTTTTGAAGTTGTTAGAATGCCTGCGTTCAGAAGTTGACTGTCTATTACGTTGTTGGGGTCAAATATATCAGGGTTGTGTATAAGGCTGGCGAGGCGATGGGAGTATTCAAGATCAAGTTCGTGTTGAGTGTGGTTCTTGTAGTTCCAGTCTACTTGTCCGGGCGGGCGCGGCAATATAAAAAGAAAAGGATTGATATACATGGGTTCAGATCACTCAGGAAAAGTCTGATGGACGCCAGAGTGCCGGCACTCTCCGGCGTCCAGGCTACTTAGCGGCCGGTGGCTGCAACCAGAAAGGCCAGGTTGGCGAGTTTGTCTGTTTCGAGATAAATGGTTTTCATGATGTGAACTCCTTGTTCGTTGGTAGTTGGAGTCGCTTCGTTGCGACAACTTCATATTAGTTTGTAATCGAATATTGGCAAGCAGATATTAAGTAGGAATATTCCAGTAATTTTGTCGGAGTGATCTTTTGCAAGCGGCTTGTTGTGTAGGTTTAATTTCCATGATTGACAGGCGTGACGAAACTTCCTGCAAGGCAGCGAGAAAGAAGTTGTAGGAAGAGGGCAGGGCACTCATGTCGAGTGTAAAAAACTGGGGGAGGGAGGGCGCAAAAAAACGGGGAGCTCAGTGGCTCCCCGGTGTTCAAGCGCAATCAGCTGTTGGGCAGCAGACGGCAGGTGATGCTTTTGATGTAGCGGGTTTCAGCGATGGCCGGATGCACCGGATGATCCGGGCCCTGACCGCCACGTTCGAGCATCTGGATGTTGCGGTCCAGGTGACGGGCGCTGGTCAGCAGGATGTTCTGCAGATCGTCTTCCGGCAGGTGCATCGAGCACGAAGCGCTGACCAGAATGCCGTCCTTGGTCAGCAGGCGCATGGCCTGCTCGTTGAGACGACGGTAGGCGCCTTCGCCGTTCTTCATGTCTTTCTTGCGTTTGATGAAGGCCGGCGGATCGGCAACGATCACGTCGAAGCGCTCTTCGCTGGCTTTGAGTTCCTTCAACGCTTCGAAGACGTCGCCTTCGATGCAGGTCATCTTGTCAGCGAAGCCGTTCAGTGCAGCGTTGCGCTCGACACCGTCGAGGGCGAATGCAGAGGCGTCGACGCAGAACACTTCGCTGGCGCCGAACGCAGCGGCCTGCACGCCCCAGCCACCGATGTAGCTATAGAGATCAAGTACGCGTTTGCCCTTGGCGTAAGGTGCCAGGCGCGCGCGATTCATGCGGTGATCGTAGAACCAGCCGGTTTTCTGCCCTTGGATGACCGGCGCTTCGAACTTCACGCCGTTTTCTTCCAGCGCGACCCATTCCGGCACCAGACCGAATACGGTTTCGACGTAGCGGTTGAGGCCTTCGGCATCGCGGGCGGCGGAGTCGTTCTTGAACAGGATGCCGCTTGGCTTGAGCACCTGGGTCAACGCGGCGATCACGTCGTCTTTATGCGCTTCCATGGTCGCCGAGGCGATCTGCACCACGAGGATGTCGCCGAAGCGATCGACCACCAGACCCGGCAGCAGGTCGGCGTCGCCGTAGACCAGACGATAGAACGGCTTGTCGAACAGACGCTCGCGCAACGACAGTGCGACATTCAGGCGATGCACCAGCAGCGACTTGTCGAGTGCCAGTTTGATGTCGCGTGACAGCAGACGCGCGCAGATCAGATTGTTCGGGCTCATGGCGACGATGCCCAACGGCTTGCCGCCAGCGGCTTCGAGCACCGCCTGATCGCCGGCCTTGAAGCCGTGCAGAGGCGTGGCGGCAACGTCGATTTCGTTGCTGTAGACCCACAAGTGGCCGTTGCGCAGGCGACGGTCGGCGTTGGCTTTGAGGCGCAGGCTAGGCAGGGACATGACGTCGCTCCGGAAAAAAGAGCGGGAGTATAGCGTGTTGACGCGTGCTCCGGTCTGGCCTGCGATGAAAAGCGGAGGGCCCCTTCGCGAGCAGGCTCGCTCCCACACTTGGAATGCATTCACCTGTGGGAGCGAGCCTGCTCGCGAAAGCGATTTCAGCTCTTATGCAGCCAGTGCGTCAATCAGGGCCTGACTGAACGCCGGCACATCATCCGGCTGGCGGCTGCTGATCAGGTTGCCGTCCTTGACCACTTCCTGGTCGACCCAGTTGACCCCGGCATTGACCAGATCGTCCTTGACCGTTTTGTAGCTGGTCATGGTCTTGCCGTTGACCAGTCCCGCCGAGATCAGCAACCAGCTGCCGTGGCAGATCACGGCAATCGGCTTGCCCGCCGAAGCGGCAGTCTTGACCAGATGCTGAGCATCCTGATCGATACGGATGGTGTCGGAATTTTGCACACCACCCGGCAGCAGCACGGCATCGTATTGATCGACGCTCACAGCCTGGAAAGTGTTGCTGACGGGGAAGTCGTCCGCCGGTTTGTCATGGTTCCAGCCTTTGACGGTGCCGGCCTCGGCCGAGAGGATATCGACCTGCACGCCGGCCTGCTCCAGGGCATCCTTGGGGCCGGTCATTTCGACCTGTTCGAAACCATCGGTAACCAAAATAGCGACGCGTTTGCCATTGAGGGAAGTTGCCATCGGTAAGCTCCTGAGTCTGTGGAGATTTTGCCTTCGCAGCGGACCGATGAGGTCCGATGCGCCCTACAGATTCCGAAGCCTGGGCACAGATGAAAGTTCCGGCGATGTGCCCATCGGTGTGTCGCCCTGCGGTTTCAGCGGTTAGAATCGCCGCCTGCCCCGGAGTGTGTACTTATGTCCCAAGAGCTGACCACCGAACAGATTCAACAATCGCTGCAAGGCATCAGTGTGCCGGCGCAACCGCAGATCATGGTGGATCTGCAAATGGAGCAGTACATGCCCGACCCGGACCTGGAGGTGATCGCCAAACTGATCTCCCAGGACCCCGGTCTGTCCGGCGCGCTGCTGAAAATCGTCAACTCGCCGTATTACGGCCTGAGCAACAAGATCACCTCGATCCAGCGTGCGGTGAACCTGTTGGGCAGCCGCTCGATCATCAACCTGATCAACGCGCAGTCGATCAAGGGCGAGATGAACGATGACACCATCGTCACCCTCAACCGTTTCTGGGACACCGCGCAGGATGTGGCGATGACCTGCCTGACTCTGGCCAAGCGCATCGGCACCCAGGCCGGTGACGAAGCCTATGCGTTGGGCCTGTTCCACGATTGCGGCGTGCCATTGATGCTGCAGCGTTTCCCCAATTACATGACCGTGCTGGAAGAGGCCTACGCCAGCGCCAGCCCGGAATGCCGCGTGGTCGATACGGAAAACCGTGTGTTCAACACCAACCACGCCGTGGTCGGTTACTACACCGCCAAGTCCTGGCGCCTGCCGGAGCATGTCAGCGCCGCCATCGCCAACCACCATAATGCGCTGGCAATTTTCAGCGACGAATCGTCGAAGAACAGCCAGCTGAAAAACTTGCTGGCGATTCTGAAAATGGCCGAGCACATCTGCGCCTCTTATCGCGTGCTGGGCAACCAGAGCGAGGATTTCGAGTGGAGCGCGGTCGGCCCGCTGGTGCTCGATTACGTCGGTCTGTCGGACTACGACTTCGAAACACTCAAACAAACGATTCGCGACCTCGGCGCGCATTGATCCGAGGACACCATGCCTGAACTGCCGGAAGTCGAAACCACCCGTCGCGGGATCGCCCCGCACCTGGAAGGCCAGCGGGTCAGCCGGGTCATCGTCCGCGACCGGCGCCTGCGCTGGCCGATCCCCGAAGACCTCGATGTGCGCCTGTCCGGGCAGCGCATCGTGCTGGTCGAGCGGCGCGCCAAATACCTGTTGATCAACGCCGAGATCGGCACGCTGATCAGCCATTTGGGCATGTCCGGCAATCTGCGTCTGGTCGAGGCGGGGTTGCCGGCGTTGAAGCACGAGCACGTCGATATCGAACTGGAGTCGGGACTGGCCCTGCGCTACACCGACCCGCGACGCTTCGGTGCGATGCTCTGGAGCAACGACCCGCTCAATCACGAACTGCTGATTCGCCTCGGGCCGGAGCCGCTGACCGATCTGTTCGATGGCGAGCGCCTGTTCCAGCTGTCACGCGGGCGCTCGATGGCGGTCAAGCCGTTCATCATGGACAACGCGGTGGTGGTCGGGGTCGGCAATATCTACGCGACCGAAGCGCTGTTCGCCGCCGGCATCGATCCGCGCCGCGAAGCCGGGGGCATCTCCCGCGGGCGTTACTTGAAACTGGCAATCGAGATCAAGCGCATCCTCGCCGCCGCCATCGAGCGTGGCGGCACGACGTTGCGCGATTTCATTGGCGGAGACGGTCAGCCGGGCTATTTCCAGCAGGAACTGTTTGTCTACGGCCGCGGTGGTCAGCACTGCAAGGTCTGCGGTAGCGGCCTGCGCGAAGTGAAGCTGGGCCAGCGCGCCAGCGTGTTTTGCCCGCGCTGCCAGACCTGAAAAAATCCTTCGGTCTATAGTGAGAAGTCTTACTGCGCAGCCCGAAGGATCGTGCCATGAAAGTCCTGCAAGTCTTCTTCGTCACGCTGCTGTTGTGTTCCAGCCTGGCCGTTTAGGCCTCGGAAACCGGCAGCGGTGATCCGCGTTACACCATCCAGAATCCCCCGGCCTACGCCATGCTTGGCGACCTGCTGATTGCCCGACCTTTGCTGGTGGTGGCCACGGTGATCGGTGCGGGAGCATTTGTGGTGTCGTTGCCTTTTACCGCACTGGGCGGCGGTGTTGGCGATGCCGGTCAGGCGCTGGTGGTCGACCCGGCGAAAGCGGCGTTTGTGCGGTGTCTGGGGTGTACAGGGGAGGGGTTTGAGCAGCGCGAGTGAGCTGATCGGGTTTCAGTGGTGTGGCTGATGGCCCATTCGCGAGCAGGCTCGCTCCCACATGGGTTTTGGTGTTCACACAAATTTGTGTTTCACCACAGACTCTGTGGGAGCGGGCTTGCCCGCGATGGCTTCGGTACTGGCGCTGATGTGATCAGGCCTTGCCGGTGATCTTGCGGTACTTCTCCATCAACTGTTCTTCAGTCTCCGGATGGGCTTCGTCCAGTGGAATGCAATCCACCGGGCAGACCTGCTGGCACTGCGGCTCGTCGTAGTGGCCGACGCACTGGGTGCACAGGTTCGGGTCGATCACGTAGATCTCTTCGCCTTGGGAAATGGCGGCGTTCGGGCACTCGGGTTCGCAGACGTCGCAGTTGATGCAATCGTCGGTGATGATCAGGGACATGCTAACTCCAGCCGGGGCGGCAGGCCCGGGCGCTATAAATCAATGCGCGCAATTGTGCCGCATTGGCGAGCGCAGTGCACGCGGGGGCGATCAAGGGCACGAGACTGCAATCTTCAAAAGCAAAGATCGCAGCCTGCGGCAGCTCCTACTTTTTAAAGCGCAGGGTCAGCGCGTCGGCCACGGCCGGGTGGACGAACTTGCTGATATCGCCGCCCAGCGCGGCAATCTCCCGCACCAGCGTCGAGGAAATGAACGAATAACGCTCCGACGGCGTGAGAAACAGGCTCTCCACATCCGGCGCCAGTTGGCGGTTCATGTTGGCCAGCTGGAATTCGTATTCGAAGTCCGACACCGCGCGCAGACCACGCAGGAACACATTAGCGTTCTGCTCTTTGGCGAAATGCGCGAGCAGCGTCGAGAAACCGACCACTTCCACGTTCGGCAGGTGTTTGGTGACCTCGCGAGCCAGTTCGACCCGTTGTTCCAGCGGGAACAGCGGGTTCTTTTTCGGGCTGGCGGCGACCGCAATGATCACGTGATCGAACAGGCGCGAGGCGCGTTCGACCAGATCGCCATGGCCCTTGGTAATAGGGTCGAAGGTACCTGGGTACAACACTCGGTTCATCGCGTCGTCCTGGCGGGAGTCCGTTGGGGAGTCGGATGGTATCGCAGCATTCCCGGTCGGCCAAGTCGCCTGTTGGGTAAGAAAGCACTATAGACGATAGGAATATTCTGCTTTTTCATGGATTTTTCAGTCGGTCAGCCAAGGCTGTCGCCAGTTGCGCGGTCAGGCCATACACCGACAGCTGGGGGTTGGCGCCGATGCTGGTGGGGAACAGCGAGCCGTCGTGAATCGACAGATTGCGCAGTTGATGATGGCGGCCGAGGCTGTCAGCGACCGCGCTTTGCGGATCTTCACCCATCGCACAACCACCCATCACATGAGCGCTGCCGAGTCGCGTGCGGTACAGCTCCAGGCTCAGTCCATCGATCATTGAGCGCGCCTCGGCCAGTGTCTTCACATAGCGGCCGTCGGCGTGCATCGGCATCACCGATTGCGCGCCGCCGGCGAACTGGATTTCGGCCATGACGTGAAAGGCCCGGCGCAAACCGTCCCATGCGTATTGCGAAACCTGATAGTCGAGCACCGGCGAGCCATCACCGCGCAGCTCCACCGAGCCACCGCTGCTGTCCGGGTGGAAGCCATCGCGTAGCAGCGCCAGCATCGCGTGGGTGTGCGGCAGGTCGGCCATATGCTGGGCGTTTTCCTTGCCGAAACCACCGAGCAGTGTGGCGGCCAGCGCCGGATGCAGCGGTGGCACTTCAAGTTTGAATGCCATCGGCCCGGTGGTGCCGTCCTTCCATTGAAAATGGTCGGAATAAATCGACTGCGGCGCGCCGTAGAACGGATTGACCACCTCGGCGAAACGCGCGGCGGACATGTTCACCGGGTGCAGAAAGGTGCGCTTGCCCACGCGCTCATGCGGATCCGGCACGTCGGAGCGCAGCAACAGCGCCGGGCTGTTGATGCCGCCGCCGGCCAGCACGTAATGCCGCGCCTTGACGTTGATGCTGCGCCCGGTCGGCTCGACGCAGCGTTGGTCCATCGCCACGCAATGCAGGCCGGTGACCTTGTCGCCACTGATCAGCAGTTTCTCCACCCGCGCCAGATACAGCAGCTCGCCGCCCTTTTCCAGCGTCGCCGGGATGGTCGTGACCATCATCGATTGCTTGGCGTTGCTCGGACAGCCCATGCCGCAATAGCCGAGATTCCAGCAACCGCGAACGTTGCGCGGGATCACGTGCCAGCTGTAGCCGAGTTGCTCGCAGCCTTTGCGGATCACATCGTTGTTGGCATTGGGCGGCACCATCCACGGCGCGACCCCGAGGCGCTGCTCCATTTTTTCGAACCACGGCGCCATCTCTGCCGGACTATGGCCTTTGACGTTGTGCTCGCTGGCCCAGTGTTCGAGGGTCGGCTCTGGTGTGCGGAAGCTCGAGGTCCAGTTGATCAGCGTCGTGCCGCCGACTGCGCGGCCCTGCAGGATCGTGATCGCGCCGTCCTTGCTCATGCGCCCGATGCCTTCCTGATAGAGGCTGCTGTAGGCCTCGTCTTCGAGCAGTTTGAAATCCGAACTGGTCTTCAGCGGGCCTTCTTCGATCAGCAGGACTTTGTAGCCGGCCGCGCTGAGGATCTCCGCCGTGGTGCCGCCGCCGGCGCCACTGCCGATGATCGCCACGTCGGCTTCGAGGGTGAGGTCGTCGCTCAGTTGCGCGCCGTTGTAGGTTTTCCAGCCTCGGGCGAGGCCTTCGCGGAAGGGATCGGGTATGGGCATCGGTCAGGTTCTCTTTATTATTCTGGATGCGGGTGTGTGTGGCGGCTGGCCCCTTCGCGAGCAGGCTCGCTCCCACAGGGACATGCATTTCAAATATGGGAGCGAGCCTGCTCGCGAAGGCCGCGCCCCGGTTTCAGACCTTAGGCGGCCCGGGATAACCGCAATGCGCCCAGGATTCGGCGCGGGTGTACCACGCCATCATCACCATCTGCTGCAATGAGCTATGGCCCATGCGCAGCAAGCTCAATGAACTGTTCTCCCAGCGTTCGAGGAAATGCCGCATCGCTTCAGGGCTGGCGTTTTCCCAACTGCCCCAGATGCCGGTGAGCGGGCCACGGGTCACGGCCATGCCCAGCACGTCGAACAGTTGCCGAGTGAGCTTGAGCATTTCCGGCGACACGTGATCGAGGCTGTAGTCCAGCGACTTCAGCGTGCCGTCGACCGCTGCGGGCATTTCCCCAGCGGCGACGGCGCCGTCGAGCATCACCGGGATCAGCGCGCGCAGGAACAGTAGGTCGCCGTCGCGCAAAACCACAAAGCCGTTGGCGCTGACGCTCGACGAGCAGCCAGTGAGGCTGGCGCCAAGGCCGGCGGTGGCGAGAAACGCGCTGGCGCCGAGGCTGAATTTCAGCAGGCCACGGCGCGACAGGGCGGGTGTTTCGGTCAGGCTTGGGTGCATTGTTGTTATTACCCGGCGTCGACGAACGTTTAGCGAATGAACAGTTTCTGAATCAGTTTCTGAATCGATCTGCCGTAGGGCGGGTAGATCAGCCGGGCCGCGTTGAAGCGCTGTTTGATCAGCACGCCCTTGGCCTTGCTGAAGGTCAGGAAACCTTCGTGGCCGTGGTAATGGCCCATGCCCGAGGGGCCGATGCCACCGAAGGGCATGTCGTCCTGAGCCACATGCAACAAGGTGTCGTTCAGGCACACACCGCCGGAATGGGTCTCGTGCAGTACGCGATGCTGCTCGCGTTTGTCGTAGCCAAAGTAGTAAAGAGCCAGAGGACGAGGCCGCTGATTGATGTAAGCGAATGCCTGCTCCAGATCGCGATAAGGCACGATTGGCAGCAACGGGCCGAAGATTTCGTCCTGCATCACGGTCATTTCATCGCTGACATTGAGCAGCACGCTGTGCGGCATGCGTCGGCCCTGGCCTTGTTCGAACAGCGGGATCAGCAGCGCGCCCTTGCTGGTCGCGTCGCTGACGTAACCGTTCAGTCGGGCCAACTGGCGTTCGTTGATGATCGCGGTGTAGTCGGCGTTGTCGGCCAAGGTCGGGTAGAAGCCTTGCACAGCCTGACGATAGGCCTCGACGAAAGCGCCGACGCGGTCTTCCGGCACCAGCACATAGTCGGGCGCGACGCAGGTCTGCCCGGCGTTCAGGGTCTTGCCGAAGGCGATGCGTTCGGCGGCGTCCTTGAGCGGTACGTCTCTGGAGACGATGGCCGGCGACTTGCCGCCCAGTTCCAAGGTGACCGGCGTGAGGTTTTCCGCGGCAGCGCGCATGACGTGCTTGCCGACGCTGGTGGAGCCGGTGAACAGCAGATGATCGAAAGGCAGACGCGAGAACGCCACGCCGACATCCGCTTCGCCCAGCACCACGCAAACCAAGTCTTCGGGAAAGATCCGCGCCAGCAGTTCTTTGAGCAGCAGGCCGGTAGCCGGGGTCGATTCGCTGAGCTTGAGCATCACCCGATTGCCGGCAGCCAGGGCGCCGACCATCGGCCCCACGGCCAGATACAGCGGGTAGTTCCACGGCACGATCACGCCGACCACGCCCAGCGGCTGATAAACCACCTTCGCCGAAGCAGGCTGGAACGCCATGCCTACCTTGCGCCGCGAGGGCTTCATCCAGTTTTTCAGGTGACGACTGGCGTAGTGAATGCCGTGCAGGCTCGGCATCAGCTCGGCGAGCAGGGTTTCGTCGGCGCTGCGGTGACTGAAATCGGCGCTGATCGCGTCGATCAATGCCTGCCGCTCAGCGCTGAGCAGATCGCGCAAAGCCTTGAGCCATTGCTGACGTTGCGCGGCCGGCGGCATCGGGTTGGCGGCGTACGCGGCCCGTTGTGCCTGGAACTGCCGATCGAGGGTTTCAAGAGGCTGTTGCAGCGTTTGCAGGTAGGCAATGTCGGCAGTCATCGCGGGCTCCGGATTTTATTGTAGTGGGCACTTTTTAGAGTCTAAGCTCTAGAAAGTCAAACGACTTCCGCGCACGTCAGTGTTTTATCCATTTCCGGTTAGGTCGTAAGATGCGCCGTCTACGCACTCTGAATTAAAGCTCAAGCCATGGCCCCACGAATAAAAACCAGCGAGCGCATCGTTCAGAACAGCCTGGAGCTGTTCAATCAGCAGGGCGAGCGCAGCGTCAGCACCAACCACATCGCCGCGCACATGGAGATTTCTCCGGGCAACCTGTACTACCACTTCCCCAACAAGCAGGCGATCATCGCCGTGTTGTTCAGTGAGTACGAAGCCCTGGTGGACAGCTTTCTGCGTCCGCCTCAGGGCCGCCCGGCGACCGTCGAGGACAAGCGTTTCTATCTCAAGGAACTGCTTTCGGCCATGTGGCGCTACCGCTTTCTGCACCGCGACCTCGAGCATCTGCTCGACAGCGATGCGGAACTGGCCGCGCGTTATCGGCGTTTCTCCCAGCGCTGCGTGATCCAGGGGGCCGCAATCTACGAAGGTTTTGTCGCCGCCGGCATTCTGAAAATGGATCGCGTGCAGATCGAATCGCTGACCCTCAATGCGTGGATCATCCTGACCTCGTGGGTGCGTTTTCTGTGCACCACCCGGGAAAACTCCAACCACCTCAGCGAACAGGCCGTGAAGCGTGGCGTGTATCAGGTGCTGGTGCTGGAAGCAGGGTTTGTTACCGATCAGGCGCGGGATGAAGTCAACGCATTGTTCGACGAGTTCTACGTGCCGCTGGCGCAGGCCCTTGAAGACGTGAAATAAACCGTTCAGCCGAATTCCACAGGAGCCCGTTATGTCGATTGCGCAGTTGATCAGCCCACAAGCACTGGACGCTCGCAAAGAGCAGCCGGGGCTGGTGATTCTCGATTGTCGTTTTGCCCTCGAAGATCCGGATTACGGCCAGCGCAGCTACGCCGAAGGGCACATTGCCGGGGCGAGTTTCGCCGATCTGGAACGGGATCTGAGCGGCAAAGTCGAGAAGGGCGTGACCGGGCGTCATCCGTTGCCCGAGCCGGCGGCGCTGATCGAACGCCTGCAAGCCTGGGGCATCAGCAACGACAGCGATGTGGTTCTGTATGACGACGGCCCGGGTGCATACGCGGCGCGGGCGTGGTGGTTGCTGGCATGGCTGGGCAAGCGCGACGGCGTATTCATTCTCGATGGCGGGCTCAAAGCCTGGCACGCCGCCGGCCTGCCGCTGAGCCTGGATCCGCCGAGCGTGACGCCGGGCAGCTTCAGTGGTCAGCCGGACATGAGCCTGTTGCTCAGCGCCGAACAATTGCAGCAGCGCCTCGGCCAGCCAACCCTGACCCTGCTCGACGCCCGCGCCTTGCCGCGCTTCAAGGGCGAAATGGAACCCATCGATCCGGTCGCCGGGCACATTCCCGGCGCACAGTGTGCGGCGTTCACCGACAACCTCGGCAGTGATGGACGGTTTTTGCCGGCCGAGCAGCTCAAGCAGCGCTTTGCCGCGAAACTGGGCGATCGCTCACCGTCGGAACTGGTCGCCTACTGCGGCTCCGGGGTGACGGCGTGTCACAACCTGTTTGCACTGTGCCTGGCCGGCTATCCGCTGGGTGCGCTGTATGCCGGATCGTGGAGCGAGTGGATCAACGAACCGTCGCGCGGCATTGCCACCGGCGAATAACATCGCTGATCGCATGTGGGAGCGAGCCTGCTCGCGAAGGCGTCCTGTCAGGCATTGAATTTCCAGACTGACCCACCGCCTTCGCGAGCAGGCTCACTCCTACAGGGGATATGCGGTGTTCACACACTGGTCTCGGCCAGCCATTGCGGGATACGCCGCTCCAGGTAATACCCGGGCCGGCGCACCGAGCCGTCGACGAAGCCGACATGACCGCCACGCGCCTGCAATTCGAACCGGGTGCAGGCTGACAACTCGTCGGCTTGCGGCAGGCTGTGTGGAAATACAAACGGATCGTCCGCCGCCTGAATGATCAGCGTCGGCGTGCGGATCTCGCCGAGGTAGTAGCGGCTCGAGGCGCGGCGGTAATAATCCTCGGCATCATTGAAGCCATGCAGCGGCGCGGTAACCCGGCCGTCGAAATCCCAAAACGTACGCATGTTCTCCAGCGAGCCGAGCGCGGCCAGTTTCGCCAGGCCGTCTTCGCGCCCGTCATGCTGGAACTGACGCTGCTTGTTCCTGATGTAGGCGACCATCTCTCGCATGAAGTGCGCCTGATACACCCGCGAAAACCCTTGGCCGATACGATCGGCACATTGATCGAGACGGAACGGTACCGACACCGCCACCGCGCCGAGCACGCCGCTGTCGCTGCCGGTTTCACCCAGATGCTTGAGCAGCACATTACCCCCCAGCGAATAGCCGACCGCGTACAACGGCGCCAACGGGCGTTTCGCGTGCAGGTGCTGGATGGCTTCGGCAAGGTCTTCGCTGGCGCCGGAGTGGTAGCTGCGCGGCAACAGATTCGGCTCGCCGGAACAACCGCGCCAGTTCAGCGCGACGCTGGCCCAGCCCTGCTCGGCCAAGGCCTTTTGAATGCCCGCCACGTAGGGCGAATTGGAAGAGCCGGTCAAACCGTGCAGCACCAGTACCAACGGCGCCTCGGCGCTGTGCGGGCCGTGCCAGTCGAGGTCGAGGAAGTCGCCGTCCTCGAGCCACAGGCGCTCGCGTTCTCGCTCGATGTGCACGGTCTTGCGCCACAGCGGCCCCCACAGCGTTTGCAGATGCGGATTGCCGAGGCCGAAGGCGGGGATGAAGCGTTCTGGCGAAGGGGGCACGATGATTCTCGATGGGCTTGTGGCGAGGAAGCTTGCCCCCTCGCCGCAGGTTGCTTGCGACCTTGTCAGCCGGCGATGTCCGCCGTGCGCTGCCACAGCGCGTAAAAAACCCGACCGGATTTCTGTTCACGATGCAGACGCCAGTTGCCCGGCAGGCCCAGCGTCGATGGCGCTGTTTCGCTTTCAGTGTAGATCCACGAATCGGCCGCCAGCCATTGGCGTTCTTCCAGCAAGGTACAAACCGCTGGCAGCAGGTTCTGGTTGAACGGCGGGTCGAGGAACACCAGGTCGAACGGCGTCGCGGTCTGGGTTTCCAGGTAGCGCAGCGCATCGGCGGTTTGCACCTGGCCGTTGCTGCAACGCAGGGTGCCGAGATGTTCTTTCAGGCTGGAAACCGCAACGTTGCTGGCGTCCAGCGCCTGGGCCGTGGCCGCGCCACGGGACAGGGCTTCGAGAAACAGCGCGCCGCTGCCGGCGAACGGGTCGAGCACTTTCGCCCCTTCGACATACGGCGCGAGCCAGTTGAACAGGGTTTCACGCACGCGATCCGGGGTCGGGCGCAGGCCCGGTGCGTCGGGAAAGCTCAGCTTGCGGCTGCGCCACTGGCCGCCAATGATGCGCAGCTGGTTCACGCCGTTGTGCACGTTTTGCACAGGTTTTTTCGGTGCTCGAGTCGCCATTAATGCTCCGGAACCCCGAGCGGTTGCTCGGCAGGTTTATCAGATGGGGCCGGTAACGGCTTTTGCGGCACGGTCGGGCCAGCGGTGACGATGACCATTTTCTCCGTGCTCAGGTGTTTGTTCAGGGCGTCGCGGACTTGCTCTACGGTCAGGCTCTGCGACTGACGCATGAAATCGTCGAGATAGCTCAGCGGCAGATTATAGAAGCCCATCGCGCCGAGCTGGCCAACGATGTCGGCGTTGCTCGCGGTGGACAGCGGGAAGCTGCCGGCCAGCTCGCGCTTGGCATCGTCGAGTTCTTTCTGTGTCGGCCCGGTTTTCAGGTAGTCGGCGAGCACGTCCTGCACCAGTTTCAGGGTGCCTTCGCTCATCTCGGCGCGGGTCTGCAGATTGATCATGAACGGCCCACGGGCCTGCATCGGGCTGAACGCCGAATACACGCCGTAAGTCAGGCCGCGCTTCTCGCGCACTTCGCTCATCAGACGCGTTCCGAAACCACCGCCGCCGAGGATCTGGTTGCCCAGCGACAGCGCGGCGTAATCCGGATCGTCGCGATCGATGCCCAGTTGCGCGAGCATCAGGTTGGTCTGTTTCGACGGAAACTCGATGTGGTTGACGCTGGCCTGCGGTTCCTGCGGTGCGGCGATTTTCGCCAGTGCCGGGCCTTTCGGCAGGGCAGAGGAGACCTGATTGGCGATCGCCTCGGCTTCGGCTCGCGACAGGTCGCCGACCAGTGCAATCACAGCGTTGCCGGCGGCGTAGGCCTTGGCGTGGAACTCGCGCAATTGCTCGACCGTGATCTTCGGCACGCTTTGGGCATTGCCATCGCTGGAATGCGCGTACGGGTGCTCGCCGTACAGACGCTTCATCAGCTCCAGGCTGGCGAGTTTGCCGGGGTTCTGTTTCTGGTATTCGAAACCGGCGAGCAACTGGTTCTTGATGCGCGCGAAGGAGTCGGCGGGGAAGGTCGGTTTGCCGACCACATCGGCGAACAGCTTCAACGCCGGTTCACGCTGCTCAGGTGCGCTCAGACTGCGCAGCGAAGCCAGCGCCATGTCCTTGAACGCACCGTTGCCGAAGTCGGCGCCGAGGCCTTCAAAGCCTTGAGCGATGGCGCCGACGTCTTTGCCAGCAATGCCTTCGTTGAGCATGGCGTTGGTCAGCACCGCGAGGCCGGGGACGTTGCCATCCTGGCTGCTGCCAGCGGCGAAGATCAGGCGCATGTCGAACATCGGCAACTCATGGGCTTCGACGAACAGCACTTTCGCGCCTTCAGCGGTGTTCCAGGTCTGTACGTCGAGCTTGCGGCTGGCCGGGGCCTTGCCGTCGAGTTCGGCCAGCGATTGCAGTTTCTGGCTGGACTTGGCGTTATCCAGTGCTCCGCTGGCCTTGCTGTCAGCGCTTGGCGACAAATAAACCGCTGCCGAGCCGATCACCGCGACAGCAATCAGGCCAAGCAGCATCAGGCGTGGGGTTTTGCGCTCACTCATGAGTCGTCTCCAAAGGCAGGACGTGGGCGACGCTGAGACGTTCGCGGGTGAAATACTTTTTCGCGGCGTTCTGGATGTCTTGCGGGGTCACGCTCTCCAGATCGGCCAGTTCGGTGTCCATCAGCTTCCACGACAGGCCGACCGTTTCCAGTTGACCGATCGCGGTGGCCTGGCTGGTGATCGAGTCACGCTCGTAGACCAGGCCGGCGATGACTTGAGCGCGGACGCGTTCGAGCTCTTCGGCAGACGGCGCGGTGGTTTTCAGTTGCTCAAGCAGTTTCCACAAGCCGGCTTCGGCCTGGGCGATGGTCTTTTTCTTCTGCGTATTTGGCGTGGCCGACAGGGTGAACAGGCTGTCGCCACGGGTGTAGGCGTCATAGTCCGACGAGCCGCCGGAGACCAGCTCTTCGCCGCGTTCCAGCTGCGTCGGGATGCGTCCGCTGTAGCCGCCGTCGAGCAGCGCCGAGATCAAGCGCAAGGCGTTGACCGAGCGTTTGTCTTCAGCGGTAGCAATGCTCGGCACGTTGAAGCCAAGCATCAGGCTCGGCAGTTGGGTCTGCACGCGCAGGGTGATCTGGCGTTCGCCGGGCTCGGCCAGTTCCAGCGGTTTTTTCGCCGGTGGCACGTCGCGTTTGGCGACCGGGCCGAAATAACGCTGGGCGAGGGTTTTCACTTCGTCCGGAGTGACGTCACCGACCACCACCAGCGTGGCGTTGTTCGGCGCGTACCAGGATTGGTACCAGTGGCGCAGTTCCTCGACTTTCATACGGTCGAGGTCAGCCATCCAGCCGATGGTCGGCGTGTGGTATCCGCTGGCCGGGTAGGCCATGGCCTTGTAGCGCTCGTAAGCCTTGGACATCGGCTTGTCATCGGTGCGCAGGCGGCGCTCTTCCTTGATGACTTCGATTTCCTTGGCGAACTCGTCGGCCGGCAGGCGCAGGTTGGCCATGCGGTCGGCTTCCAGCTCGAAGGCCACGCCGAGACGATCACGGGCCAGCACCTGGTAATAAGCCGTGAAGTCGTCGCTGGTAAAGGCGTTTTCTTCGGCGCCGAGGTCGCGCAGGATCAGCGAAGCTTCGCCGGGGCCGACCTTTTCGCTGCCCTTGAACATCATGTGCTCGAGCGCGTGGGACAGACCGGTCTGGCCCGGAGTCTCGTAGCTGGAGCCGACCTTGTACCAGATCTGCGAAACGACCACCGGTGCGCGATGGTCTTCGCGCACGACGACCTTGAGGCCGTTGTCGAGGGTGAATTCATGGGTCGGTTGCGGGTCGGCCGCCAGGGCCGAAAGGGGCAGGCAGACTGCGCTGAGCAGCAGGCCAGCAGCGCGGCGGGCAAGAGCATTCATTCGTTTTTCAACCTGTTGGGCTGCCCGCTTGGTCTTAGCGTCGGCGGGCGAGAGGGTGCTAGGATACTGATCCGTTTTACCGGCGACCACGTCTATCAGGCCTGAGGGTGTGATAAGGCTGATTAGGTTAGCGGCGCAATGCTGTGTTTTTCCCACTAAACTCCGCGTTTTCGCCGATCTTTGCCGGTTTAGACCAACGTTAATACGATCCTTGAGGTGCTTTCGGTGCCTCGACAAAATGTTGCGCGTGAACAAGCTGGGTGAAACACAGTCTGTTCTGCATCGAATATTTATTTGCCGGGGCGCCCTGTTGGCGCGTCGCTACCGTGAGATAGCCGTCCTCCATGTTTGGTTCCAACGACGACAAGAAGAGCCCAGCTGCGGCTGGCGAGAAGAAAAGCCTGTTCGGATGGCTGCGGAAGAAACCGCAGGAACCCGTCGTCGAACAGCCGCCCGCGATTCCTGAACCGGCCCCCGCGCCTGCACCTGTAATAGAAGAAGAGCCGGCACCGATTGTGCTGCCTATCGCCGAGCCGGTGCTGCAACCGGAGGCTGAAGCCGAGCCGGAAGCGCCCGCCGCTCCCGAACTGCCGCTGACGCCCGCCGCCGAGCCGTGGCTGACCTTGCCAGTGGCAGAAGAGCCGGTCGCGCTGGTTGAAGAAGCAGCGCCGCATGTGACGCCAGTGATTCCTGCGCCGGTTGCCGAAGTGGCTGCGCAGCCTGTGCCTGAGCCGGTTGTCGAGCCAGCGCCGATCATTTCTGAACCCGCCGCCCCGGTTGTTCCGCCGTCCGAGCCTGAGCCCGCACCGCTTGCCGCTGCGCCGGTTGTCGCTCCGGTCGTGCCGGTCGAAGCGCCTGTAGAAACGCCCGTCGAAACCCCGCGCACCGAAGAAACCAAAGCCGGTTTCTTCGCCCGCCTCAAGCAAGGCCTGTCGAAGACCAGCGCCAGCATCGGCGAGGGCATGGCCAGCCTGTTCCTCGGGCGCAAGACCATCGACGATGACCTGCTCGATGACCTCGAAACCCGTCTGCTCACCGCCGACGTCGGCGTTGAAGCCACTACGCAGATCATCCAGCGCCTGACCCAGAAGGTCGCACGTAAGGAGCTGGCCGACGCCGACGCCCTGTACAAATCTCTGCAGGCCGAATTGGCCGCGATGCTCAAACCGGTTGAACAGCCACTGAAAATCGCCTCGCAGAACAAGCCTTTCGTGATCCTGGTGGTCGGCGTCAACGGCGCCGGCAAAACCACCACCATCGGCAAACTGGCGAAGAAGCTGCAACTGGAAGGCAAGAAAGTCATGCTCGCCGCTGGTGACACCTTCCGTGCTGCGGCGGTAGAACAATTGCAGGTATGGGGCGAGCGCAACAAGATTCCGGTGATCGCCCAGCACACCGGCGCTGATTCCGCTTCGGTGATCTTCGACGCAGTGCAAGCGGCCAAGGCCCGTGGCATCGATGTGCTGATTGCTGACACCGCCGGTCGCCTGCATACCAAAGACAACCTGATGGAAGAGCTGAAAAAGGTTCGCCGGGTGATCGGCAAGCTCGACGCCGACGCGCCGCACGAAGTGCTGCTGGTGCTTGACGCCGGCACTGGCCAGAACGCCATCAACCAGGCCAAGCAGTTCAACCAGACCGTCGAACTGACCGGCCTGGCCCTGACCAAACTCGACGGCACCGCCAAGGGCGGGGTGATTTTCGCCCTGGCCAAGCAGTTCGGCCTGCCGATCCGCTACATCGGCGTCGGTGAAGGCATCGACGATTTGCGCACCTTTGAAGCCGAACCCTTTGTCCAGGCACTGTTTGCCGAGCGGGAGCGTTCATGATTCGTTTCGAACAGGTCGGTAAACGCTACCCGAACGGTCACGTCGGCTTGCATGAGCTGAGCTTTCGAGTCCGTCGTGGCGAGTTCTTGTTTGTCACCGGTCACTCCGGTGCCGGTAAATCCACGCTGTTGCGCCTGTTGCTGGCAATGGAACGGCCGACCAGCGGCAAACTGCTGCTCGCCGGGCAGGACCTGAGCACCATCAGCAACGCGCAGATTCCGTTCCTGCGCCGACAGATCGGCGTGGTGTTCCAGAATCACCAGTTGCTGTTCGATCGTACGGTGTTCAACAACGTCGCCTTGCCGCTGCAGATCCTCGGCCTGTCCAAGGTCGAGATCGCCAAGCGCGTCGATTCGGCGCTGGAACGCGTGGCACTGTCGGACAAATCCGATCTGTACCCGGGCGATCTGTCCACCGGTCAGCAACAGCGCGTCGGCATTGCCCGCGCCATCGTCCATCGCCCGGCCTTGCTGCTGGCAGACGAACCGACCGGTAACCTCGACCCGCGTCTGGCGGCGGAGATCATGGGCGTGTTCGAAGACATCAACCGTTTGGGCACCAGCGTGCTGATCGCCAGTCACGACCTGGCACTGATCGCGCGCATGCGTCATCGCATGCTGACCCTGCAACGCGGCCGCCTGATCGGCGACGGGGAGGCCGGGGTATGAGTGCGACACGCAGTCCGAAGGTTTCCGAGCGCGTGGCCCCGAAGGCCGCCGACCCGCAACCGCAGAAGAAGAAAAAACACGACGATGACGACGGCCCGGACTTCGCCACGCTGTTTCACGCCTGGATCGAAAGCCATCGCGCCAGCCTGCTCGATAGCCTGCGCCGCCTCGGCAAACAGCCGATCGGCAGCTTCTTCACCTGCATGGTGATGGCCGTGGCGTTGAGTCTGCCGATGGGGCTGTCGCTGTTGCTCAACAACGTTGAGCGTCTTGGCGGTTCCTGGCAGCGCGCGGCGCAGATTTCCCTGTACCTGCAACTCGACGCCAGCCCGGAGCAGGGTGAAGCGCTGCGTGAGCAGATCAAAGGCATGCCCGGCGTCGCTGATGCCGAATATGTCGGCCGCGATCAGGCGCTGGAAGAATTCCAGCAGCAGTCCGGCCTGGGCGAAGCCCTGCGTGAGCTGCCCGACAACCCTTTGCCGGGTGTGGTGCTGGTGACCCCGAACGAAGTCGACAAGCCGACACTCGAAGCATTAAGACAAAAACTTTCCGAGCTGCCGAAGGTACAACAGGCGCAACTTGATCTAGTCTGGGTCGAGCGTCTGGCCGCCATCCTCAAGCTTGGCGACCGCTTTGTCTTCGGTCTGACGGTATTGTTGGTGTCTGCATTACTTTTGGTGATAGGCAATACCATTCGTCTTCATATTGAAAACCGCCGCACCGAGATAGAAGTGATTAAACTCGTCGGCGGCACTGACAGTTATGTGCGCCGCCCTTTCCTGTATATGGGCGCGTTGTATGGCTTCGGTGCAGGGCTGTTGTCCTGGGGCGTATTGGCGTTCGGCCTCAATTGGCTGAACGATGCGGTGGTCGGACTGGCCGGTTTGTACGGCAGTGATTTCGCCCTGGCCGGCGTGCCAGTGGCCGACGGTCTGTCGCTCTTGCTTGGCGCGGTGCTGTTGGGTTATATCGGTGCATGGATTGCAGTCGCACGTCATCTCAGGGAGCTGGCGCCGAAGTAGAATCTTTTTTGCGCGTGATTGACCTTGCGGTTTTTATGGGAACTTGTACCTGAGTTCCCGGTCAATTTTTCGCAGTGCCGAGAGGCACGAGTATGTGAGTGGGAGGTTTTTTCGTATGACCAATTCTTTGCAACCTGCGTATGCGCTGGTTCCGGGTGCGAACCTGGAAGCCTATGTGCACACCGTCAACAGCATTCCATTGCTGACGCCGGAGCAGGAGCGTGAACTGGCCGAGAGTCTCTACTATGAGCAGGATTTGGGGGCGGCTCGGCAGATGGTGCTCGCCCACCTGCGTTTTGTCGTACACATTGCCCGTAGCTATTCCGGCTACGGTCTGGCTCAGGCTGACCTGATACAGGAAGGCAACGTCGGCCTGATGAAGGCCGTCAAGCGCTTCAACCCGGAAATGGGCGTGCGTCTGGTGTCGTTCGCCGTGCACTGGATCAAGGCGGAAATTCACGAGTTCATCCTGCGCAACTGGCGCATTGTGAAAGTCGCGACCACCAAGGCCCAGCGCAAGCTGTTCTTCAACCTGCGCAGCCAGAAGAAGCGTCTGGCGTGGCTGAACAACGAGGAAGTCCACCGTGTGGCGGAAAGCCTTGGCGTCGAACCACGTGAAGTGCGCGAGATGGAAAGCCGCCTGACCGGCCACGACATGGCCTTCGACCCGGCTGCCGAAGCCGACGACGACAGCGCTTTCCAGTCGCCGGCCAACTACCTGGAAGACCACCGGTACGACCCGGCGCGTCAACTGGAAGATGCCGACTGGAGCGACAACTCCAACACCAACCTGCACGAAGCACTGGAAGTGCTGGACGAGCGCAGCCGTGACATCCTCTACCAGCGCTGGCTGGCGGAAGAGAAAGCCACACTGCACGATCTGGCGCAGAAGTACAACGTGTCGGCCGAGCGAATCCGTCAGCTCGAAAAGAGCGCGATGAACAAGCTCAAGTTGTCGATCGCCGCGTAACCGGCGCATCAGCAATAAAAAACGCCCCGATCAGCGATGATCGGGGCGTTTTCATTTCTGGCTTTACGCAAAACCCATGTGGGAGCGAGCTTGCTCGCGAAAGCGGAGTGTCAGTCACCGCCACTGCTGAATGATCCACCGCATTCGCGAGCAAGCTCGCTCCCACATTGGAATTTCGGTGTTATTCAGCCCAAGGCGCCCGTCGCGAATCATTCAGCCCGAGCAAGTAACTGTCCCCGCCCAGCTGACTCATCTGCTGCCGAATCCACCCGGCGCGTCGCGATACATAACCGGTCGGATGACTCGCGCTCCACACCCGTGGATTGGGCAGTACGGCAGCCAGATAACTCGCCTGCTGGCGCGACAATGACTTCGCGCTCACGCCAAAGTGATGCCGCGCCGCCGCTTCAGCGCCAAACACGCCGTCATCCCACTCGACACTGTTCAGGTACACTTCAAGAATCCGCTGCTTGGGCCAGAACACCTCGATCAGCGCGGTAAACCACGCTTCCAGGCCTTTGCGTAGATAGCTGCGGCCGGACCAGAGAAAGAGATTTTTCGACACCTGCTGGCTCAAGGTGCTGGCACCGCGAATCGAACCGCCCAGTTCGTTGTGGGCCAGAGCGGCCTGAATCGCGCGCAGATCGAAGCCCCAGTGCTCGGGGAATTTCTGGTCTTCGCCAGCAATTACCGCCACTTTCAGGTCATCGGAGATCTCGTTCCACGGTTTCCAGGTGCGCTGCAGGTCAATCGGCTCGCCGTCGACCCAGGATTCGACCTTGCGCTCGACCATCAACGCCGTACCCGGCGGTGGCACGAAGCGGAACACCAGCACCAGCAAGACGCTGCCGCCGGCGAACCAGAGCAGAGCCTTCGTGAGACGACGGAAAATTGAACGCAGCATAGAGATGGCTTGGCCGAACCCGTGGAGCGGGCCATTATACAGACCCTGCCGATGGCGTCTGACTGGAGTTCCCCATGCTGCGTGGCTTTTTGATGCTGGCCGCTTTTTTCGGATTCACCGGTGTTGCGCTCGGTGCGTTTGCCGCCCACGGCCTGAAAAACCGTCTGACGCCGGAATACCTGACGATTTTCCACACGGGCGTCACCTACCAACTGGTGCACACACTCGCGCTGTTCGGCGTTGCGCTGCTGGCCACGCAGATTCAAGGGCGCCTGATTACTTGGGCCGGCCTGTCCTTCACCGTCGGCATTGTGTTGTTCTCCGGCAGCCTGTATCTGCTGACCATGACCGGCATCAGCAAACTCGGCATCATCACGCCGTTCGGAGGCCTGGCGTTTCTCATCGGTTGGGTTTGCCTCGGCCTCGCCGCCTGGCGCTTGCAGCCAACCGCTTGACGCTTGGTACTGACCTTTAGGTCATGATCGGGCTAGAATGCCAGCCCCTAAAAATGATGGCGGCGTTGTGCATGCGCATTCAGTTGAACGGCGAGTCCTTTGAATTGCCCGACGGTGAAACCGTTGCGGGCCTGATCACCCGTCTGGATCTGGCCGGACGTCGCGTGGCGGTCGAGCTCAATCTGGACATCGTCCCGCGCAGCCAGCATGCCGACACCACGTTGAACGACGGCGACAACGTCGAAGTGGTCCACGCCATCGGCGGCGGCTGATTGTCCCGGCCCGCAAGGGCACAGAATTCTGCAAGACCCTCACCCTTAAAGAGGATTCCCCATGAGCATCGTTCGTAGCGACAAGCCTTTTGTGCTGGCCGGTCGTACTTACCAGTCGCGTTTGCTGGTCGGTACCGGCAAGTACCGTGACATGGAAGAAACCCGCCAGGCCATCGAAGCCTCGGGTGCCGAGATCGTCACTTTCGCCGTGCGCCGCACCAACCTGGGCCAGATCGAAGGCGAGCCGAACCTGCTCGAAGTGCTGTCGCCGGATCGCTACACCTTCCTGCCGAACACTGCCGGTTGCTACGACGCCATCGAAGCCGTGCGCACCTGCCGCCTGGCGCGTGAACTGCTCGACGGCCACAACCTGGTGAAGCTGGAAGTGCTGGCCGACCAGAAAACCCTGTTTCCCAACGTGATCGAAACCCTCAAGGCCGCCGAAACCCTGGTCAAGGAAGGCTTCGACGTGATGGTCTACACCAGCGATGACCCGATCATCGCTCGCCAGTTGGCCGAAATCGGTTGCATCGCCGTGATGCCGCTGGCGGGTCTGATCGGCTCCGGTCTGGGCATCTGCAATCCGTACAACCTGCAGATCATCCTCGAAGAAGCCAAGATCCCGGTGCTGGTGGATGCCGGTGTCGGTACCGCTTCCGACGCGACCATCGCCATGGAACTGGGTTGCGACGCCGTACTGATGAACTCGGCCATCGCCCACGCCCAGCAACCGGTCATGATGGCGCAAGCCATGCAGCACGCCATCGTCGCTGGTCGCCTGGCGTACCTCGCCGGCCGCATGCCGAAAAAACTCTATGCCAGCGCCTCTTCGCCGCTGGATGGTCTGATCAAGTAAGAGCCATTGATGACTGAATCGAACGACACGCCTGTCCAGCCGGACGAAGGCGACGAGCGCCAACACCGCCGCATCAAGAGTTTCGTGATGCGCGCCGGGCGCATGACCGAAGGCCAGCAACGCGGCTTGGACCAGGGCGCGCCGCTGTACGTGCTGCCGCTGGCCGATGCGCCGGTCGATTACGACCAGGTGTTCGGCCGCTCAGCACCGCGCTCGCTGGAAATCGGTTTCGGCATGGGCCACTCGCTGCTGGAAATGGCCGCAGCTGCCCCAGAGCAGGATTTCATCGGTGTGGAAGTGCACCGCCCGGGTGTCGGCGCGCTGCTCAATGGCGTGCTGACCCAAGGGCTGACCAACCTGCGGGTCTACGATTGCGACGCGATCGAAGTGCTCAACCGCTGCATCGCCGACAACAGCCTCGATCGCCTGATGCTGTTTTTCCCGGATCCGTGGCACAAGAGCCGCCACCACAAGCGCCGCATCGTCCAGGCCTCGTTCGCCGAACTGGTGCGCAGCAAGCTCAAGGTCGGCGGCATTCTGCACATGGCCACCGACTGGGAACCGTACGCCGAGTACATGCTGGAAGTGATGAACGTCGCCCCGGGCTACCGCAACCTCGCCGAAGACGGCAGATGCGTCCCGCGCCCGGCCGAACGCCCGATCACCAAGTTCGAACGCCGCGGCGAACGTCTTGGCCATGGCGTGTGGGATCTGAAGTTCGAAAAGATCGCTTAAGCATCACGCAATAAAAACTGTGGGAGCGAGCCTGCTCGCGAAAGCGGTCTGACAATCAACGATGATGTTGGATGTTAA
>NZ_JBAWKM010000001.1:105418-117824 GCF_037095675.1 Pseudomonas sp. CCNWLW23 | reverse complement strand
ACGCCTTCGCGAGCAGGCTCGCTCCCACATTTTGTTTCGGGGTGCTTGCGGGGTCAGCGGCGGTCGGCGACGACGCCGATCAGCACCAACACCACCAACAGCACCGGCGCCAGGCTGTAGTTGTTGAACTGGCTCAGGCCTTTGATCACCCACGGCGTGGCGTAGATCAGCGCGGCGCCGCTGCCGATCAGGCAGAGCAGGGCCATCAGCGGCACGCGCAGGGCGCCGGCGATGCTGCCCAGGCGTTGCTCGACCCAGCCTTTGAAGTCAGCGCCGAACAGCACCAGCAGGCAACCGACCAGCGCCAAAGCGATTTCCGAGAGATTGCTGCGGCTCCAGCGGGAGACGGTGGCCAGCAGGTCGAGTATCAAATCCATGCGTTTTCCCTTTGAGCTGAAGTCAGTTCAGAAATTGTTGCAGCAAATCGTTGAGGAACAGCTGGCCGCGTTCGGTCGCCGCCAGGCGTGACGGTTCGACCTGCAACAGGCCGCTTTGTTCGGCCTCGCGCCGGCCTTCGGCGAGGGTCTCCAGCGACAGGCCGGTGCGCTCCGGATACAGGCGCGATTCGACCCCGGCGGTCAGGCGCAGGGCGTTCATCAGGAACTCGAAGGGTATCTCGTCATTGCTCAGCGATTTCTCGCCAGCCTGAAAGCTCTTCGCGGGATTCAGATAGTCCTTCGGCAAGCGGGTTTTCCATGTGCGCACGATGCGCCCGTCCGGATGACTCAGCTTGCCATGGGCACCGGCGCCGATGCCGATGAAATCGCCAAAACTCCAGTAATTGAGGTTATGCCGCGCCGGGCGACCGGCCTGGGCATACGCCGAAACTTCATACTGCGCGTAACCGTGCTCGGCCAGCAGCGCCTGACCGGCTTCCTGAATGTCCCACAGGGTGTCGTCTTCCGGCAGCACTGGCGGCTGGTTCCAGAACACCGTGTTCGGCTCCAGCGTCAGTTGATACCAGGAAATGTGCGTCGGCTTCAGCGCAATGGCCTGGCGCAGATCGCTCAGGGCATCGTCCAGCGACTGATCGGGCAAACCATGCATCAGGTCGAGGTTGAAGTTATCGAACCCGGCCTGCCGGGCCATGCCCGCCGCACGCACGGCTTCGTCACCATTGTGGATGCGGCCGAGGGCTTCAAGCTTTTCCTGCTGGAAACTCTGGATGCCGATCGACAGGCGATTGATCCCCAGCTTGCGATAAGCAACAAACTTCTCTTGCTCGAAGGTGCCCGGATTGGCCTCAAGGGTGATTTCGATGTCATCGGCGAACGGGATGCGTTGCTCGACGCCCTGCAACAAGCGTCCGAGGGCTTCGGCGCTGAACAGGCTCGGCGTCCCGCCACCGAAGAAAATCGAGGTCAGCTCACGGCCATACACCGCATGCAGATCCTGGTCGAGATCGGCCAGCAGCGCGTCGACGTATTCCTGCTCAGGCAGCACCGGGCTGGCGGTGTGCGAGTTGAAATCGCAATACGGGCATTTGCGTACACACCACGGAATGTGGATGTACAGCGCCAGGGGCGGCAGGGTTGGCAGCGGTGCCCGAGGCGAGGACGCGGCGCCGCCGATGATCAGCGACGACGCGGAAGAATCAGTGGTCATTTCAAGCCCAGACGCTGGCGCAGCAGATCCATTGCACGGGCGCGGTGGCTGATCTGGTTCTTGTCGGCCGGGCTCAGTTCGGCGCTGGAGCAGTCGCGCTCCGGCACCCAGAACAGTGGGTCATAACCGAAGCCATGCTCGCCGCTGGCTGCGTTGAGGATGCGTCCGTGCCACAGGCCTTCGCAGAGGATCGGCAGCGGATCATCGGCGTGGCGCACCAGTGCCAGCACGCAGACGAACTGCGCGCCGCGCTCGGCTTGCGGCACGTCCTTCAGCGCATCGAGCAGTTTGGCGTT
The DNA here is from genome assembly GCF_037095675.1 of Pseudomonas sp. CCNWLW23. NCBI lineage: Bacteria > Pseudomonadati > Pseudomonadota > Gammaproteobacteria > Pseudomonadales > Pseudomonadaceae > Pseudomonas > Pseudomonas sp. CCNWLW23. The sequence goes on along the minus strand of NZ_JBAWKM010000001.1, from coordinate 115,923 downwards.
GTTCGCCGCGTCGCCCTGGCCGTCGGCGTAACGCGCCGAATAGATGCCCGGTGCGCCGCCGAGGAAGTCCACTGCCAGCCCGGAATCGTCGGCCAGTGCCGGCAGCCCGGAAATGCGTGCGGCATTGCGGGCCTTGAGGATCGCGTTTTCGACAAACGACAGGCCGGTTTCTTCCGGCTCGACCTTGCTCCACTCGCCAATCGAGCGCAGTTGCACCGAGTCGCCGAGCATGGCCTGGAGTTCTTTGAGTTTGCCGGCGTTATGGCTGGCCAGTACGAGCTGCTTGATGTTCATCATTCGCCGGGAAAGAGTTCTTGGTTGAAATTGATGGTGTTGATCTTGTCGCCGTTCTGCACCTTGATTTCAAAGGTGCGGGTTTCCTGTTGCGGCACCGGGTACTGGGCGATGTAGTAGATCGCGCCCTGTTCGGTGACCTGGCGGAATTTCAGCGCCACGCTGTTGCTGGTCAGGTCCTTGACCGTGCCGGTGACGCTGGCGATCACCGGTTTGCCGTCCTTGACCACCGAGACGTTGATCACTCCCTGGTTTTTGCTGCGGATCAGCTCGGCAGCCTTGGCGATGTCCGGTTGCAGGAACGTCGAGCTGAACGTGTTGTAGTGCACCGTGATGTCGCCGAAGGTTTCCTTGCGTTCACCTTTGATGACGTCCGCCGCCATGGCACTGGCGCTCAGGCAGGCGGTGAGTAACAGCAACGCTAGACGACTCATGTTCGTGCTCCTTCAAATGCCCAGGCTCAGACCGCGACTCGGTGGTCCGCCAACTGCGGACTGCTGACGCGGTAGATACCGATTTCACCTAACAGATTAGGCCATAGCTTACTGGCCCACCCGTGGCGGTGCTGTTGATCCACGGCAAGCCGATCAATGACCTTCGCATCACGTTCGCGGCACAGTTCTTCGAAATCCTCGAAGGTGCAGAAGTGGATGTTCGGCGTGTTGTACCAGGTGTACGGCAGAAACTCGGACACCGGCATGCGGCCCTTGCTCGCCAGATACCAGCGGCAGCGCCAGTGGCCGAAGTTGGGGAAGGTGATGATGCACTGCCGGCCGACCCGGAGCATTTCGTCGAGGATCCTGTCCGGGTAATGCACCGCCTGCAGGGCCTGGGTCATGACGACGATGTCGAAACTGTTGCTGGCAAAATTGCCCAGGCCTTTGTCCAGATCCTGCTCGATGACGTTGATGCCCTTGGCCACGCACTCGGCGATGTTGTCGGCGTCGTTTTCCAGGCCATAACCGGTGACGTTCTTGTTGTCGCGCAGCCAGGTCAGCAGCTCGCCGTCACCGCAACCCAGGTCGAGGACGCGGCTGCCGGCGGGGATCCATTCCTGGATGATTTCCAGATCAGCTCTCATGGCTTTCTCACAACGAAATGCGGTTCATGTAATTGCCGAACGCCTGCAAGTAACGCGGGATCGGAATCAGAAAGGCGTCGTGGCCCTGCGGTGCGTCAATTTCCAGATAACTGACGTCCTTGCGCGCGGCCATCAGCGCATCCACCAGTTCTCGCGAGCGAGCCGGGGAGAAGCGCCAGTCGGTGGTGAACGACATCACGCAGAACTTGGCCGTAGCGTTTTCAAAGGTTTTCGCCAGATCATCGTCGAAGTTCGCCGCCGGATCGAAGTAATCCAGCGCTTTGGTCATCAACAGATAAGTATTGGCATCGAAGCGCCCGGAGAACTCTTCGCCCTGGTAACGCAAGTAGCTTTCGACCTGGAACTCGACGCTGTGGAAGTCGTAGTTGAGCTTTTCGCTCTTCAGGCCACGGCCGAATTTCTCACCCATGGAGTCGTCGGACAGATAGGTAATGTGCCCGACCATGCGCGCCAGCATCAGCCCGCGCTTGGGGATCACGCCGGCTTCCTGGAACGAACCGCCGTGGAATTCCGGATCGGTGAGGATCGCCTGGCGCGCGACTTCGTTGAAGGCGATGTTCTGCGCCGACAGTTTTGGTGCCGAGGCGATCGCCAGGCAGTGCCGCACGCGATCCGGGTAGGTGATGGTCCATTGCAGGGCCTGCATGCCGCCGAGGCTGCCGCCAATCACCGCTGCCCACTGGCCGATGCCGAGCAGGTCAGCCAGGCGCGCCTGGCTGTGCACCCAGTCTTCCACGGTGAGCACCGGGAAATCGGCGCCGAACGGCTTGCCGGTCTCCGGGTTGATACTGCTCGGGCCGGTGGAGCCGTTGCAGCCACCGAGGTTGTTCAGGCTGACCACAAAGAACTTGTTGGTGTCGATCGGCTTGCCGGGACCGATGCAGCTGTCCCACCAACCGGGCTTGCGGTCGTCGACGCTGTGATAACCAGCGGCGTGATGATGACCGGACAGCGCGTGGCAGATCAGCACGGCGTTGCTCGCCTGGGCGTTCAGCGTGCCGTAGGTTTCATAAATCAGGTCATAAGCGGCCAGCGAACGGCCACAGGCCAGCGTCAGCGGTTCGCTGAAATGCGCGGTTTGCGGCGTTACCAGACCAACAGAATCGGCGGGAAAGGCAGTTGGCATCGACCCTGCTCTCGTTGAAATGAGGCGTAAGTCTAAAGACCGGGGGGGTTAGCGGCAAGCAGCCCTCACCCTAACCCTCTCCCACAGGGAGAGGGGACTGACCAAGGTGTTCTGTCGAACTGCGCCGACCTGATAATTGCGAGTCGAACTCCAATCTTGAGCTCAACACAAATCGGCTCCCTCTCCCTTGGGAGAGGGCTGGGGTGAGGGGCGCAGACGACGCCATATCAAGCCGAGCGCCAATCCCTCTCACCTCACATCAGCAAACGCAGAATCTCCGGCATCATCGTCATCGCCGCCAGATTGTTGATCACCAGCATGTCGATCAATTTCAGCGCAAGGAAGGCGAAGATCGGCGACAGGTCCAGGCCGCCGAGGTTCGGCAGGAAGCGGCGGAACGGTGCCAGCGCCGGCTCACAGATCTGGTTGACCAGTTCGGCGCCCGGATTGTGGCTACCCGGTGCAACCCACGACAGGATCACGCTGATGATCAGGGCGAAGAAGAAGATCTTCAGGAACAGCGCGGTGACGCCGATCAGCGACCAGATCACCAGTTGCAGCGGGTTGCCGGTGGTGCCGTAGGTCAGCAGCAGGGTCAGCGCCATCAGCAGCAGTTGCACCAGAATCGCCAGCACCAGCGACGACATGTCGAGGCCGAACAGGCTCGGGATGATCCGGCGCAAAGGCTTGAGCAGCGGCTGAGTGGCCTTGACCACGAACTGGCACAGCGGGTTGTAGAAGTTCGCCCGCACCAGTTGCAGGACGAAGCGCAGCAGCACGATCAGCAGGTACAGGCTGCCGAGGGTTTGCAGCACGTAAACCGCTGCGGTGTTCAATCCGATCATGTAAGGCTCCTTTATTTGCCCAGTTGTTCGGCCATTTCGGCCGAGCGGTGCGCGGCGGCGCCGAGTGCGGTTTCAACCAGCGCTTCGAAGCCGCCAGCCTGGAATGATTTGATCGCAGCTTCCGTGGTGCCGTTTGGCGAGGTCACGCGGCGACGCAATTCGGCGGCGTCGACATCGCTGGACACCGCCATGTGCGCGGCGCCCAGAGCAGTCTGCACGGTCAGTTGCTCAGCGATCTCTTTTGGCAGGCCAAGTTTGACGCCGGCGGCGGTCATGGCTTCGATCAGCAGGAAGAAGTACGCCGGGCCGGAGCCGGACACTGCGGTGACCGCGTCCAGTTGCTGTTCTTCTTCCAGCCACAGGGCGATGCCGACGGCGGACAGCAGCTCTTCGGCTTGCTGACGCTGCTCGGCGGTTACTTCGCTGGTCGCGTACAAACCGCTGACACCCTGACGCAGCAGCGCCGGGGTGTTCGGCATGCAGCGCACGATTGGCTGTTCGCCGAGCCACGCGGTCATGCTCGCGCAGGTAATGCCGGCGGCGATCGACACCACCACTTGATTCGGTTTCAGGCTTGGGCGAATCGCCTCGCACACGGCTTTCATCGCCTGTGGCTTGACCGCCAGGACGATGACATCGACGCCTTCGATAGCCTGGGCGTTGTCAGCGAAGGTTTCGATGCCGTGTTCGGCGCTGACCTTGGCGCGGGTGTCTTCGCCCGGATCGCTGGCGCGGATCTGCGCCGCTTCCAGACCTTTGGCGCGCAAGCCGCCAATCAGACTGGCCGCCATGTTGCCCGCACCGATAAACGCAATACGTGTGTTGCTCATGTGTGGTCCTTATCTGGAAACGTTCAAGACTGGGAATAATCTCTGGCGCCAAACAGCGCGGTACCGATCCGCACCCAGGTGGCGCCTTGGGCGATGGCCGACTCGAGGTCGTGGCTCATGCCCATGGACAGTGTGTCGAGCGGCAGATCGAGGCTCGCCTGCAATGCCTGCACGGCGGCGAAGGCAGCGTCCTGTTCGGCGCGCTCCTCGGTCGGCTCGGGAATCGCCATCAAACCGCGCAGTTTCAAACGGGGCAACGCGCTGATCGCCTCGGCCAGCGCTGGCAGATCGGCCGGCGTGCAACCGGATTTGCTCGCTTCGCCACTGACATTGACCTGAATACAGATGTTCAGTGGCGGCAGTTCGGCCGGGCGTTGTTCGGACAGGCGTTGGGCAATTTTCAGACGATCCACGGAGTGCACCCAGTCGAAATGCTCGGCAATCGCGCGAGTCTTGTTCGATTGAATGGGGCCGATGAAGTGCCAGATCAAGGGCAGGTCGGCCAGCTCCAGCTGTTTGCCCAAGGCTTCCTGCAAGTAGTTCTCGCCGAAGTCGCGCAGGCCCGCCGCATAGGCTTCCCGCAGGGCCTGGGCGGGTTTGGTCTTGCTCACGGCGAGCAAATGGATGCTGTTTTCGTCGCGGTGCGCAGCTTTCGCCGCTGCCTGGATGCGCGAACTAACCTGAAGGATGTTGTCTGCTATCGTGGACATCAAGAGGCGCCGGCGGTCTGTAGGTTCGCGGCATTCTACTGGAATTGAGGGACGCTATGGATATCACTGAACTGCTGGCCTTCAGCGCCAAACAGGGCGCTTCCGACCTGCACCTGTCGGCCGGCCTGCCGCCGATGATTCGCGTCGATGGCGACGTGCGACGGATCAATCTGCCGGCGCTGGATCACAAGCAAGTGCACGATCTGATCTACGACATCATGAACGACACCCAGCGCATCGAATTCGAGAAAAATCTGGAAACGGATTTTTCCTTCGATGTACCCGGCGTGGCGCGCTTTCGGGTCAACGCCTTTAACCAGAATCGTGGTGCCGGCGCCGTGTTCCGCACTATTCCGTCGAAAGTGCTGAGCATGGAAGACCTCGCCATGGGCGATGTTTTCCGCAAGATCACCGACGCGCCGCGCGGGCTGGTGCTGGTCACCGGGCCGACCGGCTCCGGCAAGTCGACCACGCTGGCGGCGATGATCGATTACCTCAACACCCATCGCCATCACCACATTCTCACCATCGAAGACCCCATCGAGTTCGTCCATGAATCGCGCAAATGCCTGATCAATCAGCGCGAAGTCCATCGCGATACGCGCAGCTTCGCCACCGCACTGCGCTCGGCCCTGCGTGAAGACCCGGACGTGATTCTGGTTGGCGAGATGCGTGATCTTGAAACCATTCGCCTGGCGCTGACCGCCGCCGAGACCGGGCATCTGGTGTTCGGCACGCTGCACACGACCTCGGCGGCGAAGACCATCGACCGCGTGGTGGATGTGTTCCCCGGCGACGAGAAGTCGATGGTCCGTTCGATGCTGTCGGAGTCGTTGCTGGCGGTAGTGTCGCAGACGTTGATCAAGAAGATCGGCGGCGGGCGGGTGGCGGCGCATGAAATCATGCTCGGGACATCGGCGATCCGTAACCTCATTCGCGAGGACAAGGTGGCGCAGATGTATTCAGCGATTCAGACCGGTGGGTCGTTGGGGATGCAGACACTCGATATGTGCCTGAAGGATCTGGTGACCAAGGGCTTGATCAGCCGCGAGCATGCGCGGGAGAAGGCGCGCACCCCGGATAACTTCTGAGGGTCGGTGGTGCGGCTGCCGGCCCCTCGCGAGCAGGCTCGCTCCCACATCAAACCGTATTCCTTCAGCTGGAATGCATTTTTCTGTGGGAGCGAGCCTGCTCGCGAAAAGGCCGGTACTGCTGAAGCTGATTCAGGAGATCAAACAGCTCAGCGCTGGACTACGCGCAGCTGCTGTTGCTCTTTCGGCAACACGCGCTTGGCGACGACGTAATGCTTTTCCCAGTACGGCTTGTTCAGCGTGTCGATGCTCACCGCTTTGCCACGGCGCGGGGCGTGGATGAAGCGGTCGTTGCCCAGGTAGATGGCAACGTGATTGACCCGACGGCTCTTGATGTTGAAGAAAATCAGATCGCCCGGCTTCAGATCCTTGCGCTCGACTTTCTCGCCGTGACCGCTGGCCATGGCATTGGAGGTGCGTGGCAGGTCGAACGTAGCGTCGTTGAACGCATATTTCACCAGACCGCTGCAATCGAAGCCTTTACTTGGGCTGCTGCCGCCCCAACGATAAGGTGTACCGAGGACGTTTACCGCACGGCTCAGCACATTGCTGCTTTCCTTGCTCGCCATCGGTGGCACCAGCTTGCTGCGGCTCTTGCTGCTCAGCGTGGTGGTCTTGCTCTTGCTGCTTTTGCTCGATGGAGCCGAAGCATGGGATTTAGGGGTGAAGCCGTTGACGTTGGGAAGACGTTGCTCACGATTGGTGGCGTGGGCGGCCAGTGGCATTAATAGGCAAATAGTCAGCCATGTCTTGAAAAATGGTCGCATTAGGCGTGGCTCATAAGTGATAGCGCGCAACTTTATAACAGCTTTTTTTGCCGTTCCGAGGCCGTTCATCGATTCATTCGGCTGGCTATGGAACCAAAAACGCTCAAAAAGTACGCAATTGTCCGACAGAAGTCAGGTTCTACAAGGGTTTCGCGCTAGCAACGGTAACATTTGCCATACGTCGGCCACCTGTAAAAAAGTCACAAAGAAATGAAGAATATTTATCTATCGAGTGCAATGAGGTCTTAATGAACAGCTATCAGCTACCCCGCGTGAAAGAAAAAGACACTCACAGCAAAGTCATCGGCTACCTGCTGTGGATCTTCGGATTCACTGGCGCGCACCGCTTTTACTACGGCAAACCGGTGACCGGGACGATCTGGTTCTTCACCTTCGGTTTGCTCGGGATTGGCTGGCTGATCGACCTGTTTCTGATCCCGGCGATGGATCGCGAAGCGGATCTGCGCTTTGCCGCCGGGCCGATCGAGTACAACGTCGCGTGGATTCTGCTGACTTTCCTCGGTGTGTTCGGCGTGCACCGGATGTATCAGGGTAAATGGATCAGCGGCCTGCTGTATCTGCTGACCGGCGGGTTGTTCTTTATTGGCGTGCTGTATGACTTCTGGACCCTGAACGATCAGGTGTCGGTGCGCAACGCGCAGAATCGCGGCGCCTTTCAGTAAGTAGTGGCGAGGGGATTTATCCCCGTTGGGCCGCGAAGCGCTCCTGAATCCGAGAACGCGGTGGATTTGCTCCACCGCTTGCAATGGCTTCGCGACTGCTACGCAGCCGAACGGGGATAAATCCCCTCGCCACAATCTCCTCAGCAGCAGGTCATGCCTGGTGGCTGATCCGCCCATCCACCAGAGTGTAGCGCACCACACCCGGCAGACTGTGCCCGATGAACGGGCAGTTCTCGCCCTTCGACAGCCAGTGTTCACCGGCCACCGTCGAAGCCTTGGGGTCGAACAGGACGATATCCGCCGCGCCGCCTACCGCCAGTTTGCCCGCCGGCAGGCGCAGGGCTTCGGCCGGACCTGCGCTGAGACGTGCCAGCAGCGTCGGCAAGTCGAGCAAACCATCCTCAACCAGCGTCATCGCCAGCGGCAGCAGCAACTCAACACTGCTGATGCCCGGCTCGGTGGCGCCGAACGGTGCCAGTTTGGCGTCGCGCTCGTGGGGCTGGTGATGGCTGGAGATCGCCGAAACCACCCCGGACTTCACTGCCTCACGCAGGCCGTCGCGGTCGGCGCGGGTGCGCAGCGGCGGTTGCACGTGATAAAGGCTGTTGAAGTCGATCAGCGCTTCGTCAGTCAGGATCAGCTGATACAACGCAACATCCGCCGTTACCTTCAAGCCACGGGCCTGCGCCTGGGCAATCAGCGCCACACCGCGCGCACTGGTCAATTGGCTGAAATGCGCACGCACGCCGGTCTGCTCGACCAGTAGCAGATCGCGAGCCAGCGCCACGGTTTCGGCGGTTTCCGGGATGCCCGGCAGGCCTAGGAAACTGGCGACCGCGCCTTCGTGAGCGAGACCGCCCTCGGCCAGATCGTGATCCTGCGAGTTGAAGATCACTGTCAGGTCGAAAGTCGCCGCGTATTCCAGCGCCCGGCACAGGGTGCGGCTGTTGCGGAAGCTCTCCAGACCGTTGCCGAACGCCACGCAACCGGCGTCGCGCAGCGCGACCAGTTCGGCCAGTTGCTCACCGTCCAGACCTTTGCTCAGCGCGCCAATCGGGAACACTTTGGTGTTGCCAGCCTCGCGGGCGCGGTCGAGGATCAGTTCGGCCACAGCGGAGGTGTCGAGCACCGGTTTGGTCTTCGGCGGGCAGCACAGGCTGGTCACGCCACCGGCAGCAGCGGCGCGGGTTTCGCTGACGATCGAGCCTTTGCGGCTGTAGCCCGGCTCGCGCAGGGCAACGTTAAGGTCGACCAGGCCAGGCGCGGCGACCAGGCCTTGGGCATCGATGGTTTCTACTGCGCTGAAACCGGCCGGTGCGGCGCCGAGGGCGACGATCTTGCAGGCTTCAACGTGGATGTCGGTGATTTGATCCAGGCCGCTGCTGGGATCGATGACGCGTGCGCCGAGAATGCTGAGCTTCACTGGGCGTTCTCCTGCTCGAATTGACGTTGCGCAGTCTGCCCGCTCATGGCCATGGACAGCACGGCCATACGAATCGCGATGCCGTAGGTCACTTGATTGAGGATCACCGAGTGCGGGCCGTCGGCCACCGCCGACTCGATCTCCACACCACGGTTGATCGGCCCCGGGTGCATGACAATGCAATCGGGTTTGGCTCCGGCCAGACGTGCGGTGGTCAGGCCGAACAGGCGGTAGAACTCGCCTTCGCTGGGCAGCAGGCCGCCGGTCATGCGTTCACGTTGCAGGCGCAGCATGATCACCACGTCGACGTCTTTCAGGCCTTCGGCCATGTCGGTGTAGACCTTGACGCCATACTGCTCGATGCCGATCGGCAGCAGGGTTTTCGGCGCGATCACACGGATATCCGGGCAGCCGAGGGTTTTCAGCGCGAGCATGTTCGAGCGCGCCACCCGCGAATGCAGGATGTCGCCGACGATGGCGACCGAGACGTTTTCGAAACCGCCCTTGTGCCGACGGATGGTGAGCATGTCGAGCATGCCCTGGGTCGGGTGCGCATGCCGGCCGTCGCCGCCGTTGATGATCGCCACCTGCGGGCAGACATGCTCGGCGATGAAGTGCGCCGCGCCCGAGTCGCCGTGGCGCACGACAAACATGTCGGCGGCCATGGCCTCAAGGTTGCGCAGGGTATCGAGTAACGTTTCGCCCTTGCTCGCCGACGATGTCGACACGTTCAGGGTGATCACGTCTGCCGACAACCGTTGGGCCGCCAGTTCAAACGTGGTGCGGGTGCGCGTGGAGTTCTCGAAGAACACGTTGCACACGGTCTTGCCGCGCAGCAACGGGACTTTCTTCACCGCCCGGGCACCGACTTCAAGGAACGAGTCGGCAGTGTCGAGGATTTCCGTCAGCAACTCGCGGTGCAAACCGTCGAGCGAGAGGAAGTGGCGCAGCTGGCCCTGATCATTGAGCTGCAGCGGGCGCTTGGTATCTAGAGGCGTCATCGCGAGGGGGACTCTCAATAGGGCGGATTAAAGGGTGACGTCTTGCAGTTCGAGCGTCAGCGGCTCGGGGCCGGACAACTTGACCCGCTGGTTGCCGGCCAGGGTCAGGGTGGCGCCGACCACGTTCGGGCGGATCGGCAGCTCGCCGGCGTCCAGGTCCAGCAGGCAGACCAAGGTAACGCTGGCCGGGCGGCCATAATCGAACAGTTCATTCATGGCGGCGCGGATGGTCCGACCGCTCATCAGCACGTCGTCGATCAGCACCAGATGCTGGCCTTCGATCTCGAAGGGCAGGGCGGACGGGCGCACTTGCGGGTGCAGGCCGTTCTGGCTGAAGTCGTCGCGGTAGAAGGACACATCCAGCGTGCCCAGTGGCGCATCGCTGGCCAGTTCCTTGAGCAGCGCCTGCGCGACCCAGATGCCGCCGGTGCGGATGCCGATGTAACGCGGTTCGCTGATGTCACGCTGGGCAAGGTGCGCCTTGAGGCGGGTCGCCATCTGGCTGATCAGATCGGCGGGATTGGGCAGGCTCATGGTTGCTCCTTCGTGATTCCGCGCTGCGTCCTGCCGGACGAAGCTCGGTTTATAACCAAAAGAAAAGCGCCGAAGCGCTTGTCAGGATTCAAACAATGC
>NZ_JBAWKM010000001.1:90673-105318 GCF_037095675.1 Pseudomonas sp. CCNWLW23 | reverse complement strand
GGGCAGCGGCGATGGCGTCCACCGGGTTGTCGCGGTAACTGCCTTTCTGCCCGCCACGCACCAGTCGCTCGCCCTTGGCTTCGAAAGTGGTCAGGCGTTCGTCGTGGGTATAGAAGGGCAGGTTGTAGCGGCCGTTGAGGCGGCGGGCGAATTTCTCCGCGCGCACGCACATCTCGCTGGGCGTGCCGTCCATGTTCAGCGGCAGGCCGACCACCACGGCGTCGGGTTTCCATTCTTTTATCAGCGCTTCGACCTGATCCCAGTTCGGCACGCCGTTCTGCGCTTTCAGGGTGCACAGCTCGCGGGCCTGGCCGGTGATGACCTGGCCGACCGCGACGCCGATCTGTTTGGTGCCGTAGTCGAAGCCGAGAATCAGGCGCAGGGCCATCAGGCGTGACCCGCCTGGCTGGTGAGCAGATTGAGGTCGATGCCCAAGTGCCGCGCTGCCGCTTCCAGGCGCAATTCGCTGCGGGTGTTGAAGAGGATGTCGGCGTTGAACGGGCAGGTCAGCCAGGCGTTGTCGGCCAGTTCGGCCTCCAGCTGGCCGGCTTCCCAACCGGCGTAACCAAGGGTGATCAGGCTTTGCGCGGGGCCGACGCCGTCAGCGATGGCGAACAGCACGTCCTGCGAAGTCGACAGGGCCAGGTCGCCGTCCAGCTGCGCCGTGGCCTGGAACGTTTGGCCCGCCGGGTGCAGGACGAAACCGCGATCGGTCTGCACCGGCCCGCCGATGAAGATCGGCACATCCTGGCAACGCGCCGGCGGCTCGATGTCCGGGCGCAGCTGTTCAAGGATGTCGGCCAGGTTCAAGTCTTGCGGCCTGTTGACCACCAGCCCCATCGCGCCATTGGCCGTGTGCTCGACGATGTAGGTCAAGGTGTGGGCAAAGTTCGGGTCGGCCATGTGTGGCATGGCGATCAGGAAGTGATGCTTGAGGTAGCTGGGGCTGACGTTTTTCATGAGCGCTAGTGTGGCGTTCGAGGGGCGAACTGACAAGCTGGAGATGCTGACAACAACACAGATCCATTATTGGAACAGAGCTTTTGTGGCGAGGGGATTTGCTGTGGTGAGGGAGTTTATCTGTGGTTAGGGGATTTATCTGTGCTCAGGGAATTTATCTGTGGTGAAGGGATTTATCTGTGGTTAGGGGACTTATCTGTGGTGAAGGGATTTATCTGTGGCGAGGGGATTCATCCCCGTTGGGGCGCGAAGCGCCCCTGAATCGCTTGATGGGTTCTGCCTGACACTCCATATGGAATGGTTTTGCGGCTGCTGCGCAGCCGAGCGGGGATAAATCCCCTCGCCACATAAATATTCAGTTGCTGGAGAGCTTGTCGCCCCGGGCAAATTTCCAGGTGCGGATGATTTCCAGGCGGTCGATGTCCGACAGATCGCCGGTAAACGGTGCAAACGGCGCGGCCAGGCGGACGATGCGCTGCGCCGCCTGATCGAGCAGCGGCTGGCCGGAGGATTCGAGCACCAGCACTTCATACAGCGAGCCGTCGCGGTTGATCGAGACCATCAGGCGCAAATTGCCGTAGATCTGCTTGCGCCGTGCTTCTTCGGGGTAGTTGAGGTTGCCGATGCGCTCGACCTTCTTGCGCCAGTCGTCCTTGTACCAGGCGCCCTTGTCGCGCATGGTCGAGGCCGCGCTCAAACGGTGGATGCGCGGGCGTTTGGCGTACAGCTGTTGTTCCTTGGCCAGCTCCGCCTCGAGGCTGGCGATGTCGCTGGACAACTGCGAGCTGTCGAACACCGGCGCGTCGACGGTCGGTTTGACTTCGGTTTTGCTTTCTTCTTTCTTGGTCGGCGCCTTTTTCGGTTTCGGCGCGACGGTGGTCACCGCTGCCTTCGGGGCGGCTTCCTGCACCACTGGCTTGGCGGCGGGCGGCGGGGTGACCTTTTTGGCCTGATTGTCCTGGAACGGCGCGACTTCGGTGGTCTTGGGCAGGGCTTTCTTGTCCAGCGTGCCGCTGCCTTCCTGGTTTTCCTGAGCGAGAAAATCTGCCTTTTCCGGCTTCTTCTCGGCCTTGAAGGTGGCCAGGGTGATTTCCAGGGTTTTGCTGATCTGCTGCGGCTCGACCATGGTGAAACCGACGCCGAGCAGCAGCGCCAGGTGAATCAGCGCCGCGAGAAACAGGGTAAAACCGAGGCGATCGGCCGGGCGCACGCCACGATGGGCGAGTTCAGCGGGCAGATCGGACGGGAGGGTCATGACAAGAAAACCAACATCGCGTTTTTCAGAGGCTGCGCATGATAACGCAATGTTGGTTTCGCGCCTTGGGCTTCACGCTTCAAGCGACAGACTGCATGTGACGTACATTAAGCTTGTGGCTTTTTGCCGGCCGCTTGCAGCTTTTGATCGATCGCATCCATCAGCATCCCGCCGATATCAGTGCCGAACGCATTGTCGATTTCACGGATGCAGGTCGGGCTGGTGACGTTGATTTCGGTCAGGTGCTCGCCGATCACGTCGAGGCCGACGAACAGCAGGCCTTTCTCGCGCAGGGTCGGTCCGACCTGGGCGGCGATCCAGCGATCCTTTTCGGTCAGCGGACGTGCTTCGCCACGGCCACCGGCGGCGAGGTTGCCACGGGTTTCGCCCATGGCCGGGATCCGCGCCAGGCAATAATCCACCGGCTCGCCATCGATCATCAGGATGCGCTTGTCGCCATCGACGATCGCCGGCAGGTAGCCCTGAATCATGATCTGCTGCTTGCCGTGCAGGGTCAGGGTCTCGAGGATCACCGAGAGGTTCGGGTGGCCGGCGGTGTGGCGGAAGATCGACGAACCGCCCATGCCGTCCAGCGGCTTGAGGATCACGTCACCGTGATGGTCGGCGAACTCACGCAATACGTCCGGGCGGCGGCTGACGATGGTCGGCGGCGTGCACTGCGGAAACAGCGTAGCGAACAGCTTTTCATTGCAGTCGCGCAGGCTCTGCGGCTTGTTCACCACCAGCACGCCGGCGTTTTCGGCCTGTTCCAGCAGGTAAGTGGAGTAGACGAATTCCATGTCGAACGGCGGATCCTTGCGCATCAGGATCACGTCCAGGTCGCTCAGCAGCTTGTCCTGCTCGGCGTCCAGTTCGAACCATTTGTCCGGGTTGGCGAAGACTTTCAGCGGGCTCATCCGCGCCCGCGCCTGGCCTTCGGCCTGATACAGGTCTTTCTGTTCCATGTAGAACAGTTCCCAGCCACGCTTCTGCGCGGCCAGCAGCATGGCCAGCGAGCTATCCTTTTTATAGGAGATGCTGGCGATAGGGTCCATGACAATCCCGACGCGAACGCTCATTGGGTTTTCCTCGAAATTTGGCTACCGGATCGGTATTGAAAAAGTGCCGCCAGAGTGGCGCCGGGCGGGTTTCGGGTCAAGGAAAAACCCGTCGATAGATTGCATCTGGAGACTGTGCTAAAAAGGCTGGCAGATCGCGCCGCCCCATGGGTTTCAAGGGTTTCAGGCCATTATTCACAGCAAAACGGACAATTTGATTCGCAAAGGCGACGGTAGAACCCTCTTATGGAACAGCAGTCCAGCGCCTTGAAGGTCATGGTGATCGACGACTCGAAAACGATTCGCCGCACCGCCGAAACATTGTTGAAGAATGTCGGTTGCGAAGTGATCACCGCCATCGACGGTTTCGATGCGCTGGCGAAGATCGCCGACCACCATCCCGGGATCATCTTCGTCGACATCATGATGCCGCGTCTGGACGGTTATCAGACCTGCGCCCTGATCAAGAACAACAGCGCCTTCAAGGCGACGCCGGTGATCATGCTGTCGTCCAGGGACGGTCTGTTCGACAAGGCCAAGGGGCGGATTGTCGGCTCTGATCAATTTCTGACCAAGCCGTTCAGCAAAGAAGAACTGCTCAACGCGATCCAGGCCCATGTTCCGGGCTTCGCCGCCGTTTTGCCGCAGTAAGACACGCACAGTGACGCTCGGCCAGCGGGCCGGCAGTCGACCAGAAAAATGGGGAAGACCATGGCACGTATCCTGATCGTCGATGATTCGCCGACTGAAATGTACAAACTCACCGGCATGCTCGAAAAGCACGGCCATGAAGTGCTCAAGGCCGAGAACGGCGCCGACGGCGTGGCCCTGGCCCGTCAGGAAAAACCCGACGCGGTGCTGATGGACATCGTCATGCCCGGCCTCAACGGTTTTCAGGCGACCCGCCAGTTGACCAAGGATGCCGACACGGCGCACATCCCGGTGATCATCATCACCACCAAGGATCAGGAGACCGACAAGGTCTGGGGCACCCGCCAGGGCGCCAAGGATTACCTGACCAAACCGGTCGACGAAGACACCCTGATCAAGACCCTGAACAACGTACTCAACGGCTGATCGCGCGATCATGAACGAATCGCTGACCGCGTTCGAACTGCTCTGGCAGATCGACCAGCGCTGCCGCCTGCTGGCAGCAGACCTGCCGTCGCAAGCGGCGCGCCCGGATCGCTGGAGCGGCATCGGCTTTCGCCTCGGCGAGCATTGGTATGTGGCGCCGATGGGCGAAGTCAGCGAAGTCCTGCATGAACCGCGCTTCACCCAGTTGCCCGGGGTCAAGCCGTGGGTCAAGGGTGTGGCTAACCTGCGCGGGCGGCTGCTGCCGATCATGGACCTGTGCGGCTTCTTCGGCCATGAGCTGTCGCCGCTGCGCAAACAGCGGCGGGTATTGGTGGTGGAGCATGAAGACGTGTTCGCCGGGGTAATGGTCGACGAAGTCATCGGCTTGCAGCATTTCGAACAGGGCAGTTTCGAGCCGCTGTCGATCAGCAAGCGCCAGGGCTCCAAGGCCGAATTCGTCAAAGGCTATTTCCGCCGTGAACAGAACTGGCGGGTGTTCAGCCTGTTCGCACTGGCCAGGTCTCCGGTGTTTATGGGTGTGGCTCTATAGCACGAACAACAGAACCCATGTGGACGCGGGCCATGTGGCGAGGGGATTTATCCCCGTTGGGTCGCGCAGCGGCCCCAAAAACTGCAATGCCTGACACCGTCAGCGCATGCGATATTTTTGCGACTGCTTCGCAGCCGAACGGGGATAAATCCCCTCGCCACAAGGCTCGCTCCCACAAGGGCCATGGCAGGTTTCATAGGCGAGGACCGATGACAAAAGCAAAAACAGGCAAGTCGGCAGAAGCATCGCGCAGTCGCGCGCAGATCATCGTGCTGTTTATCGCACTGATCGTGTTCATCATGCTGCTGTTCGCCAACTTCGCGTACCTCAACACCCAGGCGAACTACGACAAGCAGTACATCGGCCATGCCGGCGAACTGCGTGTGCTCTCGCAACGCATCGCCAAGAACGCCACCGAAGCGGCGGCGGGCAAGGCGGCCGCCTTCAAACTGCTCAGCGATGCGCGCAACGATTTTGCCCAGCGCTGGGGTTACCTGAAAAAGGGTGACCCGAACACCGGCCTGCCCCCGGCACCCGTCGCCGTGCGCCCGGAAATGCGCGCGGTGCAGATGGACTGGGAACGCCTGCTGAAAAACACTGACGCGATCCTCACCAGCGAACAGACCGTGCTGTCGCTGCATCAGGTCGCCGCGACGTTGGCCGAAACCGTGCCGCAGTTGCAGATCGAATACGAAAAAGTCGTGGAAATCCTCCTCCAGCGCGGCGCCCCAGCGGCGCAGGTAGCGATGGCGCAACGGCAATCGCTACTGGCTGAACGCATTCTTGGCGCGGTCAACACCGTGCTCGCCGGTGACGAAAACTCGCAACAGGCCGCCGACGCCTTTGGCCGCGATGCCGCGCGTTTCGGTCTGGTGCTCAACGGCATGTTGCAGGGCAACCCGGCGCTGAAAATCAGCCAGGTCGAAGACCGCGACGCCCGTGCGCGCTTGAGCGAAATCTCCGAGCTGTTCCAGTTCGTTTCCGGCTCGGTGGACGAAATCCTCGAAACCTCGCCAGAGCTGTTCAAGGTGCGCGAATCGGCGAGCAACATCTTCACCCTGTCGCAAACCCTGCTCGAGGAAGCCTCGCACTTGGCCACCGGATTCGAGCACCTGGCCGGCGGGCGCAACACCGACACCATTGGCGGCTATGTGCTGGGCTTGCTGGCGCTGGCCTCGATCATCCTCATCGGTCTGGTCATGGTCCGCGAAACCAATCGCCAATTGCGCGAGACCGCCGAGAAGAACGAGCGCAACCAGAACGCGATCATGCGCCTGCTCGACGAAATCGAAGACCTCGCCGATGGCGACCTCACCGTGACCGCCTCGGTGACCGAAGACTTCACCGGCACCATCGCCGACTCGATCAACTATTCCGTCGACCAATTGCGTGATCTGGTGGCGACCATCAACCTCACCGCCGGCCAGGTTGCCGCTGCTGTGCAGGAAACCCAGGCCACCGCCATGCATCTGGCCCAGGCCTCGGAGCAACAGGCCCAGCAGATTTCCGAAGCTTCGACGGCGATCAGCGACATGGCCGAGTCCATCGATCAAGTCTCGGCCAACGCTGCCGAATCGTCGGCGGTGGCCGAGCGTTCAGTGGAAATCGCCAACAAAGGCAACGAGGTGGTGCACAACACCATCCACGGCATGGACAACATCCGCGAACAGATTCAGGACACCGCCAAGCGCATCAAGCGCCTCGGCGAGTCGTCCCAGGAAATCGGCGACATCGTCAGCCTGATCGATGACATCGCCGACCAGACCAACATCCTCGCCCTCAACGCGGCGATCCAGGCATCGATGGCCGGGGATGCCGGGCGCGGTTTTGCCGTGGTTGCCGACGAAGTGCAGCGCCTGGCCGAACGTTCGTCCGCCGCGACCCGGCAGATCGAAACCCTGGTGCGGGCGATTCAGGCCGACACCAACGAAGCGGTGATTTCCATGGAGCAGACCACCACCGAAGTGGTGCGCGGCGCGCGACTGGCGCAGGATGCCGGTGTGGCCCTGGAAGAAATCGAAGGCGTGTCCAAGACCCTCGCGGCGTTGATCCAGAGCATTTCCAACGCGGCGCAGCAGCAGACGTCTTCGGCCGGGCAGATCTCGCTGACGATGAACGTGATCCAGCAGATCACCTCGCAGACTTCGTCGGGGTCCACGGCCACCGCCGAGAGCATCGGCAACCTGGCGAAAATGGCCAGTCAGTTGCGCCGTTCGGTGTCCGGTTTCACCTTGCCGGCGGCGACAGATAAAGCGTGAGTGGAGTGGTTATGGGTGATCGGCACGACTACGTGGCCCTGGAATGGGTCAAGGGCGAAATTGCCGAAACGCTGAAGCTGGCGCATCAGGCGATCGAGGCCGTGCTCGACGATCCGCAGGCCTTCCCCGGGCTGGACGAATGCCTGGCGTATATTCATCAGGTGCACGGCAGCCTGCAGATGGTCGAGTTCTACGGCGCGGCGTTGCTCGCCGAAGAAATGGAGCATCTGGTCGAAGCCCTGCAACATCAACGCGTGCCGCACCGCGATGAAGCCCTGCACCTGATGCTGCAAGCCTTGGGGCAATTGCCGCTTTACCTCGACCGCGTGCAGAGCGCCCGCCGCGACCTGCCGTTGGTGGTGTTGCCGCTGATCAACGATCTGCGCAGCGCTCGCGGTGAAAGCCTGCTGGCGGAAACCAGCCTGTTCAGCCCGCCACTGCCCGAGCTGGCGCCGCTCGGCGACGAGGCACTCGCCGCGCTGGAACCGCTCGATCTGCCGAACGTGCTGCGCAAACTGCGGCAGATGCTGCAAATGGCTCTGGTCGGTCTGCTGCGCGAACAGGACGACCAGACGCACCTTGGCTATCTGGCCAAAGTCTTCAGCCGTCTCGAAGCACTGAGCGGCGACGCGCCGTTGAGCCCGCTGTGGCAAATCGCCTCAGCGTTGGTCGAGGGCATGCGCGAGGGCGTCATCGCCAACAGTCCGGCGCTGCGCAGCCTGTTCAAGGACGCCGACCAAGAGCTCAAGCGCCTGCTCGAGCAGGGCATCGTCGGGCTCAACCAGCCGGCGCCGGCCGAGCTGCTGAAAAGCCTGTTGTTCTATATTGCCAAAGCCGAACATCCCACCGGGCAGATGCTGACCATGAAAGATCGCTACTCCCTGGACGACGCGTTGCCCGACAGCGCGATGGTCGATGAAGAACGCGCGCGCCTCGCCGGCCCCGACCGCGATGCCATGCGCTCGGTGCTGGCAGCGCTGTGCGAAGAGCTGGTGCGGGTCAAGGAGCGCCTCGATCTGTTCGTGCGCAGCGACCGCCAGCACGCCTCGGATCTGGACAGCCTGCTCGCGCCGCTGCGGCAGATTGCCGACACCCTCGCGGTGCTGGGTTTCGGCCAGCCGCGCAAGGTCATCATCGACCAACTGGCGGTGGTGCTCAGCCTCGCTCAGGGCCAGCGCGAACCGAACGACGCCATTCTCATGGACGTCGCCGGGGCCTTGCTCTACGTCGAAGCGACGCTGGCCGGCATGGTCGGCACGGTGGAGACGCAAAGCGCCGAAGACGCTCGCCTGCCGACCACCGACCTGACGCAGATCCATCAGATCGTGATCAAGGAAGCGCGCATCTGCCTGCAACAGGCCAAGGACATGATCGTCGATTACATCGACGCCGATTGGGACCGCCAGCATCTGCAATCGCTGCCCGATCTGCTGACACAGGTGCGCGGCGCGCTGGCGATGATTCCGCTGGCCCGCGCAGCGAGTCTGGTCGAGGCCTGCAACGGTTTCATTCGCGAGCATTTGATGCTCGATGCCCACGAACCGGGCTGGGAACAACTCGATCATCTGGCTGATGTGATCAGCAGCCTGGAGTATTACCTCGAACGCCTGAGCGACGACCCGCAGGCACCCGCCGAACATCTGCTCGATGTCGCGCAAAACAGCCTCGCCAGCCTCGGCTTCTTTGCCAACGAGCAGCCCGGCGAAGCGCAAGTGCCCGTGCTCGATGAGGTACTCAGCCCCAGCGAAGCGCAGCTCATGCAGGATCTGCAAGCGCTCGATGACCCTGACGTCGTGCAGTCGCTGGCCGAGGTGCTGGCCAGCCCGCTGTCGGCGCTCAACCCGCCGGCGCGCAACAGCCCCGACAGCCTGATGCCGCCGCCGGCCGATGAAGAACCGGTCGACGATGAGCTGCGCGAAGTGTTCCTCGAGGAGACCGACGAAGTTCTCGCAGTCCTCCACGAATACCTGCCGCGCTGGACCGCCAATCCCCAGGACCGCGCCGCGCTGACCGAACTGCGCCGGGCCTTTCACACCTTGAAGGGTAGCGGGCGCATGGTCCGCGCGTTGGTCCTCGGCGAACTGGCCTGGGCCGTGGAAAACCTGCTCAACCGCGTGCTCGAACAAAGCGTCGAGCCCGGCGCAGTGCTGCGCCAATTGCTCGGCGACACCGTGTTGCTGCTGCCCGAGCTGATCAACGAATTTGCCACCCAGCGTCAGCGCCAGCGCAACGATGTCGACCAACTCGCCGCCCGCGCCCACGCGTTGGCCAAAGGCGATGAGCCGCTGGCTGCCGAAGACACCGACGACGTCGCCGCGCTTGATCCGCTGCTGCTGGAAATCTTCCGCAAAGAAGCCGAGACCCACCTCGCCAGCCTCAACCGTTTCCTCGATCAGGCCGTCGAACAGGTGCCTTTGCCGGCCAGCGACGAACTGCAACGGGCGCTGCACACGCTCAAGGGCAGTGCCTCGATGGCCGGCGTATTGCCGATGGCCGAACTGGCGGCTTCACTGGATCAACTGGCCCGCGAGTTCAAGGCGCATCAGTTGCCGCTGGATCTGGACGAGGTCGAACTACTGCTCGAAGCCGAGGGCTTGTTCCGCGTCGGCCTGCGCCAGCTCAAACACGATCCGCTGGCGCCGATTGTCGGTGCGCAGTCGCTGATCAAACGCACCGAAGCGCTGCTCGCCGAGCGCCTGCAAGCCAGCTCCGATGGCGCTGACAGCGGCCTGCGCCTCAAGCGCGATCCGCAACTGATCAACAACTTCCTCGCCCAGGGCATGGACATCCTCCTCGACGCCGAAAACCTCTTGCAGCGCTGGCAGCAGCACCCCGGCGAACGCCAGGAACTCAGCGCTCTGCTCGATGAACTGACCACCCTCGGCGAAGGTGCGCATCTGGCCGATCTGCAGGCGGTCGATGGCTTGTGCGAAGCCTTGCTCGATCTGTATGGCGCGGTGGAAGAAAGCAGCCTGGCGGTCAGCGAGCGGTTTTTCCACGAAGCGCAACTGGCCCACGAAGCGCTGATCAACATGCTCGACGAACTCGCTGCCGGCCAGGAAATCACCCCGCAACCGGAGCGGATTCGCGCCTTGCAGGAACTGCTCGACGAAGGCCTCGACCCGGCGGCGATGGGCCTGATCCGCAGCGACGGCAGTCGCACCCTGGATATTCGCGAACTGGGCAGCGCCACCGCCCAATTGCAGCAATCGGTTGCCGCCCTCGAGCCTGACGACGAGATCGTCGAAATCTTCCTCGAAGAGGCGGTGGACATTCTCGACAGCGCCGGGCAAGCCTTGCAGCGCTGGCTCAAGGACCCGGACAACGCCGCGCCGCTGTCGTCATTGCAGCGCGACTTGCACACGCTGAAGGGCGGCGCGCGCATGGCCGAGGTCGAGGCCGTCGGCGACCTTGCCCAGGAACTGGAAAATCTCTACGAAGGGCTGGTCGATCGACGCTACAACCACAGCGCCGCGCTCGAAGGTTTGTTGCAGCACAGTCATGAGCGGTTGGCGCTGATGCTGGAGCAACTGCAAGCGCATCAAGCGCTGACTCCGGCGCAGGATCTGATCGACGCGATCCGTCAGTTGCGTCAGGGCCAGGCCGCCAGCGAATCTGCCCCCGCAGCGGTCGAACACGACAACGCCGGGCATGATCCGGAACTGTTGGAAATCTTCCTCGAAGAAGGTTTCGACATCATCGAAAGCTCCGGCGCCGCGCTGTTGCGCTGGCAGGCCGAGCCGGGCAACCGTCAGGAAATCGAAACCCTGCTGCGCGATCTGCACACGCTCAAGGGCGGCGCGCGGATGGTCGAAATCGGCCCGATCGGCGACCTCGCCCATGAGCTGGAATTTCTCTACGAAAGCCTTTCCACCGGTGCGCTGCAACCGTCCGCCGAACTGTTCGCGCTGGTGCAGCGCGGCCATGACCGACTGGCGCAAATGCTCGATGGCGTGCGCGCCGGGCAACCGTGCCCGCCGGCCGATCGGCTGATCAGCGCGATCCAGAATTTCAGTCACCCGGTGCAGGTTGAAGCGCCGCTGGCGCCAGCTCCGGTCATCAAGCCTGAGGCAGCGCCACCGGCGGCCGATGCTGGCGCAGACATGGTCAAGGTCTCGTCCGAGCTGCTCGATGAACTGGTCAACCTGGCCGGGGAAACCTCGATCTTTCGTGGGCGGATCGAGCAGCAAGTCAACGATGCGCAGATTGCTCTCAACGAGATGGAAACCACCATCGAGCGCATGCGCGATCAGTTGCGCCGCCTCGACACCGAAACCCAGGGGCGCATCCTCAGCCGCCAGCAAGTCGATGGCGAACGCCTCGGTTATGAAGACTTCGATCCGCTGGAAATGGACCGCCATTCGCAGCTTCAGCAACTGTCGCGGGCGCTGTTCGAATCCGCCTCGGACCTGCTCGACCTCAAGGAAACCCTCGACCGCCGCAATCACGACGCGGAAAACCTGTTGCAGCAACAGGGGCGGATCAACACCGAGTTGCAGGAAGGCCTGATGCGTACGCGCATGGTGCCGTTCGAGCGCATGGTGCCGCGTCTGAAACGCATCGTGCGTCAGGTCGCCGAAGAGCTGGGCAAGGATGTCGCGTTCGTCGTCGGCAACGCTGATGGCGAGATGGATCGCAACGTGCTGGAGCGCATGGCCGCGCCGCTGGAACACATGCTGCGCAATGCCGTCGACCATGGCCTGGAATCCACCGAGGTGCGGCTGGCGGCGGGCAAGCCGGCGCAAGGGCAGATCACCCTCGATCTGTCCCGCGAGGGCGGCGACATGGTTTTCGACATCCGCGATGACGGCGCCGGGGTGCCGCTGGAAGCCGTGCGGCGTAAGGCGATCAAGCGCGGTCTGCTGGCGCCCGACGCCGAGATCAGCGACCGCGACGTGTTGCAGTTCATTCTCCAGCCGGGTTTCTCCACGGCGGAAAAGATCACCCAGATTTCCGGGCGTGGCGTCGGCATGGACGTGGTCCACGAAGAAGTGCGTCAGCTGGGCGGCAGCATGAGCATCGATTCGGTGCCGGGGCAGGGCGTGCATTTCCGCATTCGCCTGCCGTTCACCGTGTCGGTCAACCGCGCGCTGATGGTGCAGTGCGCTGAGGATCAGTACGCGATCCCGCTGAACACCATCGAAGGCATCGTGCGCGTGTTGCCGAATGATCTGGAAGGGCACTTCCGTCAGGATCCGCCGAGTTATCAATACGCCGGCCAGCGTTATGAACTGTGCTACCTGGGCGAGCTGTTGAAGACTGCGCCACGGCCAAAACTGCTCGGGCAGAACCTGCCGTTGCCGGTGCTGCTGGTGCATTGCAACGACCGCCATGTTGCGGTGCTGGTCGACGCCATGGCCGGCACCCGCGAGATCGTGGTCAAGAGCCTCGGCCCGCAGTTCGCGGCGGTGCAGGGCGTGTCGGGGGCGACGATTCTCGGCGACGGCCGGGTGGTGCTGATTCTGGATCTGCTCGCACCGATCCGGGCGATGCAGGCGCGGCTGGCGCAAGAGCCGGCGCGCACGGAGATCGACAGCGAGCCGCACAAGCCGCTGCTGATCATGGTCGTCGATGACTCGGTGACGGTGCGCAAGGTCACCAGCCGTTTGCTCGAACGTCACGGCATGAACGTGCTGACCGCCAAGGACGGTGTCGATGCGATGCTGCTGCTCGAAGAGCACATGCCCGACCTGATGCTGCTCGACATCGAAATGCCGCGCATGGACGGCTTCGAAGTCGCGACCCAGGTGCGCGCCGACGAACGCCTGCGCCACTTGCCGATCATCATGATCACCTCGCGCACCGGGCAGAAACACCGCGACCGCGCCATGGCCATCGGCGTCAACGACTACCTCGGCAAGCCGTATCAGGAATCGGTGTTGCTGGAGAGCATCGCCCAGTGGAGCAAGAAACATGCATGAGCACCGGCACAACCCGCGCACCAGCCAGCTCACCGGGCTGCTGCTGCCGCTGGCCGATCGCAACCTGATCCTGCCCAATGTCGCCATCGCCGAGCTGATCGACTACCAGGCCAGCGCCTTCGATCTCGACACGCCGCCGTGGTACCTGGGCCGGGTAACGTGGCGCGAGCGGCAGATTCCGCTGATCAGTTTCGAATCGGCCTGTGGGCAGAAAATCGTCATCGGCGAACGGGCGCGGATCGTGATTCTGAATGCGCTGGGCGGCTTGCCCGAGCTGAGATTCATCGCCCTGTTGGTGCAGGGGATTCCTCGGTCGTACAAGCTGGACAGTCAGTTGAGTTATGTCGATGTGCCGTTGTGTGCGCTGGAGCAGGCGGCGGTGCAGGTGGGCGAGCAGGTGGCGAAGGTGCCGGATTTGTTGGGGCTGGAGCGGTTACTGGTGGATGCGGGTTTGGCCCGCTGATCCAAGGCTTGACTGATCGTTCCCACGCGCAGCAAAGGAATGCAGCCCGGGACGCTCCGCGTCCCATCAAGAGCCGAACGCGGAGCGTCCGTAGAGGCATTCCCACGCAGAGCGTGGGAACGATCAACATCAAGCCACGCCTGTGTTTAAAGACACCCGGTGTTACGCCGCACCAGCCTACAAATCCTTGCGCCGCTGCCTACGCCTGCGCCAGAATCCGCCGGCTTGTGCGCCCAGGGCTTGCTGCGTA
Source organism: Pseudomonas sp. CCNWLW23 (assembly GCF_037095675.1). NCBI lineage: Bacteria > Pseudomonadati > Pseudomonadota > Gammaproteobacteria > Pseudomonadales > Pseudomonadaceae > Pseudomonas > Pseudomonas sp. CCNWLW23. Next base: position 91,526 of record NZ_JBAWKM010000001.1, on the reverse strand, counting down.
ACTTGGATCGGGTCACTGATTCCCAGTGATCGGGTTTAGCAGCCCGTGGTAAATCTGAGGTTGCACGAGCACCGTCAGTCAGGCTTCACGTCTGCACTTGATGGCGGCTGTGCGCAGGGCGCTTCGGCGCGCCGGCTTCCTTAGGTTCCCCGGTCTGCTAACCTGCGTTCAGCTGCCACCCCTTCTTTTAGCAGAGATGCGGTTGCGGCTTTATCCGGAACCTGAAGATGAAAAAACCATCGCCCAATCCGCCGGTAGCAAGTCCGGCATCGCCCTACCAATCCCCCGACTCAAAGAAATTTCACGACGCCGCCGAGCGTGCCCTCGACCATTACCTCGGCCCGCCCGCCGCTGACTTCATGGCCCCGCCGTACACCCCCAACACGCTGTACATGGCCAATCCCGAAGCCGACACCGAGTCCTTGCTGGCCGACGCCTGTGAAACCCTGGGTTCGGCGACGGTGATGCTGCACAACCACGCCGCTTCCGTGGAAGGTTCGCAGCGCAAGACCCTGCAGGGCATCGCGCAGATTGTCATGGTGGCGGAGATGGCGGTGAACCGCGTTCTGGACAAAATGGTGCCAACCGACTGAAAGCCCCTCACCCCAGCCCTCTCCCAGAGGGAGAGGGAGCCGACCGAGGTGTCTCGCGTCCTACATCGACCTGAATGACCGAGTCGATTATGGATTCACTACAACCGGTTCAGGTCGGCGTCATTCCCAAGCATCCCCCAATCAGTCCCCTCTCACTCCGGGAGAGGGCCAGGGTGAGGGGCTGTTGATTTTTCATTTCTGGATTCACCACGGCTGGTTCAGGTCGGCGTCATTCCCAAGCATCCCCCTATCGGTTCCTT
>NZ_JBAWKM010000001.1:0-90573 GCF_037095675.1 Pseudomonas sp. CCNWLW23 | reverse complement strand
CTCCCCCCGGGAGAGGGCTAGGGTGAGGGGCTGTTGATTTTTCGTTTCGGGATTCACCACGGCTGCTTCAGGTCGGCGTCATTTCCCAAGCATCCCCCTATCGGTTCCTTCTCCCCCCGGGAGAGGGCTAGGGTGAGGGGCTGTTGATTTTTCGTTTCGGGATTCACCACGGCTGCTTCAGGTCGGCTTCGTTCCCAAGCATCCCCCAATCGGTTCCCTCTCCCTCCGGGAGAGGGCTAGGGTGAGGGTAGCTTTTGAACGTTACGCTCAGCGTAATGATTCACCACCCAGCTTGATTGATGCCCTCATCACACACGCCTAACTTGGCTCCACGACAGCGAACCCGTGGAGTGAGCATGACAACAACAATTTCCCCCGACTCGCGCTGGACGCGGCGGCGTGACGAGAAGCAGCGCCGGCTCGATAAGGTGCGCGGGCTCGCCGATGGTGCGGTGCTGCCCAGCGACAAAATCGTCGCCGCGCTCGAAGCGCTGATCCATCCCGGCGATCGTGTGGTGCTGGAGGGCAACAACCAGAAGCAGGCGGATTTCCTCTCGCGTTCACTGGCCAAAGCCGATCCGGCCAAGCTCCACGATCTGCACATGATCATGCCCAGCGTCGGCCGCTCCGAGCACCTTGATCTGTTCGAACGCGGCATCGCCCGCAAGCTCGATTTCTCCTTCGCCGGCACCCAGAGCCTGCGCATCAGCCAGTTGCTCGAAGATGGCTTGCTCGAAGTCGGCGCCATTCACACGTACATCGAACTCTACGCCCGCCTCGTCGTGGACCTGATCCCCAACGTTGTGCTTTCGGCCGGTTTCATGGCCGACCGCGCCGGCAACATCTACACCGGCCCGAGCACCGAAGACACTCCCGCACTGATCGAACCGGCGGCGTTCAGCGATGGCATCGTCATCGTTCAGGTCAACCAATTGGTCGATGACGTCAGCGAACTGCCCCGCGTAGACATTCCCGCTTCATGGGTCGATTTCGTAGTTGTGGCCGACAAGCCGTTCTACATCGAACCGCTGTTCACCCGCGACCCACGGCACATCAAGCCTGTGCACGTGTTGATGGCGATGATGGCGATTCGCGGGATCTACGAAAAACACAACGTGCAGTCGCTCAACCACGGCATCGGTTTCAACACCGCCGCCATCGAACTGATCCTGCCGACCTACGGCGAATCCCTCGGCCTGAAAGGCAAGATCTGCCGCAACTGGACGCTCAACCCGCACCCGACGCTGATTCCGGCGATTGAAAGCGGCTGGGTCGAGAGCGTGCATTGCTTCGGTACCGAACTGGGCATGGAAAACTACATCGCCGCTCGGCCGGATGTGTTCTTCACTGGCCGCGACGGCTCGCTGCGCTCCAACCGCATGGTCTGCCAACTCGCCGGGCAATACGCGGTGGATCTGTTTATTGGCGCGACATTGCAGGTCGATGGCGACGGCCATTCCTCGACGGTGACTCGTGGCCGTCTCGCCGGTTTCGGTGGTGCGCCAAACATGGGTCACGATCCGCGCGGCCGCCGTCACGGCACTCCGGCGTGGCTGGACATGCGCCATGCCGATGGGCCGCAACCGATGCTCGAACGCGGCAAGAAACTCGTGGTGCAAATGGTCGAGACCTTCCAGGAGGGCGGCAAACCGACCTTCGTCGAAACCCTCGACGCCGTGGAGGTGGCGAAGAAAAGCGGCATGCCGCTGGCGCCGATCATGATCTACGGCGACGACGTTACCCACCTGCTCACCGAAGAAGGCATCGCCTACCTGTACAAGGCGCGCTCGCAGGAAGAGCGGCAGGCGATGATCGCAGCGGTTGCCGGGGTTACCGCCATCGGCCTGCGCCACAACCCGAAAGACACCGAACGCATGCGCCGCGAAGGCCTGATCGCCCTGCCCGAAGACCTCGGCATCCGCCGCACTGACGCCACGCGCGAATTGCTCGCGGCGAAAAGCGTGGCCGATCTGGTCGAGTGGTCCGGCGGCCTGTACAACCCGCCCGCCAAATTCAGGAGCTGGTAATGCACGCATTCAACCTGCAAGCGAAACCGCTTTCTCTGGCTGACCGCTTGGCCGATCTGGCAGTGGACGCGTTGATCGACGAAGCCGATCTGTCGCCGAAACCGGCGCTGGTCGACCGTCGTGGCAACGGCGCACACACCGATCTGCACCTGGGCCTGATGCACGCGTCGGCGTTGGCCTTGTGGCCGGCATTCAAGGAATTGGCCGAGGCCGCGCTGGAGATCGGCGAAGTCGGTGTGCCGTTGCGCGAAGCGATTGGCCGCATCGGTCGCGAGGGCGAACAAGCCATGCTCGTGACCACCAACGGCGTCAACACCCATCGCGGTGCGATCTGGGCGTTGGGACTGTTGGTGACGGCCGCCGCGCTGCAACCGAAATCCATCGCCCTGTGCGCCGCCCGCCTGGCACTGCTCGACGACCGCTACGCACCGACACCACTCAGCCACGGCGCACAAGTTGCCCAGCGTTACGGCGCACGCGGTGCTCGCGAGGAAGCGCAACTCGGCTTCCCGTCCGTGTTGCAACGCGGCTTGCCGCAACTGCACAAAAGTCGCGCCAACGGTCACGGCGAACAGAACGCCCGGCTCGATGCATTGCTGGCGATCATGACCGAGCTGGCCGACACCTGCGTGCTTTACCGCGCCGGCGAACCGGGCCTGCACGCCATGCAGGCCGGCGCGCAAGCGGTGCTCGATGCCGGCGGCAGCGCCAGCCTCAGCGGTCGCCGGCGCCTGCACGAACTGGATCAACAACTCATCGCATTGAATGCCTCGCCCGGTGGCGCCGCTGACTTGCTCGCGGCCACGCTGCTGCTCGATCGCATCGAGCGCGACGGCATTGTTCAGGGAGCGTTTTGATGGAAAGCCTATCGTTTGAATTCCCCGCCGGGCAGCCGCCACGCGGGCGGGCGCTGGTCGGTTGTGTCGGCTCGGGTGATCTGGAAGTGCTGATCGAACCGGGTCTGGCCGGCAAGCTGACGATCAACGTGCAGACGTCGGTCAACGGCGCGCAGCAGCGCTGGCAGCACCTGTTTGCGCGGATGTTCGACGGCACCACGCCACCGGCGATGGCCATCGATATCCACGATTTCGGCGCGACGCCGGGGGTGGTGCGCTTGCGTCTGGAACAGGGTTTCGAGGAGATCGGCCATGACTGACAGCGCAGCGTTGCTCAACAAACACAGTTTCGTCGAACTTGGCGCACGGCAGCGGGCGCAAGCCTTGCTCGACGTCGGGACCTTTCGCGAACTGCTCGATCCGTTTCAACGGGTCATGTCGCCGTGGCTCGAGCGCCAGGGCGTGGTGCCGCAAGCCGACGACGGGGTGATCATCGCCAAGGGCCGCCTCGACGGTTTGCCAGTGGTCATCGCAGCGATTGAAGGTGCGTTTCAGGGCGGCAGCCTTGGCGAAGTCGGCGGGGCGAAGATTGCCGGTGCGCTGGAACTGGCCGCCGAAGACAACCGCAACGGCATCGCCACCCGCGCCGTGTTGCTGCTCGAAACCGGTGGCGTGCGCTTGCAGGAAGCCAATCTAGGGCTGGCGGCGATTGCCGATATTCACGCGGCGATTGTCGATTTGCAGCAATACCAACCGGTGGTCGGTGTAGTCGCTGGCAGCGTCGGTTGCTTCGGCGGCATGTCGATTGCTGCGGCGCTGTGCAGTTATTTGCTGGTGACCCAGGAAGCACGCCTCGGTCTGAACGGCCCGCAGGTAATCGAGCAGGAAGCCGGGATCGAGGAATACGACTCCCGCGACCGGCCCTTCATCTGGAGCCTGACCGGCGGCGAACAGCGTTTCAACACGGGACTAGTGGACCGTTATGTCGGCGATGATGTGGCGCAGATTCGTCAGCAGGTTGGCGAATTGCTCCAGCAAGGCTTGCCGGCACAGCCGCGCAGTCAACGCGCCGAGTGGTTCCTGCAACGCCTCGGCAAGCTGGACACGGGCAAGCAAATCGAACCGTCGGTGGTTCGCGATCTGTATCAAGGAGAGCGCTCATGAGCGGTTATTCATTGCGCGGTTTGCACTGGTTCAATGCGCTCAGCGCTGGCGCCAGTGTCGTCGAAGGTTTGCCGCCGTCGTTGAAAGTCGCCGACGCTGAGCTCGGCCGCTTTATCGCCGTGGTCGCCGACCCGGACAATCGTTTTCCTCGCGCCCGCAATGGCGAGGTCGGTCTGCTCGAAGGCTGGGGGCTGGCCAAGGCTGTGGATGACGCGATCAGTGCCGACCGCGACAGCGCACAGAAGCGCCCGATCATCGCCATCGTCGATGTGCCGAGCCAGGCGTATGGCCGCCGCGAAGAAGCCCTCGGCATTCATCAGGCCCTGGCCGGCGCGGCGGACAGTTATGCCCGTGCGCGTCTGGCCGGGCATCCGGTGATTGCGCTGCTGGTGGGCAAGGCCATGTCGGGTGCATTTCTCGCCCACGGTTATCAGGCCAATCGCCTGATCGCGCTGCGCGATCCCGGCGTGATGGTGCACGCGATGGGCAAGGCCTCGGCGGCGCGGGTCACCTTGCGCAGTGTCGAGGAACTGGAGGCGCTGGCGTCGAGCGTGCCGCCGATGGCCTATGACATCGACAGCTACGCCAGCCTCGGCCTGCTCTGGGAAACCCTCTCGGTGCAGCAGATTGAACAGCCGACAGAGGAAGATCTGACGCGGGTGACTGAGTGCCTGAAGCAAGCGATCAGCGATGTGACCAGCACTGATTTGAAAGGGCGCCTTGGTGCGAGCAATCGTGCCGCTTCCAGCAAAGTCCGCGAATTGCTGAGGGCGCAGTGGTGAACCTGCCCCTGGCCCACGATCTGCTCTGGGGCATGACCCCGGCGCAGTTGCCGGCGGATGCGCCAGCGTGGGCGATCGCGGCGCTGGCGGCCGGGCAACCGGTGGTGGTGCGCCGGGCGCTGAGTGCTGACGGTTTTGTCGCGGTCGGCGTGCGCGGTGTGTTGCGTGAACAACGGCTGGCGGCATTTATGGCGCTGGATTCGATTGCCTGTCGGGTCAGTCCCGAAGCCCTTTGTCAGGTTGAGTGCGAGCGAGATCTGCCGGTGATGCAGGCGCTCAAACAACTGCGGCCGATACTCGATGACTGCGGTTGGGTCTGGGGTGTCAGCGGCAGTGTCGGGTTTGAATTGGCCAGCGGTTTCAGAGCGATGCATGCGGCCAGTGATCTCGATCTGATTCTGCGCGCGCCGCAGATGATCACGCGCAATCAGGCGTGCAAACTCGTGGAGCTTTTCGATCAGGCTGTGTGCCGGGTCGACATGCAATTGCAGACGCCGTTCGGCGCTGTGGCGCTGCGTGAATGGGCCAGCGGTTCGGCCCGGGTGCTGCTGAAAAATGCGCATCAGGCTGCATTGGTGATCGATCCGTGGAACCCGCAGGAGCAGGCAGCGTGAGCAGCCTGCTGGTGTTTCCCGGCCAGGGCGCGCAGCAAGCCGGCATGCTCCAGCGTTTGCCTCGGGAAACGCTGGTCGAGGCCAGCGATGTGCTGGGCGAAGATGTTTTGCAGCTTGATTCAGCCGAGGCATTGCGCACGACCAGAGCGGTTCAGCTGTGCCTGCTGATCGCCGGTGTCGCTGCTTCGCGGCAGTTATTGCAGGATGAACTGAGCGCGGATTACGTCGCCGGCCTGTCCATCGGCGCCTACCCGGCAGCAGTGGTGGCGGGAGCCTTGAGTTTCAGCGATGCGCTGCATCTGGTCAGCCTGCGCGGTGAGCTGATGCAGCAGGCTTATCCACAGGGCTACGGCATGACCGCGATCATCGGATTGCAGTTATCCACCGTCGAAACGCTGCTGGCGCAAGTGCACAGCGAAGATGCGCCGGTGTATCTGGCCAATATCAACGCCGATAACCAAGTGGTCATCGCCGGCAGCGACAAGGCCATGCACGCGGTGGCCGAACTGGCGCGCAGTCGCGGCGCCGGAGTGGCGAAGCGGCTGGCGGTGAGCGTGCCGTCGCATTGCCCATTGCTGGAAAAACCGGCGCAGGCGCTTGCCGAGGCCTTCGCCAAGGTTGAACTGAAGAACCCGAAAATCGCTTATCTGAGCGGCAGTCGCGCGCGGCCTGTGAGCAAAGTCGAAGCGCTGCGCGATGACCTCGCTTTCAACATGTGCCGCGTGGTGGACTGGCGCGGCACCGTGCAAAGCGCCTACGAGCGCGGCGTGCGTCTACAGATCGAACTGCCGCCCGGTGCGGTGCTGACCGGGCTGGCGCGCCGGGTGTTCGAGCAGGGCACCGTCACTGCCTTCGACAGTGCCCGCCTCGATACCCTGCAAGCGCTGTTGCGCGAGGAGGGTGGCCGCCAACTCTAAAACCGCCGCGACTCAAGCTTCGAACAACAAAAACAACATTCGACGATGCACTTTGAGGACTACAACAATGATTATTTACGGTGTGGCATTTCTCGCCTTCTGCACGCTGGTCGGTATCTGGGTCGGTGAATTGCTCGGCAAGCTGATCGGCGTGCCGGCCAACGTCGGCGGTGTCGGCATTGCGATGCTGCTGTTGATCGGCCTGGGCAGCTATCTCTACAAGAGCGGCTGGCTCAAGGGCAAGACCGAGCAGGGCGTGGAGTTCTGGAGCGCGATCTACATTCCCATCGTGGTCGCCATGGCCGCGCAGCAGAATGTCTACGGTGCGCTGAAGGGCGGGCCGATGGCGATTCTTGCCGGCACCCTCGCCGTAGTGATCGCTTTTGCCCTGGTGCCGGTGCTGACACGCATGGGCAACAAGCAAGAGACACCGATCGCTCCTGCCAAGACTGCGGGGTAATCGCCATGTACGAATCAATGATGAAAGTGATCACCGGCTACGGTCTGATCAGCGGCTTTTTGGTTGTCGGCCTGACCATGTGGGTGTCCTACTGGATGTCCAACACCTTCACCAAGGGCCGCCTGCACGGTTCGGCGATCGCCATTCTGCTCGGGCTGGTGCTGTCGTATATCGGCGGCGCACTCACCGGTGGGCAAAAAGGCGTGGTGGATATTCCCCTGCTGTCCGGCATCGGCCTGCTCGGTGGTGCGATGCTGCGGGATTTCGCGATTGTGGCGACGGCGTTTGGCGTCAGTGTCGATGAGCTCAAACGCGCCGGACTCGTCGGTGTGCTGGCGCTGTTTGTCGGCGTTGGCACCTCGTTCGTCGCCGGCGTCGGCGTGGCGATGGCGTTCGGCTACACCGATGCGGTGAGCCTGACCACCATTGGCGCCGGTGCGGTGACCTACATTGTCGGCCCGGTGACCGGCGCGGCGATCGGCGCCAGCTCCGAGGTGATGGCACTGTCGATTGCGGCGGGGCTGATCAAGGCGATTCTGGTGATGGTGATGACACCGTTCGTGGCACCGATGATCGGCCTGAACAATCCGCGCAGCGCGGTGATTTTCGGTGGCTTGATGGGCACCTCCAGCGGCGTTGCCGGGGGCCTGGCGGCCACGGATCCGAAGCTGGTGCCGTATGGTTGCCTGACGGCGGCGTTCTACACCGCGCTTGGGTGTCTGCTGGGGCCTTCGCTGCTGTTTCTGGCGATGCGCGGGTTGATGGGTTAGTCAATTTAAGCTGCCCTCACCCTAACCCTCTCCCGGAGGGAGAGGGGACTGACCGAGTTGTTCTGGCGTTATACATCGACCTGAAATTTCTAAGTCGAACTCAGGTTCTGAAAAAGCCCCCGATCTGCTCCCTTTCCCCCTCTACCCCTTGGGGGAGAGGGCTGGGGTGAGGGGGTAGCTCTTGATTTTGATCTTGATCTAAACCCCAGCCTGCCGATTGGCATACATCCGACACTCCGCCAGCAACGCCAGCAGATTCGGATCACGCTCCTTGGCCTTGAGAAACACCACCCCAATGTGCTGCTGCAAGCGGTACTTCTCCTGCAACGGAATCAGCTTCACCCGGTTCTCGTACACCGCCGCAATCCGCCCCGGCAACAAGGCGTACCCCACCCCTGAGCTGACCATGCTCAGCAAAGTGAAGATGTCATTGACCTGCATCGCCACCTTCGGCTCGAACCCTGCCTGCTTGAACACCCGCACACCGTCCTGATGCGTGGCGAAGCCCTGGGTCAGGGTGATGAAGGTTTCATCACGCACTTCCGCCAGATCGACTTCACTGCGCTGAGCAAATTTTGAATCGGCCGGGGTGGCGAGGAAGATGTCGTCGGAAAACAGCGCAATTTGCTCGCAATCCGGATCGTTGATGCTGTCGTCCAGCGACACCAGAATCGCGTCGACTTCCATGTTTTTCAGCTTGTAGAGCAGGTCGATGTTCGAGCCGAGGATCAGGTCGATGTTGAGTTCGCTGCGGCGGATTTTCAGGCCCATGATCAGCTGTGGCACCGTCTTCACCGTCAGCGAATACAGCGAGCCGAGCTTGAAGCGCTCGGCGGAAAATCCGGCGGCTTCGCGGGTCAGGCGCACGCTGTCGACGACGTCGTTGATCAGCTTCTGCGCACGTTCTTCCAGCACATAAGCGCTTTCCAGCGGCGTCAGGTTGCGCCCTTCGTGTTTGAACAGCGGGCAGCGCAGAGCATTTTCCAAAGAGTGAATGGCGCGGTGCACGCTGACGTTGCTGGTCTGCAATTCGGCGGCGGCGCGGGCGAGGTTGCCGGTGCGCATGAAGGCGAGGAACACCTCGAGTTTTTTCAGGGTCAATTCTTCGTCGATCAGCATGGCGCGGACTCTTTTTGGTATCGGGCGATTGTGCCCAATTCCCGCGGGTCGCGCAGGCGAGGTTGAACAGAAACATTGCGCTTTTACGCTCAAGGCCCGAGCCTTGCGCGCTTGCGGTAGTGACTACGAGGTATGCGACACATGTATCACGGGGAAAAACTCAACGCCTGGACCCATCTGGTCGGAGCCATCGCCGCGTTTATCGGCGGCGTATGGATGCTGGTGATTGCCAGCCTCGACGGCAGCCCTTGGAAGATCGTCAGCGTGGCGATCTACGCCTTCACTTTGCTGGTGCTCTACAGCGCCTCGACCGTGTACCACAGCGTGCGCGGGCGCAAGAAAGCGATCATGAAGAAGGTCGATCATTTCTCGATCTACCTGTTGATCGCCGGCAGCTACACGCCGTTCTGCCTGGTGACGTTACGCGGGCCTTGGGGCTGGACGCTGTTCGGGATTGTCTGGGGGCTGGCGCTGATCGGTATTCTGCAAGAGATCAAACCGCGCTCCGAGGCACGGATTCTATCGATCGTGATTTACGCGGTGATGGGCTGGATCGTGCTGGTCGCGGTCAAACCGCTGATCGCCGCGCTGGGCACGGCCGGGTTTGCCTGGCTGGCGTCGGGCGGGGTGTTGTATACGGTGGGGATTATCTTTTTTGCCCTCGATCACCGACTGCGGCATGCCCATGGCATCTGGCACCTGTTCGTGATTGCCGGGAGCTTGCTGCATTTTGTCGCGATTCTGTTTTACGTGCTGTAGCCCGGCTTACTGATCGTTCCCACGCTCTGCGTGGTAACGCCTCCTGTGACGCTCTGCGTCACGCTGTTTGGGACGCGGAGCGTCCCGGGCTGCATTCCCACGCAGAGCGTGGGAACGATCAGTCCGGCAAAAAGGTTTAGAAATCACCCCAAAGTTGCTGGGCTACCGCCAGCGCCACCACCGGCGCAGTCTCGGTGCGCAGCACCCGTGGGCCGAGGCGGGCGGCGTGGAAACCGTTGCCTTTGGCCTGCTCGACTTCGCCATCCGTCAGGCCACCTTCCGGTCCGATCAGAAACGCCAGCGTCGCCGGTTTGGCATGACTCACCAGCGGTTCTGCGACCGGGTGCAGCACCAGTTTCAATTCGGCTTCGGTCTGCTTGAGCCAGTCCGCCAGCAACACTGGCGGATGAATCACCGGCACCCGTGAACGCCCGCACTGTTCGCAGGCACTGATCGCCACTTGGCGCCAGTGCAGCAAGCGCTTGTCGGCGCGTTCGTCCTTGAGCCGCACTTCGCAGCGTTCGCTGAAGATCGGGGTGATTTGTGTCACGCCCAGTTCAGTGGCTTTCTGAATCGCCCAGTCCATGCGCTCGCCCCGGGACAGGCCCTGGCCGAGGTGGATCTGCAGTGGCGATTCGATTTGCCCGGCGAATTGCTCGTCGATCTGCACGACCACGCGTTTCTTGCCGACATCCACCAAGGACCCGCGAAACTCATGGCCGGAACCGTCGAACAACTGCACCGCATCGCCCTCGACCATGCGCAACACGCGGCTGATGTAATGCGCCTGGGCTTCCGGCAGTTCGTGTTCGCCAGTGCTCAGCGGGGCGTCGATAAAGAAGCGGGACAGTCTCATTTCGGGTCTCTAAAAAATTGGCGCGTAGTCACTGTTGGCAGAGCTTTGGTGGCGAGGGGATTTAGCGAACCGTCGCACCGCCCCGTTCGGCTGCGCAGCAGTCGTGAAATCAGCACACGCAATAATCCTGACTCACCGCGATTGCAGATTTCAGGGCGGCTTCGCCACCCAACGGGGATAAATCCCCTCGCCACAGGGTCCTTCTCAAACCTTTGGTATCGATCAGCCCGGGTCGCGGAATCCCGGATGGAAGTCTTTCGGCACCGCCACGCTGACGCTGTCACCCGTCGCAATATCAATACCTTCACTGGCCACTTCGGCCAGGAAGTCGATCTGCTCCGGGGTGATCACATACGGCGGCAGGAAATACACCACGCTGCCCAGCGGCCGCAACAACGCACCACGTTCCAGCGCATGCTGGAAAACTTTCAAGCCACGACGCTCCTGCCAAGGGTAGGCCTCTTTCGTGGCTTTATCCTTGACCATCTCGATGGCCAGGACCATGCCGGTCTGGCGCACTTCCGACACGTTAGGGTGATCGACCAGATGCGCGGTCGCCGAGGCCATGCGCTGGGCCAAGGCTTTGTTGTTCTCGATCACGTTGTCCTGCTCGAAAATGTCCAGGGTCGCCAGTGCCGCAGCGCAGGCCAGCGGGTTGCCGGTGTAGCTGTGCGAATGCAGGAAAGCGCGCAGAGTCGGGTAGTCGTCGTAGAAGGCGCTGTAGACCTCGTCGGTGGTCAGGCACGCCGCCAGCGGCAGATAGCCGCCGGTCAGGGCTTTGGACAGGCAGAGGAAGTCCGGGCGGATGCCGGCCTGTTCGCAGGCGAACATCGTCCCGGTGCGGCCGAAGCCGACGGCGATTTCATCGTGGATCAGGTGCACGCCATAGCGGTCGCAGGCCTCGCGCAACAGCTTGAGGTACACCGGGTGATACATGCGCATGCCGCCGGCGCCCTGAATCAACGGCTCGACGATCACTGCAGCGACGCTGTCATGATTCGCTGCCAGCGTCTGTTCCATGGCGGCGAACATGTTGCGCGAATGTTCTTCCCAGCTCATGCCTTGCGGGCGCAGATAGCAATCCGGGCTCGGCACTTTGATGGTGTCCATCAACAGGGCTTTGTAGGTCTCGGTGAACAGCGGCACATCGCCGACCGCCATCGCTGCCATGGTTTCGCCGTGGTAGCTGTTGGTCAGGGTGACGAAGCGCTTCTTGTTCGGCTGGCCGCGATTGAGCCAGTAATGAAAACTCATCTTCAGCGCGACTTCGATGCACGACGAGCCGTTATCGGCGTAGAACACCCGGTTCAAGCCTTGCGGGGTCATTTCCACCAGACGCTCGGACAGCTCGATCACCGGCTGATGGCTGAAACCGGCAAGAATCACGTGTTCGAGTTGATCGACCTGATCCTTGATGCGCTGGTTGATGCGCGGGTTGGCGTGGCCGAACACGTTGACCCACCAGGAACTGACCGCGTCGAGGTAGCGCTTGCCTTCGAAGTCTTCGAGCCAGACGCCTTCGCCGCGCTTGATCGGGATCAGCGGCAGCTGTTCGTGGTCTTTCATCTGGGTGCAGGGATGCCACAACACCGCAAGATCGCGTTGCATCCACTGGTTATTCAGGCCCATTTACAGTCTCCTCGAGGCGGCTCGCGTCAGGCGCGGGCGAACAATCGCGCAAGCCTATGCAATGCATCGCGCGGGAACAACCCATTGTGTCGATTGAGCTACTTTGTCTGAGCCGATAGACGTCGCTGGCGGCGTTTTGATGGCTAACGTATTCTTCGCGGTTCTTTGAGTCGTCTGACTCGCAAAACTGCTTTTTCCCACATGTTTTTCCGGAGTTCGCTGAATGTCTGTCGGTTGGCTGCGCGCCTGTGCGCTGGTGATGTTGGGGCTGTTCAGCGTTACGGCGCTGGCCAAGGATAAAACCGCAATCGTGATTGGCGGTGGCCTGTCGGGTCTGACCGCCGCTTACGAACTGCAGAACAAAGGCTGGCAGGTCACCCTGCTGGAAGCCAAACCGAGCCTGGGCGGGCGCTCGGGCATGGCCACCAGCGAGTGGATCGGCAACGACAAGACTCAGCCGGTGCTGAACAAGTACGTGTCGACCTTCAAGCTCGGCACCACGCCGGCGCCGGAATTCGTGCGTACGCCGGGTTATCTGATCGACGGCGATTATTTTTCCGCCGCTGATCTGGCCACCAAGCAGCCAGCCACCGCCGATGCGCTCAAGCGCTACCAGAAAACCCTCGACGATCTGGCGCGCTCGATCGACGACCCGCAGAACCCGGCCGCGACCAGTACGTTGCACGCGCTGGATCAGATCACCGTATCGAGCTGGCTCGACAAGCAGAACCTGCCGGCTACCGCGCGTCAGCTGATCAACCAGGACATCCGCACCCACTACGACGAACCTTCGCGTCTGTCGCTGCTGTATTTCGCTCAGCAGAACCGCGTCTATCGCGGCGTCTCCGACCGCGACCTGCGCGCCTCGCGTCTGGTCGGCGGCAGCCAGGTCCTGGCCCAGGCCTTCGTCAAACAGATCAAGACCATCAAGACCAGCTCGCCGGTCTCGGCCATCATCCAGGACAAGGACGGCGTGACCGTCAAAGTTGGCAGCGTCGGCTATCAGGCTGACTACGTGGTGCTGGCGGTGCCGTTGCGCGCACTGAACAAGATCTCGCTGACCCCGGCGCTGGATGCCCAGCATCTGGCGGCGATCAAGGGCACCAACTACGGCTGGCGCGACCAGATCATGCTGAAGTTCAAGACGCCAGTGTGGGAAAGCAAATCGCGCATGTCCGGCGAGATCTACAGCAACGCAGGTTTAGGCATGCTCTGGATCGAGCCGGCGCTGAAGGGCGGCGCCAATGTGGTGATCAACCTGTCCGGCGATAACGCCCGTGTGATGCAGGCGTTCGGCGACAAGCAGATGGTCGATCAGGTGCTGATCCGCCTGCACGCGTTTTATCCACAGGCCCGTGGCTCGTTCACCGGTTATGAAATCCGCCGCTACAGCACCGACCCGTCGATGGGCGGCGCCTACCTGGCTTACGGCCCGGGCCAGATCAGCAAGTTCTGGCGCCTGTGGGAACGTCCGCTGCAACGCGTAGCGTTCGCCGGCGAGCACACCGACACCTTGTACCCGGGCACCCTGGAAGGCGCACTGCGCACCGGCCAGCGCGCGGCCAGCCAGGTTGAAGATCTGGCGGCAGGCAAGTCCTTTGAACCGGTCAAAGTGGTTCCGGCTGCAGCAGCTGCAGGCGCGGCGGGTGCCGTGGCGGCGAAGAAGGGCAACTTCTTCAGCAACCTGTTCGGCGGTTCGGATGACGAGAAAAAGCCTGAGCCTGCGAAAGCGCCAGAGTCAGCACCTGCTCCGGCCGCTCCAGCGCCTGCACCGACCCCGGCACCTGCGCCAGCGCCGGTGGAAGCACCGAAACCAGCGGCCCCGGTGAAAGCCGAGCCGGCGAAAAAAGCAGCGGCCAAGCCAGCGGCGAAGAAGCCTGCAGCCAAAACCGAAACGAAAAAGCCGGCGGCCAAACCGGCAGCGAAAAAGGCTGAGCCGGCGAAGAAACCAGCGGCCAAGCCTGCTGCAACGACCGAGACCAAGGCGCAGTAAGGCTTTGTTCACATGAAAACGCGGCCCTCGGGTCGCGTTTTTTTTGCCCTGCGGTTCAGTCCTTCGTCATCCGGTTACGGGACTTACCGGCGTACCGGAGCCTTCCCACAAGATGCTCGGAATGAGGTGATAGCGGCTGCCAGCGCGCCAATTTTATGCTGGAAAAAATTGGGGGCATGCTATGAAAACGCTTATCGCGATACTGGTTTCGATTGCACTTTCCGGATGTAGCAACGGGCAATTTTTCCCCGGCGGCTATGGTTCTGAACTGGCGCACAAGTGCCACATAGACCCCTACAGTGCCGAATGCCTGCAACCGCCGGCAGTACTTCATAACTGATCGGCCATGAATGGCTGGTCAGTCAAAACTCCCACTTGAAGAACTCTGTCCCGTTCGGCAGTTTCCTCAGCCACTTTTGCTTGGGTTTGCGCAGGCGCCCGATATCAAAACCGTTCATTTGTTCAAGCGCCCTATCCTGAGATCGCCTTTAATCCTTCCTTAACACCTCGCTCGCAGACTCTTGATCGTATTTCTCGATATTTCAAAGCAAAATTTTCCGCTTTAATTCGATAGATAACTCGCTAGTCTTGGTTCGCAGTTCTCACAGGATTTGGGCAATGCAGCTACGTAACTCTTCTTCGCGCTATGGTTGGGTCAGCATCTTCATGCACTGGGGCGTGGCGCTGGCGGTCTTCGGGCTGTTTGCGCTGGGTCTGTGGATGGTCGGGCTGGATTACTACAGCACCTGGCGCAAAGACGCGCCGGATCTGCACAAGAGCATCGGTCTGGTGCTGCTCGCGGTGATGGTGTTGCGAGTGGTGTGGCGTTTCATCAGCCCACCGCCGCCAACGCTGCAAAGCTACAGCCGCATGACCCGTATCGGCGCCAAGTTCGGCCACGGGTTTCTGTATCTGGCGCTGTTCGCTGTGATGATTGCCGGTTACCTGATTTCCACCGCAGACG
Organism: Pseudomonas sp. CCNWLW23; assembly: GCF_037095675.1. Classification (NCBI taxonomy): domain Bacteria; kingdom Pseudomonadati; phylum Pseudomonadota; class Gammaproteobacteria; order Pseudomonadales; family Pseudomonadaceae; genus Pseudomonas; species Pseudomonas sp. CCNWLW23. The sequence continues at coordinate 75,683 of NZ_JBAWKM010000001.1, read as the reverse complement.
GTGTCGGGATCCCGGTGTTTGGCCTGTTTGAAGTTCCTGCACTGCTCTCCGGACTACCGGATCAGGCAGATACCGCTGGGGTGATTCATCTCTGGCTGGCGTGGGCACTGGTAATTTTTTCCGGTCTCCATGCGTTGGCAGCATTGAAGCACCACTTTATCGATCGTGATGCGACCCTCACTCGAATGCTCGGTCGCAAAGCCTGAAATTCAACCTCGACTCAAAGGAAAAGAAAGCATGTTGAAAAAGACTCTGGCCGCTCTGGCAATCGGTTCTGCACTGCTCTCGGCTGGTCAGGCCATGGCTGCGGACTACAAAATCGACAAGGAAGGCCAGCACGCCTTCGTTGACTGGAAAATCAGCCACCTGGGTTACAGCTTCATCCACGGTACTTTCAAAGATTTCGACGGTACTTTCTCTTGGGATTCGGCCAAGCCTGAAGCCAGCAAGATCTCTGTGGATGTGAAAACTGCCAGCCTGTGGTCGAACCATGCTGAACGTGACAAGCACATCGCCAGCAAAGACTTCCTCGACGTGAGCAAGTTTGCTGATGCCAAGTTCGTCTCCACCGCCGTTAAATCGACCGGTGAAAAGACTGCTGACGTGACCGGCGACCTGACCTTGCACGGCGTGACCAAGCCTGTGACCTTCAAGGCCACATTCAACGGCGAAGGAAAGGATCCATGGGGCGGCGAGCGCGCTGGCTTCAACGCCAAGACCACTCTCAATCTGAACGATTTCGGGATCAAGGGCCCAGGCCCAACCTCGCAAACTGCAGATCTGGATATCTCGCTGGAAGGTGTGAAAGTTAAATAACTTTCGCTCGCCACAATAAAACGCCCCTGGTCAAAAGGCCCGGGGCGTTTTTTATTGCCTGCGACACATCCCCTGTGGGAGCGAGCCTGCTCGCGAAAGCGGTCATTCCGGCAACATCATTGCTGACTGACCCGCCGCCTTCGCGAGCAGGCTCGCTCCCACAGGGGTATTGCGGTGTGGCAGAGATATCGAGGTAAAAAAATGCCCCGGCTCTTTCGAGCCGGGGCATTTTTCATTGCGGCTTGAAACTCAGCGATTGCGGGTCAGCAGTGCTGGTTTCTCGCCACGCGGGCGGCTTGGCAGTTGATCGAGCTGCTCAGGCGTCGGGAAGCGGTCGGCTTTCGATTCCTTGTGCATGATCTTCGGACCGTTGCTGCGCGGGTTCTGCACGGCCGGTTCGCTGCGTGGCTGATCGTCACGGGCCGGACGGCGGTTGCGCGGCGCGGATTCGTCACGACGACCCTGACCGTCACGCGGTGCGCCATTGCGCGGGCCGCTGCGTTTGGCCGGTGGCGTGCCGGTGCTCGAACCGTTGCTGTTGCGCGGACCGTTCTGGCGTCCCTGAGGCTGACCACCGCGTGGTGCGCCTGCGCCTTGCGCCGGTGCGCCCGGACGACGGCCACGGCCGCCGGCAGGAGCGGCCTTCGGCACGTAGTCAACGCGGTTACCGAAGTTATCGATATCGTCGTCGAGGAACTCGTCCGGGGCACGGTCAGCCGCTGCACGCGGTGGCTGGCTCGGGCGCTGTTCGCGGCTCGGCGTGCCTTCGCGCGGTTTCTGCTGACGGGCAGGGCGCTCGCCACGTTCACCGGCCGGCTTTTCCTTGCCCTTGTCTTTGCCTTTGTCCTTGCGACCGCCGCCACCGCCGCCGCCATTCGGGCCGTCGCCACGCGGGCCACGAGAATTGCGCGGGTTGCGGATGTCCGGACGCTCGCGGGCTTCCGGCTTCTCCGCTTCGATGGTGCTGGAGTCGAAGCCCATCAGATCGCCGTCGGCAATCTTCTGCTTGGTCATGCGCTCGATGCTTTTCAGCAGCTTCTCTTCGTCTGGCGCGACCAGCGAGATCGCTTCGCCGGAACGACCGGCGCGGCCGGTACGGCCGATACGGTGCACATAGTCTTCATCGACGTTCGGCAGCTCGAAGTTGACCACATGCGGCAACTGATCGATGTCCAGGCCACGGGCAGCGATGTCGGTGGCAACCAGAATGCGTACTTCGCCGGCCTTGAAGTCGGCCAGGGCTTTGGTGCGCGCGTTCTGGCTCTTGTTACCGTGGATCGCCACCGCCGGCAGGCCATGTTTGTCCAGGTATTCAGCGAGACGGTTGGCGCCGTGCTTGGTGCGGGTGAAGACCAGTACCTGTTCCCACGCGCCGGCGGTGATCAGGTGCGCCAGCAGCGCACGTTTGTGGCTGGCCGGCAGGCGGAACACGCGTTGTTCGATGCGCTCGACCGTGGTGTTCGGCGGCGTCACTTCGATGCGTTCCGGATTGTGCAGCAGTTTGCCGGCGAGGTCGGTGATGTCTTTGGAGAAAGTCGCCGAGAACAGCAGGTTCTGACGCTTGGCCGGCAGACGTGCGAGGACTTTCTTCACGTCGTGGACAAAACCCATGTCGAGCATGCGGTCGGCTTCGTCGAGAACGAGAATTTCCACGTGGGACAGATCGACGCTGCCCTGGCCGGCGAGGTCGAGCAAGCGACCTGGGCAGGCGACGAGGACGTCGACGCCACGGGACATGGCCTGGACCTGCGGGTTCATGCCAACGCCGCCGAAGATGCAGGCGCTGACGAATTTCAGGTCACGGGCGTAGATCTTGAAGCTCTCGTGCACCTGGGCCGCGAGTTCGCGGGTCGGGGTCAGGACCAGCACGCGCGGTTGGCGCGGGCCGTGACGCTGGGATTTGTCCGGGTGACCGTTGGGGAACAACCGCTCCAGAATCGGGAGGGCGAAACCGCCGGTTTTACCGGTACCTGTCTGAGCCGCCACCATCAGGTCGCGACCTTGCAACACGGCGGGAATGGCCCGCTGTTGCACCGGAGTAGGCTCGGTATAGCCCGCATCTTCGATGGCACGGACTAAAGCCTCGGAGAGACCGAGGGAAGCAAAGGACATGAGTAATCCTGTTTTAGTTAGGGCTTGGCCCAATGGGAGTCTTGCCTGGCGCGAATCACGTTTAAGAGGACGCAATCCCGTCCGGTCCAGCGGCGGTTCCGAAGGCACGTCAGGAGCGCTCGCGCGGGCTGGAAGCTGCGCTGTAGCGGGTCGAGAGGCCTGTTACGGTTCCGGGCGTCCGGGCGTGAGCCTGGCGGGAACGCCGGAGTATAACAGAGCAATCACTGCGCGCTGCTTTCCTGCTGCTCAACGGTTTTGCCGCCGGCCGTGGCCGGGCGCATTGGTGCGCCATCAACAGGTGCGGCACCATAGCGCGCGCTGAGCTCGGCGTAGGCCGGTTCGCGCTTGAAACGCTTGAGCTCGGCGCCGAAACGCTGCACCAGCAAGTCCATACCGGCATTGCGCCGAACCGCAAGAAACTGGCTCTGACGGCTGATAACCGTCGGGTTTTCCGTGATCAGATCGCGAATATTCAGCTCATCGAGCAAATGCTGACCGACGCGGCGATCGGTAATCAGCAGGTCAATCCGCCCGCGCACCAGTTTGCCGAAATTGGCTTCATGGGTCGGTGCCGGCTCACGAACAAACAGGTCCGACTGGCTGAAGTCAGGGCTGTACAGATAACCCGGCGAGGTGCCGATGGTCAGGCCTTTGAGTTGTTCGAGGGTGTTGAAAGGATGCGGCCGCTCATTGGCGTAGAACATCACGAATTCGACGTCGGACAAAGGTTCGCTGGGATAGAGCAGGGTGGCGTCGCGTTCGGCGCTGTGAAAGATGTCCAGCGCACCGTCGGCCTGGCCGGTCTCGAGCATCGACAGGCAGCGCTTCCACGGCAGGAACTGCCATTCCACTTCAATGCCCAGACGCTGGAACACGATGGCGGTGGTTTCGTAGTCAAGACCAAGGTTCTTGCCACCCTGTTCGTAGACGTACGGCGCCCACGGCTCGGTGACAATACGCAACTTCTCCCCCCGAGCGGCGACGCTCAGGCAAGTCAGAATAATAACGCTCAGCAGTTGGGCAATAAGGGGCATGGCCTGAGGTTAGTACGCGAAACGCCTGATGAGAAGCTCTGGCATGCATGTTTCGCGCAGACCCCGGGCGCAATGGCCGTGATGGCCTTATTTGCTTGCGGTTTTCAGCAGGTGTTGGTGGACCTTGGCGTGGCGCGCACCCAAGATCCGCTTGACCAGGCCGCGACTGAACCAGTCCCTGAGCAAGTGCCTGCAAACCGGCTTGCCAATGCGTTGCTGCTGGTTTTCCAGCGCCTTGTCCCACCAGACCGCTGCACACGCCTGATCGAACTCGTTGGGATGTTCATAGCAGCCGTAAAGGATTTCGCGAATGAACTGACGCAGATGCGCCGGCAGCAGCAGCGTGACGAGCTTGTAGAACATCCGCTGCAGGCGCGGTGGTCGAGGCAGTTGCGGTGATACACGTCGGGTGTCGTCCAGTGCAGCCTCGCCGGTCGGGTTGTCGCCATGTTTGGCGACCCAGGCCTGAACCTTGGCCCTGAACAAGTGCTTGCGGCTCCAGTAATGGTGAATCAGATCCGGGCACTTGTTGACGTCGAGCGTGCGATAGGCAGCCACTGACAGGCAGAACTCTTCGAGGGTGTAGGCGCCCTGTGCCGACGGGAACAGCTCATCAATCAAAGCGATGGAGCGGTCCAGCACGTGAGCGTCCTGCCGGTGCAAGCCGATGACGCCGGAGTTGAGCAGGCGCATGTGATCGTCAGTCAGGCCTTTGTCCAGCAGGGTTGCCGACAGCGTGCGGTAGAGCAGGCTCATCTTGTTGTCGCCATAGCGGGCGTAGTAGTCATTGCACAGCAGGGTGCCGGGCTGCACCCGCTCGAACAGTTTCAGCGGCGAGCAGTGGAAAAATGTATCGGTGTCGATCAACAGCGCCGTTTCATGCTCTTCAAGTACCGAGCGCAACGCGACATGTTTGATGCGGAAATGATAACCGTGGGGCTCGCTCCATTTCTGGCGCGTTTCGGCGTCCAGAGGGCGAACGCGCACGGGGAGATGCGCATAGGGTTGCGGATTGTCGCTGAAGACCTGGATATCGATCGCGGCATCCGGCGTCTCGCGCAACCACGCCAGAGCACTGGCGATGCTGAAAACAGCTTCCTGATGGTAAGTCTCGGCACCGAAAACCAGATAGACCAGTTGAGGGCGTGTTTTTGTTTGCGCGCAGATCATCGACAACAATATTCCATTTGTGCTTTTCGGTGAAAAGGCCCGGTGAGGGCCTTTTTTATCGCATGGAAAACCTTCAGCGCGGCAGCTTGAGGTTGTTCCAGATGGCCAGGCTAGGTTCGGCCTGGTTCATCGAGTAGAAGTGCAGCCCCGGCGCGCCGCCCTGCAGCAGGCGTTCGCACATCTCGCTGACGACTTGTTCGCCAAAGCTTTGAATGCTTCGCGTGTCATCGCCGTAGGCTTCCAGTTGCTTGCGGATCCAGCGCGGAATTTCCGCACCGCAGGCATCGGAGAAGCGTGCGAGTTTGCTGTAGTTGGTAATCGGCATGATCCCCGGCACGATCGGCAGATCCACGCCCAGCGCCTGCAAACGGTCGACGAAGTAGAAGTAGCTGTCGGCGTTGAAGAAGTACTGGGTGATCGCGCTGTCGGCACCGGCCTTTGCCTTGCGCACGAAGTTGGCGAGATCGTCTTCGTAGTTGCGCGCTTGCGGATGCATCTCCGGGTAAGCGGCGACTTCGATGTGGAAATGATCGGCGGTTTCTTCACGAATGAATTCCACCAGTTCATTGGCGTGACGCAGCTCACCGCTGGTCATGCCCATACCGGACGGCAGGTCGCCACGCAGGGCGACGATGCGCTTGATGCCGGCAGCCTTGTATTCGTTCAGCAGGCCGCGCAGGTCGTCCTTGCTGTCACCGACGCACGACAGGTGCGGAGCGGCGGGTACTTTGACTTCGTTTTCCAGCTGCAACACGGTGTTGAGCGTGCGATCACGGGTCGAACCGCCAGCGCCGTAGGTGCAGGAAAAGAAATCAGGGTTGTAGGTGGCCAACTGACGGGCAGTGGCGAGCAGCTTTTCTTGCCCGGCATCGGTCTTGGTCGGGAAAAACTCGAAGCTGTAGCGACGGTCTTGGGACATGGTCATACCCTTGGAAACAAGTACCTCGAGGCGCTGCAATCCGGTGTAGGAGCGAGCCTGCTCGCAAAAGCGCTGGGTCAGACAACACGGATGTTGAATGATAAGCCGCCTTCGCGAGCAAGCTCGCTCCCACAGGGAGAGCGAGCATTCAGCGCCTGTTAGTAGCGATAGGCGTGCGGCTTGAACGGGCCTTCGACGGTGACGCCGATGTAGTCAGCCTGTTGCTTGGTCAGTTGGGTGACCACGCCGCCGAAGCCGCGAACCATTTCCAGGGCCACTTCTTCGTCGAGTTTCTTCGGCAGCACTTCAACGGTCAGACGCTCGGCTTTCTGCGCTGGCGACAGGTCGGCGTATTTCTGGCCGAACAGGAAGATCTGTGCCAGAACCTGGTTGGCGAACGAACCGTCCATGATGCGGCTCGGGTGACCGGTGGCGTTGCCCAGGTTCACCAGACGGCCTTCGGCCAGCAGGATCAGGTAGTCGTCGTTCTGTGGGTCGAAGCTGCCGGCACCGGTGCGGTGAACCTTGTGCACCTGTGGCTTCACTTCTTCCCATGCCCAGTTCTTGCGCATGAAAGCGGTGTCGATTTCGTTGTCGAAGTGACCGATGTTGCAGACAACGGCGCGCTTCTTCAGGGCTTTGAGCATGTTCGCGTCGCAAACATTGACGTTACCGGTGGTGGTCACGATCAGGTCGATCTTGCCCAGCAGCGCTTTGTCGATGCTCGCTTCGGAACCGTCGTTGATACCGTCGATGAACGGCGACACCAGTTCGAAACCGTCCATGCAGGCTTGCATGGCGCAGATCGGGTCAACTTCGGAGACTTTAACGATCATGCCTTCCTGACGCAGGGACTGGGCCGAGCCCTTGCCCACGTCACCGTAACCGATGACCAGCGCTTGCTTGCCGGACAGCAGGTGGTCGGTGCCGCGCTTGATCGCGTCGTTCAGGCTGTGACGGCAGCCGTACTTGTTGTCGTTCTTGGACTTGGTCACCGAGTCGTTGACGTTGATCGCCGGGATCTTCAGCTCGCCCTTGGCCAGCATGTCCAGCAGACGGTGTACGCCGGTGGTGGTTTCTTCGGTCACGCCGTGAACGCGATCAAGCACTTGCGGGTATTTCTTGTGCAGCAGCTCGGTCAGGTCGCCGCCGTCGTCAAGGATCATGTTGGCGTCCCATGGCTGGCCATCCTTGAGGATGGTCTGCTCCAGGCACCACTCGTACTCTTCTTCAGTTTCGCCTTTCCAGGCGAACACCGGGATACCGGCGGCAGCGATAGCGGCAGCGGCCTGATCCTGAGTGGAGAAAATGTTGCAGGACGACCAGCGCACTTCGGCACCCAGTGCAACCAGGGTTTCGATCAGCACGGCAGTCTGAATGGTCATGTGGATGCAGCCGAGGATTTTTGCGCCCTTGAGCGGCTGCTCGGCAGCGTATTTGCGGCGCAGACCCATCAGGGCAGGCATTTCCGATTCGGCGATGATGGTTTCGCGACGGCCCCAGGCAGCCAGGGACATGTCGGCAACTTTGTAATCGGTAAAATCGGCAGGCGTGTTGACAGCGCTCATGAAGAGCCTCCATTCGTAATGTATGCGAATGGGCGCCGTTGTGCGTTTAGTGTCCGGCGTGAGCCGGTCAACGCCCCATCCGAGCCTGACAGGTCGAACCTGCTGCAGCGCCCCTCGGACAGGTGGCGGGAAAACGGTAGCCAGTGAACGTTACCGTTTTTTGAAACGGGGGCGATTATAGCCGCCCGGGCTGATCTTCCAAAGGGTTTCTGTCGGCCAGATGAAGATAGCCAATGGCGACCATAGTCGCAGCTGCCTGGAGCCTGACTGAGCAGTCTGCCAAGATGGGCGCATCTTTCGGCAAGCGCTCAGGAGTGAACATGAATTTCCACACCCGCAAATGGGTTAAACCCGAAGACCTCAACCCCAACGGCACCCTGTTCGGCGGCAGCCTGCTGCGCTGGATCGATGAAGAAGCGGCGATCTACGCCATCGTGCAACTGGGCAACCAGCGTGTGGTGACCAAGTACATTTCGGAAATCAACTTCGTCAGCGCCTCGCGCCAGGGCGACATCATCGAACTGGGCATCACCGCCACCGAATTCGGCCGCACCTCGATCACCCTGACCTGCGAAGTGCGCAACAAGATCACCCGCAAGAGCATCCTGACCGTCGAGAAGATGGTGTTCGTCAACCTCGGCGAAGACGGCCTGCCGGCGCCGCACGGGCGGACCGAGATCAAATATGTGAAAGACCAGTTCAAGGATGACGAAGCTGTTCAATAAGATCGGCGGCGCATTCTTCGCGAGCAGGCTCGCTCCCACAGGTACAGCGTGATCCTTGTGGGAGCGAGCCTGCTCGCGAAAGCGGTTGCCAATTCAGCGGAGATTCGCCTGGCCACTGAACAGCCATGAAGCGCAACGGTCGTAGCTACATCGCCCCCCACCGGTTGCCACGCCATGACCACCCCCACCAGCGACAAGACCCCCGACCTCTCGGCCAAGGAGCAGCACGAAGTCGAGAAGAGCCAGCCGCCGCGCGCGGCCGTTCTGCATGAAATCATCCGCACCCAGGGCGATCAGGAACTGGAGCGCAGCATTGCCGCGCTGTGGTGGTCGGCGCTGGCGGCAGGGTTGACCATGGGCCTGTCGCTGATGGGCATGGGATTGCTCAATTCGCGCCTGCCCGACGGCGACGAATTCAAGGTGATCGCCAGTTTCGGCTACTGCGCCGGTTTCCTCGCGGTCATCCTCGCGCGCCAGCAACTGTTTACCGAAAACACCCTGACCGCCGTGCTGCCGGTGATGACCAGGCCGACGCTGAAGAATTTCCTGCGCCTGATCCGTCTGTGGACAGTGGTATTGGTCGGCAACCTCTGCGGGACGATTCTGGTGGCGTACGTGATGCTGGAACTGCCCATTTTCGACAGCAAGACCGACGTCGCCTTCCTCGAAATCGGCCGCAAGGTCATGGAGCATAGCGCCAGTCAGATGTTCGCCAAGGGCATCGTCTCCGGCTGGATGATCGCCACCATGGTCTGGATGATCCCGTCCATGGAGAGCGCGAAGATGTGGATCATCATCCTCATCACCTACTTCATGGCGCTGGGCGACTTCACCCATATCGTTGTCGGATCGGCGGAAGTGTCGTATCTGGTGTTTGCCGGCGAGTTGCCGTGGAGTGATTTCTGGGCGGTGTTCGCCGGGCCGACGCTGGCGGGGAACATCATTGGCGGCAGCTTTATCTTCGCGCTGATCAGCCATGCGCAAATTCGCAGTGAAAGCGGTGCGCCGAAGGAATCTGCGGATCAGGCTGTCAAGCCCGACCCGCAGTCGATCAAGAAATGATCAGTGGTGGGCTGGCTCAGGCACGACGGCCGGCTCATTGCGCGTTGCGTGCTTGACCAGTTTGCCGATGGTCAGGCCCTGCAGCAGGATCGATGACAGCACAACGATGTAGGTGATGCTCAGCAGCAGGTCGCGTTCCGGGCCCAGCGGCAGGGCCAGCGCCAGGGCCACCGAAACACCACCGCGCAAACCGCCCCAGGTCAGGATGCGGATGGTGCCGGCCGGCACTGAGCGCCAGCGGCGCAGCAAAAGGATCGCTGGCGCCACGGTGAGCAGGCGCGACAGCAGGATCGCCACCGCCAGCAGGCCTGCGGCGGCCATGTGCAGCCAGTTGAACGGCAGCAGCAACAGTTCCATGCCGATCAGCGCAAACAGCAGCGCGTTGAGCATGTCATCGAGCAATTCCCAGAAGCCGTCCAGATAACGCCGGGTCATGTCGTTCATCGCCAGATTGCGCCCCAGGTTGCCGATGATCAGGCCGGCCACCACCATCGCAATCGGTGCCGAGACGTGCAGTTCGGTGGACATCGCCGAACCGCCGATCACCAGGGCCAGGGTCAGCATGACGGTGATCTGGTGCTGCTCGACGCTTTTGATCATCCGATAGACCAGATAACCGATCAGCCCGCCGAACAACACGCCGCCGATCGCCTCATGGACGAAGAGCATGGCCGTGGCGCTGACGGTCGGGGTTTCGCCCAGTTGCGCGATGCCCAGCAGCACGGTGAAGACCACCACCGCCGTGCCGTCGTTGAACAGTGATTCGCCGACGATGGTGGTTTTCAGTGGTTTCGAAGCGTTGGCGGTACGCAGTACGCCGAGCACGGCAATCGGGTCGGTCGGTGAGATCAGCGCGCCGAACAACAGGCAGTAGAGGAAACTCACGTGCCAGCCGAACAGGGCAAAAATGTAGAAGGCCAGGCTGCCGATCACCACGGTGGCGATCAACACGCCGAAGGTCGCCAGCAGGCCGATCGGCCAGCGGTAGCTGCGCAAATCATTGAGGTTGACGTGCAGGGCGCCGGCGAACAGCAGGAACGAGAGCATCCAGTTCATCAGCAGATCGCCGAAATCGATCTGGCCGATCAGTTGCTGCACGCGGTCTTCGAGGCCGGGAAAGCCGAGGACGCTGAGGCCTTGCAGGAGCAGTGAGAACAGCAGGGCGGTAACCATCACGCCGATGGTCGGCGGCAGGCCGATAAAGCGGAAATTGACGAAGGTCAGGAGGGTGGTGAGGCAGATGAAAGCGGCGACGAGTTCAAGCATCCGGGGTCCTTTGGATGGAGAGTGAATGGAGCGCGACCGGAGGTTGGACGCAGGGGTTTGATGGGCAAACAGCGACATGGGACACACCACAGTTCATTGTGGCGAGGGGATTTATCCCCGCTCGGCGGCGAAGCCGTCGCAATCGGGCTTATCGATAATTCCTGACAAAACCCGATCGAAGGTTTTGGGGCTGCTGCGCAGCCCAACGGGGATAAATCCCCTCGCCACAGGTGGTTAGTCGCAGAGGTCTCAGCCAGTCACATTGACCGCACTCGCCCGCCGACGTTGCAGGTAAATGAACAACAGCGCCGTCAGCACCGTCAGCACGCCGACCAGCGCCCCGGTCCACGGCAGGTCCGCCAGATCCGCGCCGCTGGCAACCACCAGTCCGCCGATCCAGGCGCCTGCGGCATTGCCAAGGTTGAACGCGCTCTGGTTCAGCGTCGAACCCAGATTCGGCGCTTCATGCGCCTGATCGATGATCAGCAACTGCAGAATCGGGCACAGCGCAAAAGCGAAAATTCCCCACAGCACCAGAGTGATCGCCGCCGGAATCACCGAACGGCTGGTCTGGCTGAACGCCGCGAGAATCACCACGACTGCCAGCGCAACGCCGACCAGTGACGGCAGCAAGCGGCTATCGGCCAGACGACCGCCGAGCATGCTGCCCGCTGTCAGGCCGACGCCGAACAACAGCAGCATCACCGTCACGCCGTGGGGGCTGACGCCAGTGATGTCTTGCAGGATCGGTGCGATATAGGTGAACACGCTGAACAGGCTGGTCGAGGCCAGCACGCTCATGCCCAGCGCCAGCAGCACGTTGGCCTTGCCCAGCACTTTGAATTCGCTGGCGAGGTTGGCTTTGTCCATTGCGATGTGTTTTGGCAGCCACAACCACTGCGCCAGCGCCGCAACAATGCCGATCACCGACACCGCCCAGAAGGTCGAGCGCCAGCCAGCGTATTGGCCAAGCGCTGTGCCGAGTGGCACGCCGAGCACGTTGGCCAGGGTCAGGCCGGTGAACATCATGGCAATGGCTTGCGCGCGTTTGTTCGGCGCCACCAGGCCGGCGGCAACCACCGAGCCAATGCCGAAAAACGCCCCATGACACAGCGCCGTGACCACCCGCGCCGCCATCAGCGTCGCGTAGTTGGGTGCCAGCGCGCAGAGCACGTTGCCGAGGATGAACATCAGCGTCATGCCCAGCAATGTCGCTTTGCGCGGCATATTGGCGGTGCCGATCGCCAGGATCGGTGCGCCGAACACCACGCCCAGGGCGTAACCGGTGATCAGCAGCCCGGCGTGAGGAATGCTCACCGCCAGATCGCGGGCGACGTCGGGCAGCAGGCCCATGATGACGAATTCGGTAGTGCCGATGCCGAACGCGGCAACGGCGAGTGCAAGCAAAGCGAGGGGCATGCGCAAGGTCTCTGTCGGTAGTCTTGACGCTTTGATCAGGCATACGCGTGCCAGCGACCGTTTTCGAAGAAAGCGGAGCAGGCAGCTTTTATTGGAATTTTTTGGTGTGCAGCTGAGTACGGCGTGGTGGGTTGCAGTATAAACAGCTGCTGACACATGACGAATCAATAATCTGACTAATCGACGGCGCGCTGGAAGTGCCTTGTTATATCCAGCTGAAAGAACCTTTCTGCCGGGCGCGGCTCTTAGCCTGTGGGCAGGTGCTGATCGGCATGCTGGTGATGAATTTCTGATCGCTCGCCAATTTCTCCAATCGAAAAAAGGACGACGTTATGACAGTGGCTCTGTGGTGTGTGTTGGTCGCGATTTTCCTGCCGTACGTATGCACGATCGTGGCGAAGGCCACCGGCGGTTTCCGCCTCAAGGACAATTATGATCCACGGGACTTTCTCGACAGCGTCGATGGCGTCGCCCGTCGCGCCCACGCCGCGCAACTGAACAGCTTTGAAGTAACGCCTGCGTTTGCCGCTGCGGTGATCGTTGCGCACCTGGTCGGCACTGCGCAGCTGGTGACGGTCAATGTGCTGGCCGTGCTGTTTATCACCAGTCGCCTGCTGTACATCATCTGCTACCTGGCTGACTGGGCTGCACTGCGTTCGGTGGTGTGGTTTATCGGGATGGGGCTGATTGCTTCGTTCTTCTTTGTGTCGATCTGATTATCGGCTATTGCTGCCGGCCTCTTCGCGAGCAGGCTCGCTCCCACATGGAAATGCATTTCAGATGTGGGAGCGAGCGTGCTCGCGAAAGCGATGGATCAGACTACGAAGAACCTAAGACTTTTGCTTCGGTGTATCCGCCACCTGCGGCACTTGCGGCAACTCTTGTCCTTTAGGCCAGAGCATCCAGATCTGCCCCTGCTGCTTCATGTCCCCGGCCAGTTGCCCGGCCGCATCACCCGTGCCCCAGAACAGATCCGCGCGCACCTCACCGGCAATCGCGCCGCCGGTATCCTGCGCCGCGACCGGGCGCACCAGTGGGGTGCCATCCGGTTTGGTGGTCGACAGCCATAACAGACTGCCCAACGGAATCACCTTGCGATCCACCGCCGCGCTGTAGCCGGCGGTCAGCGGCACGTTCAGCGAGCCGCGTGGGCCTTCGTTGCTGTCCGGGTTGCGGGTGAAGAACACGTAGCTGGGGTTGCTGGCGAGCAGTTCCGGAATGCGCGTGGGGTTGGCCTTGGCCCAGTTGCTGATCGCGCTCATGGTCACGTCTTCTTTCTTCAGCTCGCCTTGCTCGACCAGCCAGCGACCGATCGGCCGGTACGGGTGGCCGTTCTGATCGGCGTAGGCGATGCGCAACTGTTTGCCGTCCTCGGTCTGGATCCGGCCCGAGCCCTGGATCTGTAGAAATTGCAGATTCATCGGGTCAGTCAGATAGGCGACCACTGGCGCTTTCACGCCTTTGGATTCAATGGTCGCCGCGTCGTCGTAAGGCTTGAGCACGCGACCTTCGAGGCGACCGCGCAGGCGCTTGCCCTTCAATTCCGGGTAAATGCTGTCGAGCGAGACGATGATCATGTCTTCCGGCACACCGTACACCGGCACGTTCGCCGTTGCGGTGGGCGTCAGGCTGCCGGGGTACACCGGTTCGTAGTAGCCAGTGATCAGACCATTGGGGTTGTCATTCTCGGCGCGCAGGCCGTAGACATCGAGATTCTGCTTGAGGAATGCACGAATCTCGGCGGCGCTTTGCGGCACATTCACCGCCGCAGCGCAGGTCGGCCCCCAGACTGTGTCGGCTTTGAGTCGTGTGCAGGCGCTGCGCCACGAGCCGAAACCGGCGACCAGATCGCTATCGGATACCGCTGGCAAGGCTTCCCATGCCGCGCTGGAATAGGTAGCCAGCGCATGGGTTTTTGGTTTGGCGCTGTCGCCGCCTGTGCAACCGGCGAGGATGGCGAGCAGTGGAAGGGTGACGATAAGCGGGTGACGCCAGGCCGTGAAGCGGCTGTTCATGGAGTGATTCCTGTGCCGGTTGGTCGAGTGCTCCATGCGCTCGACCAACCCGTATTTTTAATAGGGCTATTGGTGTTTGGCGGTGAGCCGAGGATACTGGCCGCCGATTTCCGCGACCTGAAGCCACCATGACTCTGAAACCCATTGCTGTTGTATTGCTGGCCTGCCTGACCTTGTCCGCCTGTGGCGGTGTCGACCCGAATTCGCCGCTGGGTCAACGCAAGGCCATCTTCAAGCAGATGCTCAAGACCAGCGAAGACCTCGGCGGCATGTTGCGTGGGCGCATCGCCTTCGACGGGCCGAAATTCGCCGAGGGCGCGGTCAGACTTGATGAGTTGGCCCATGAGCCGTGGAAGCATTTTCCGCAGGTGCGCGAGGAAGATCACACCAGCGCCAAAGATGATGTCTGGCAGAAACAGGCGCGTTTTCAGGAACTGGCCCGCGCCCTCGAGACAGCCACCGGTGAATTGGTGGTCGCCAGTCAGGTTCAGCCGTACAAGGCCAGCAATCTTGGGCCGGCAGTGCAGAAAGTTGAAGATGCCTGCAGTGCTTGCCATAAAGAGTTTCGCGATCATTGATTCCTGAGGCTGCTGAGTACGTTGTGGCGAGTGAGTACCTTGTGGCGAGGGGATTTATCCCCGATGGGCTGCGAAGCAGCCCCAAAACCATACAGCCGAGTTTTTTCAGTCGGACCCGACCAGCCGAATTTGCGACCGCTTCGCCGTCGGACGGGGATAAATCCCCTCCCCAAAGGGCTTCGGTTACTTATCGATCTCGTCCAGCGCTTCCTGCAGTTCCTTGCGCGACTCGGCGAGCTTTTCCTTGCGCTTGTTGATCTTCTCCGGATCGCCCTTCTTCATGGCCTTGTCGAGGTCCGCCTGACGCTGGCTCACCTCATGCTTGGCCTCAAGCACTTTGTTCTCACGTTCTTTTTTCAGCCCGGCGTCGGTGCAGTGTTCATTGACTTCACGCAGTGCGGTTTCCAGGCCTGCCTGCTGCTCCATGTTGCCGCGCGACTTGGCCTGTTCGATCTGATTGATGATGCCCTGCTTCTTGGCAGCGCAACCGGTCAGGCCCGGGCCGTCTTCTTCGGCCATGACCGGAGCGGCCATGACGCCGCAAAGAGTAAGCAGGGCGAGCGGTGCGAGAAATTTCATAAAAGCTCCATGTGCAAAGGCAATCGGGGTGGGAGGGCACTGCGCTGTTGGAGCGTCTGGCCGGCCGTTGGGTTCCCGCCGGGCGGGGATTGCAGGTTCAGAAGCCGTCGATTCCGGCGGCTTTCAGGGTTTCACTCAAAGCCAGTACCTGCGGGTCGCGAAAGAATGCGCTCAGTTGCGCCGCGCGTCCCGGGCCGATGCCGGCTTCTGCCTGCCATTGTTCAGTGTCGCGTTGTGCCAGGGCCTGCCACGAATCGTCCAGTTGTGCCTGTCCGGTCGGCGGCATGCCCAGCGCTTTCAACCATCGAGCGAACGGCTGTTGCCGCGCGCCCTCAAAACTCTGGATCAAACGTGCGCTGCTGCGCTCGCCGAGGCCGGCAATGTTAGCAAGCTCTGACGCATCGAGGGTCAGCCAATCCAGCAGGTGTTTCAGACGGCCTGTTTCCAAAAGTTTCTCCCAGGTGCCGCGACCGACATGCTGCATGGCCAGGCCCTGCTTGCCACTGAGCCAGGTCAGACGCGCGAGAAACTGGCTTTCACACCCCGGCGTCGGCTGCCAGCAGCTCAGGGCGTGGTAATCGCCGGCATCGGGAATGCTGATGTCTGCCCGTTCGCTGGTGCGCAGCACGACACTGTCGAGGCGCGGAATGGTCAGCCCGGCCAGACTGATTGCCACCTGATCGCCGGGACGGATGTCGAGGGTTTGCCAGCGCTTGAGCGAGCTGACGCTGACCCGTTTGATCTCGCGGTCATCGAGTCTGACGGGCAGCAGTTCCAGCACCGGCGTGATCCGCCCGGTGCGGCCGATCTTGAAACTGACCTTGCGCACTTCGGCCAATGCCTGGGCGAACGGGTATTTCCAGGCGATCGCCCAATACGGCGCGCGAGCCTGCCAGCGTTCGGCAGGTGGCCGTTGGCTCTGACGCAGCACCACGCCGTCGCTGGCAAAGGGCAGTGGCGAGCGATACCAGTGTTCACGCCATTTTTGCGCGTCCTCGAATCGGTTGATGGGCTGTGTATAGGTTTCGGTTGCAGCGAATCCCAATGCCTGGAGTTCGGACAATCTCTCCGGCAGCCGCACAGGACCTTGCGGCCAGTCCCAGACAAACAGGCCGATCCCGGCGGCCTGTTCAACATCGAGTGTTTTACGTCCCATCATCCCGGCGATGGTGGCGCGGGCATTGACGCTGCCGGACTGTGATTGAACATGGGCGTTCAGGCGCCAATAGAGTTCGCCCTGTACCAGCAGATCCCGTGGCTGCCTCAACCGTTGCGGAATGGCTGCGATCCTGCGCGCGGAGGCGGTCCAGTCCTGGCCGTTGACCCCGTCACCGCGACTGATCGCCTGCTGCAATATTCCCTGGCGGTAGATCAGCGTGACAGCCACGCCGTCGACCTTGGGCTGCACCCAGACGTTCTGGCGATCGCGCAACCAGTGGGCGACGTCTTCGGCTTTGTGCAGCTTGTCCAGGCCGGTGTGGGCGATGGGGTGGGTGACCGGGCCGGACGCGGTGTGCAACGGCTGCGGGGATGAGGGTTGGTTGAAACAGGCTTGCCATTCTTTCAGCCGCAGCCGGGACTGGTCATAGAGTTCGTCGCTGATCAATGAGCGGCCTTCGCGGTGATAGGCGTCGTCCCATTGGTCGATCCGGTTTTGCAGGGCGGTGATTTCGCGTTGGGCTTGGGAAAGATCCCAGTTCGGGCAGTTGGCTTGGCTGACGAGGGTGATGAGTGCCAGCAGGAAGGCCAGCAACAGGCGCAGTGTGAAGAGCATTGTGAGCGTCCTTGCTCGGGGGGTGATGCTTGAAGGGTAGGTGAGGATCTGAAGAACGTTGCGCGGCTTTTTTGCGAACTGTTTCGGGGCAGGGGAATTGGTGTTGCCGGGGCGGGCGCCTTCGCGAGCAGGCTCGCTCCCGCAGGGATCTCAAAAATCTGTCAGGCATGAAAAAGCCCCGCACGGCGCGAACCGTGCGGGGCTTTCTTGCAGCCAGGGTATTACAGGCCAGCGGCGGAACGCAGGGCGTCGGCGCGGTCGGTTTTTTCCCAGGTGAACGTGGTGAAGCTGTCTTCGCCAACGGTCTTGGTCTGCGGCGCACGACCGAAGTGGCCGTAGGCTGCGGTTTCCTGGTACATCGGGTGCAGCAGGTCGAGCATGGTGGTGATTGCGTATGGACGCAGGTCGAACACTTCACGCACCAGTTTGATGATCTTGTCATCGCTGATCTTGCCGGTGCCGAAGGTGTTCAGCGAGATCGACGTAGGCTGGGCCACACCGATCGCGTAGGAAACCTGAATCTCGCAACGCTCGGCCAGGCCGGCCGCAACGATGTTCTTGGCCACGTAACGGCCAGCGTAGGCAGCCGAACGGTCAACCTTCGATGGATCCTTGCCGGAGAACGCGCCGCCGCCGTGACGGGCCATGCCGCCGTAGCTGTCGACAATGATCTTGCGGCCGGTCAGACCGCAGTCACCTACCGGGCCGCCAATGATGAACTGGCCGGTCGGGTTGATGTGGAACTGGGTGTCCTTGCTCAGCAGTTCGGCAGGCAGTACGTGCTTGACGATCAACTCCATCACGCCTTCGCGCAGGTCTTTGTACGACACTTCCGGGTTGTGCTGGGTCGACAGCACCACAGCGTCGATGCCGACAACCTTGCCGCCTTCGTAACGGCAGGTCACTTGCGACTTGGCATCCGGACGCAGCCAAGGCAGCAGGCCCGACTTGCGTGCTTCAGCCTGACGCTGCACCAGTTGGTGCGAGAAGGTGATCGGCGCTGGCATCAGCACGTCGGTTTCGTTGCTGGCGTAGCCGAACATCAGGCCCTGGTCGCCGGCGCCCTGATCTTCAGGCTTGGCACGGTCGACGCCTTGGTTGATGTCAGGGGACTGCTTGCCGATGATGTTCATCACGCCGCAGGTGGCGCCGTCGAAGCCGACTTCGGAGCTGGTGTAGCCGATGTCGCAAATCACGTCACGAACGATCTGCTCCAGGTCGACCCAGGCGCTGGTGGTCACTTCACCGGCAACGATGGCCACGCCGGTCTTGACCAGGGTTTCCACGGCCACGCGAGCGTGTTTGTCCTGGGCAATAATGGCGTCCAGCACCGCATCGGAAATCTGGTCGGCGATTTTGTCCGGATGTCCTTCAGACACGGACTCGGAGGTGAAGAGGGAGTATTCGCTCATCTCGATGTTTTCCTGAATTTACCGATGGTGAGTGTCGCCAGCCGGTCGCTGAAAGTGGCGAACCTGGATCTGGAAACCATTACGTAAGCCTACATAGAGGCTTTCCCCGGGAACGAGTCCCGCAGCGGTGGCCCAACGGGCCAGATCGTCCTGTTCAAACCCCAACCAGAGATCACCGCAGGCCTCCCTGGCCCAACTCTGATTGTGGCTACATAACTCTGTCACGAGCAGGCTACCGCCCGGTTGCAGCAAATCGGCCATGTGCCTGAGCGCATCGGCCGGGGCGGCGAAATGGTGCAGGACCATGTTCAACACCACGCAATCGGCTTGAAGGCTTGTGCCGTTCAATGCATCGGCCAATTGCAGGCTGACGTTAGCCAGCTGTTCACGTTCACACACCTGACGCGCCAGTTCGAGCATCGCCGGGCTGTTGTCCAGCGCGGTTACGGTGCCGAAACGACGGGCCAGTTCCGGCAGAAAAGCACCATCGCCGGGGCCGACTTCAATGGCCGTGGCTGCACCATCGAAGTTCAATTTGTCGAGCAGGGCCAGCACGCTGTCACGGTACTGCGGGAGGCCTGCGATCAAGTCTTGCTGGGCGCGGAATTTTTCCGCCACCCGAGCGAAGAAGTCCTGACTGGCAGCGGCACGCTGGCCGTGAACCTGCTCGATGCGCGCTTGTACCTCGTCAGGCAGATCCAGATCGTCGACTTCTTCCAACAGTGCCGCGTGCAGCTTGCCGCCGAGCAATTCGTTGTGGGGCAGGGCGCGACGATAGAAAATCGCGTTGCCTTCACGGCGTGTCGCCACCAGATCGGCTTGCGCCAGCACCTTGAGGTGGTGGCTCATGCCCGACTGGCCAATGCCGAAAATCTGCGCCAGCTCCAGCACGCCAAACGAATCGTTGGCCAGCGCGCGCAATACATTCAGCCGCAGCGGATCGCCGCCGGCCTTGCACAGGGCCGCCAGCTCGTCGCAATCGTCATGGCGAATGGAAGGCACGCGTAAGTTCATAGGGCTGGCAGTCTAGAGACGGGGGCAAGGCATCGCAAGGTCAATATCAAAAAGTTTTGATATTGCTCGATAAATGGCACTTCTCGGCGGACGGCAGTCTCTACAAACGAATAGCGGAAAGGTTTCACCAAGCGAAACCTGTGCTATCGATTGGAAAAACGCCTGCCGATGACTATCTGTCATTGCCCCGAGGCGCATGGGTGAGGGAAAATGCCCTCCTTTTTTCCGTTTCAGTCTATTCACACCCAGGAGATCAGCGATGCCTAGCCGTCGTGAGCGTGCCAACGCCATTCGTGCCCTCAGCATGGATGCCGTGCAAAAAGCCAACAGCGGCCATCCCGGTGCCCCTATGGGTATGGCAGATATTGCCGAAGTGCTGTGGCGCGACTACCTCAAGCACAACCCGAGCAACCCGTCGTTCGCCGACCGTGACCGCTTCGTGCTGTCCAACGGCCACGGCTCGATGTTGATCTACTCGCTGCTGCACCTGACCGGCTACGACCTGTCCATCGACGACCTCAAGCAGTTCCGTCAACTGCACAGCCGCACTCCAGGCCACCCGGAATTCGGTTACACCCCGGGCGTCGAAACCACCACCGGCCCGCTGGGTCAGGGTCTGGCCAACGCCGTCGGTTTCGCTCTGGCTGAAAAAGTCATGGGCGCGCAGTTCAACCGTCCCGGCCACAACATCGTTGACCACCACACCTACGTGTTCCTCGGTGACGGCTGCATGATGGAAGGCATTTCCCACGAAGTCGCCTCCCTGGCCGGCACGCTGGGCCTGGGCAAGCTGATTGCCTTCTACGATGACAACGGCATTTCCATCGACGGTGAAGTCGAAGGCTGGTTCACCGATGACACGCCGAAGCGTTTCGAAGCCTACAACTGGCAGGTGATCCGCAACGTCGACGGCCACGATCCGGAAGAGATCAAGACCGCCATCGAAACTGCGCGCAAGAGCGCTCAACCGACGCTGATCTGCTGCAAGACCACCATCGGTTTCGGTTCGCCGAACAAGCAGGGCAAGGAAGATTGCCACGGCGCCCCACTGGGTGACGCGGAAATCGCCCTGACCCGTCAGGCGCTGAACTGGAACCACGGCCCGTTCGAAATCCCGGCCGAGATCTATGCCGAGTGGGACGCCAAAGAAGCTGGCCGCGCGGTCGAAGCCGAGTGGGATCAGCGTTTCGCCGCTTACTCCGCTGCATTCCCGACTGAAGCCAACGAGCTGATCCGTCGTCTGAGCGGCGAACTGCCGGCCGACTTCTCGGAAAAAGCCTCGGCCTACATCGCCGAAGTCGCGGCCAAGGGCGAAACCATCGCCAGCCGCAAAGCCAGCCAGAACACCCTCAACGCCTTCGGCCCGCTGCTGCCGGAAATGCTCGGCGGTTCGGCTGACCTCGCCGGCTCCAACCTGACCCTGTGGAAAGGCTGCAAAGGCGTCAGCGCTGAAGATGCCAGCGGCAACTACATGTACTACGGCGTGCGCGAGTTCGGCATGACCGCGATCATGAACGGCGTCGCCCTGCACGGCGGTCTGGTGCCTTACGGCGCGACCTTCCTGATGTTCATGGAATACGCACGCAACGCCGTACGTATGTCGGCTTTGATGAAGAAGCGCGTGATTCACGTGTACACCCACGACTCTATCGGTCTGGGCGAAGACGGCCCGACGCACCAGCCGATCGAGCAATTGACCAGCCTGCGCAGCACGCCGAACCTCGACACCTGGCGTCCAGCCGATGCCGTGGAATCGGCAGTGGCCTGGAAAAACGCGCTGGAGCGCAAGGACGGCCCGTCGGCGCTGATCTTCTCGCGGCAGAACCTGCAGCACCAGGAACGCGATGCTGGCCAGATTGCCAACATCAGCCGTGGTGGTTATGTGCTCAAGGATTGCGCAGGCGAGCCTGAGCTGATCCTGATCGCCACCGGTTCGGAAGTCGGTCTGGCCGTACAGGCCTTCGACAAACTGACCGAGCAGGGCCGCAAGGTTCGCGTGGTTTCGATGCCTTGCACCAGCGCGTTCGATGCTCAGGATGCCGAGTACAAGCAGTCGGTTCTGCCGTTGCAGGTCAGCGCACGTATTGCCATCGAAGCGGCCCACGCCGATTTCTGGTTCAAGTACGTGGGTCTGGAAGGTCGTGTGATCGGCATGACCACCTACGGTGAGTCGGCGCCGGCTTCGGCATTGTTCGAAGAGTTCGGTTTTACCCTGGAAAACATCTTGGGTCAGGCTGAAGAGCTGCTGGAAGACTAAATCTGACAGTTGTGTTGTCCGGGCTGACGCCTTCGCGAGCAGGCTCGCTCCCACAGGGAAATGCATTCCAATGTGGGAGCGAGCCTGCTCGCGAAAGCGTTGGTTCAGGCAATATCGCACTGCATGATTCACCACGGTAATCGAGAACCCCATGCCTCAACCGCGTCCCTACAAAGTTGCACTCAACGGCTACGGCCGCATTGGTCGTTGCGTCTTGCGGGCGTTGTTCGAGCGCGGCGCGAAGGCCGGGTTTGAAATTGTCGCGATCAACGATCTGGCCGACATGGCCAGCATCGAATACCTGACACGCTTCGACTCCACCCACGGCCGCTTTCCCGGCGAAGTGCGGGTTGAGGGCGATTGTCTGCATATCAATGGCGACTGCGTGAAGGTCCTGCGCAGTGCCACCCCTGAAGGTATCGATTGGGCGTCGCTGGGCGTCGATCTGGTGCTGGAATGCTCCGGCGCTTACCACACCCGTGCCGATGGCCAACGTTTTCTCGATGCCGGCGCACCGCGCGTGCTGTTCTCGCAGCCGATGGCCAGCGAAGCGGATGTCGACGCCACCATCGTCTACGGCGTCAATCAGGAATGCCTGACCGGCGACGAACTGCTGGTGTCCAACGCCTCCTGCACGACGAATTGCGGCGTGCCGCTGCTGCGTCTGCTCGATCAGGCGATCGGTCTGGATTACGTGTCGATCACCACCATTCACTCGGCAATGAACGATCAGCCGGTGATCGACGCCTATCATGACGAAGACCTGCGCCGCACGCGTTCGGCGTTCCAGTCGGTGATCCCGGTGTCCACTGGTCTGGCGCGTGGTATCGAGCGCCTGCTGCCGGAACTTGCCGGGCGAATTCAGGCCAAAGCCGTGCGCGTGCCGACAGTCAACGTGTCCTGCCTCGACATCACGATGCAGACCGCCACCGCGACTGACGCCAACGAGGTCAACCGGATCCTGCGCGAAGCCGCCACCAGCGGCCCGCTCAAAGGCCTTTTGGCCTACACCGAGTTGCCGCACGCCAGCTGTGATTTCAACCATGACCCACATTCGGCCATCGTCGATGCCAGTCAGACCCGTGTTTCCGGCCCCAAACTGGTGAACATCCTGGCCTGGTTCGACAACGAATGGGGTTTTGCCAACCGAATGCTGGACGTTGCAGACCACTATCTGCAAACAGCAACTTCAAAAAAACCGTAGGAAGTGCGACCCATGACCGTGTTGAAGATGTCCGACCTCGATCTGCAAGGTAAGCGCGTATTGATCCGCGAAGACCTCAACGTCCCCGTCAAGGACGGTGTTGTCACCAGCGACGCGCGCATCCTGGCTTCGCTGCCGACCATCAAGCTGGCCCTGGAAAAAGGCGCGGCGGTGATGGTCTGCTCGCACCTGGGCCGTCCTACCGAAGGCGAGTTCTCCGCCGAAAACAGCCTGAAACCTGTCGCCGACTACCTGAGCAAAGCGCTCGGGCGCGAAGTGCCGCTGGTGGCTGATTACCTCGGTGGTGTTGAAGTCAAGGCTGGCGACATCGTGCTGTTCGAAAACGTGCGCTTCAACAAGGGCGAGAAAAAGAACGCCGACGACCTGGCGCAGCAATATGCGGCCCTGTGCGACGTGTTCGTGATGGATGCTTTCGGTACTGCTCACCGCGCCGAAGGTTCGACCCATGGTGTCGCCAAGTTCGCCAAAGTCGCCGCTGCCGGCCCGTTGCTGGCCGCTGAACTGGACGCACTGGGCAAAGCCTTGGGCGCACCGGCCAAGCCAATGGCGGCCATTGTTGCCGGCTCCAAGGTCTCGACCAAACTCGACGTACTCAACAGCCTGAGCCAGATCTGCGATCAACTGATCGTCGGCGGCGGCATCGCCAACACCTTCCTCGCGGCGGCTGGTCACCCGGTCGGCAAGTCGCTGTATGAACCGGACCTGCTCGACACCGCCCGTGAAATCGCGGCGAAAGTCAGCGTGCCGTTGCCGGTTGACGTCGTGGTCGCCAAGGAATTTGCCGAAAGTGCTGAAGCGACTGTGAAGCTGATCGCTGATGTTGCGGCTGACGACATGATTCTCGACATCGGCCCGCAAACCGCGGCCAACTTCGCCGAGCTGCTGAAATCGTCGAAAACCATTCTGTGGAACGGCCCGGTCGGCGTGTTCGAGTTCGATCAGTTCGGCAACGGCACCAAAGTGCTGGCCCAGGCCATCGCCGAGAGCTCGGCATTCTCCATCGCGGGCGGTGGCGACACCTTGGCGGCGATCGATAAATATGGCGTGGCTGAGCAGATCTCCTACATTTCCACCGGCGGTGGCGCGTTCCTCGAATTCGTCGAGGGCAAGGTGCTGCCTGCCGTTGAAGTCCTGGAAAGCCGGGCCAAGGCCTGAGGCTGCCCGTTTGGCCAGGCAAAGGAGTGTTCACATGGTCAAGTCGTTAGCGCTGTTGTTGCTGACCGGTACGCTGGCGGCCTGCGGGAGCACCCCGAAGGCTGACGCGACGCCAGCACCGAGCGAACCGCAGAAGGGCTGTTATCAAGCCGACTGGCAGGCCGAAACCAACCCGGTGCTGAACAAGCGCTCGGGTCCGGACGGCCTGGACAAATACGAGACGCAAACCCCGGTCAAGGAACATGGTTGTCCTTGACGGGTCTGACTCTTTAACTCAGGGCTGGCGGCATGCGTCGTCAGTCGAGGAACACGGATGAAAGGCTTGATCGCCATTGCGGCGTTGGCATTGTTGGGTGGTTGCGCGCAGTTGAGCCTGTTTCAGTCGTCGGCCCCGGCAGACGACTGGACGACCTGGACCTGCGACAGTCAGGCCAAGGTGTTGTGGCGTTACGCCGATGCCGGACAGAAGGAAGTCGACGTTCGCCTCGGCGGCGGTGATCAGGTCTATCGCCTGAAAGAAGAGCCGGGCGCCTCTGGCACGCTGTACAGCGATGGCATGCTGGCGTTTCACGTCAAGGGTGACGAGGGCCTGGTGTACTGGGTCGCCACCAATGACCTCATTGGCCGTGGTTGCAAGGCCGAGTAACACGATTGAATTGGTGTACAGAGATCCAAATGTGGGAGCGAGCCTGCTCGCGAAAGCAATCTTGCCGTCGATGATGCAGTGTCTGTCAGACCGCTTTCGCGAGCAGGCTCGCTCCCACAGGGATTCTCTGTTGTTCACACAGTTTTGGTAACACCGAATCACCAGACCGGGCCTCAACCCCCGATCTGCATTAACTTGAATAGCCGCCGCCGCTCCGGCAGGCTGGCACGATCAACGACCCTCAACCGGGAGAGACACACACAATGGCACTTATCAGCATGCGCCAGATGCTGGACCACGCAGCCGAGTTCGGCTACGGCGTTCCAGCCTTCAACGTCAACAACCTTGAGCAGATGCGCGCCATCATGGAAGCCGCTGACAAGACTGACTCCCCGGTGATCGTCCAGGCTTCGGCCGGCGCCCGCAAATACGCCGGCGCGCCATTCCTGCGTCACTTGATCCTGGCGGCGATCGAAGAATTCCCGCACATCCCGGTGTGCATGCACCAGGACCACGGCACCAGCCCTGACGTCTGCCAGCGTTCGATTCAACTGGGCTTCAGCTCGGTGATGATGGACGGCTCGCTGGGCGAAGACGGCAAGACCCCGACCGACTACGACTACAACGTCCGCGTTACCCAACAAACCGTCGCCATGGCCCACGCCTGCGGCGTTTCGGTAGAAGGCGAGCTGGGCTGCCTGGGTTCGCTGGAAACCGGCATGGCCGGTGAAGAAGACGGCATCGGCGCCGAAGGCGTTCTGGATCACAGCCAGATGCTGACCGACCCGGAAGAAGCCGCTGACTTCGTCAAACGCACCCAGGTCGACGCCCTGGCCATCGCTATCGGCACCAGCCACGGCGCCTACAAGTTCACCAAGCCACCCACCGGCGACGTGCTGGCGATCGACCGCATCAAGGAAATCCACAAGCGCATCCCCAACACCCACCTGGTGATGCACGGTTCGTCCTCCGTGCCACAAGAGTGGCTGGCGATCATCAATCAGTACGGCGGCGACATCAAAGAAACCTACGGCGTCCCGGTTGAAGAAATCGTCGAAGGCATCAAGCACGGCGTGCGCAAGGTCAACATCGACACCGACCTGCGTCTGGCATCCACCGGCGCCATGCGTCGCCTGATGGCCACCAACCCGAGCGAATTCGACCCACGTAAATTCTTCGGCGCCACCGTGACCGCAATGCGCGATGTATGTATCGCTCGTTATGAAGCGTTCGGTACTGCCGGTAATGCCTCGAAGATCAAACCGATCTCGCTGGAAGCGATGTACCAGCGTTATCTGAAGGGTGAGTTGAACGCCAAGGTCAACTGAGCCTGAGTGTTGAGCTGATTAAAAAGAAACCCGCCGAGGCGGGTTTCTTTGTGGGCGTAGTTAAACAAATATTTCCGCTACCTCTTCAAGCGTGGGCATGACTGCTGGACTGACGGTGAGCTCGCAATCCAGAGCGGCAATAACACGTGCATAGGCGTTCATGTCCACAGAAAGGGTGCCTTTCTCTATAGCGATGACTTTGTTTCGCGTCACTCTCGCGAGCTCGGCGAGTTGCGCTTGCGTTAGTCCGCGCTCCCTACGCCTTATGCGTAATTGGGCGGCGAGGCGGCTCATTAATAGAACGTAATCCATGCACTGTCTCTGTAACTTTCAAAGTTAAATGTGGCGTAAACGCTACATTTGCTCACTATAAGTCCGCTCGCACGCGTATGCGTCTACTCAATCTCTCAGACCCTTTTTCCACGCTGCTGGCGCCGCCTTCTCCAGACTGCACTTCACAGGGCACAGCTAGCTGAATGGCACCTGTAAGGGAAGTTTGGAAGATTTTCCGACGAAGAGTCCTTTATCAGTGATTACTCCTTCAGTTCAACGTGATCCAGTGCCTGATTCACTGCCAGTTCACCGAGCATGACGACCTGCGCGATCCCCAGCGCAGTTTTGCGATGCGAGTGGTCGAGCATCGCGGCGAAGTTGTTTAGCATGACGCTGGCTGAGCCCAAGGTTTCGCTGGCGTTGGCCAGCAGGGATTCGGTGTTGTATTTCGGGTTTGCGAAGTACATGGGCTCGGGTTCGTTGGTGCTAGCCATGATAAGGGCGGCGGGATTGAGGTAGTGGTCGAGGGCGCGTTCGGCGGCGTCGTTGAGTTTTTTTGAGTCGAGGGATTCGTATGGCGAGGCCGGGTCGGTGGCCGGCGGATGTGGCGTTGATTTAGTCATTTGCTCGAAACCTGATTGGAGTGCCTCCGCTCTGGCTACTAATCAAAGTGGAGGCAACTGTACGCAGGTTAGTAGACCGGGGTTTCGAGCAAGCCGGCGCACCCGAAGGTGCCCTGCGCACAGCTGCCATCAAGCGCAGGAATCGAAATCCCCGACTGACAGATGCTTGTGCATCACGCTTGAAACCACGGGCTACTAAACCCGATCACTGGGAATCAGTGACACGAATCAAGTTACCGATGGCCCGCCAGGCGCACAAGCCGGCGAATTCTGGCGTAGTGGTAGGCAACGACGCAAGCTGTTGTAGGCATCCGGAAGTAACCGCTGACAGCTCTAAACAGCGCTGTTTAAAGGTAGGAGCTGCCGAAGGCTGCGATCTTTTGATTCTGTCTTTTTAGAATCAAAAACAAGATCAAAAGATCGCAGCCTCCGGCAGCTCCTACAGTAGGATTTGCGCTACTTGTCGTGATCAATATCCAGTTTGGTAAACGTCACCTGCCCACCTTCGCTGGTATACCCGGTGTTGTCCTGCACATACACCCCAGCCTTGAAATACAGCGGCTTGTCGCGCCAGGTCGCGCTGATCTGTGAGTCCCATTGATACCCCGCCGCACTTACGCCCAGTGCGCCGCCGGGACTCAGGTGGATCAGGTAGTTGAATTCACGATCAAGCTTGACGCCGGTGGCGAGGGTGATGACGCGGCTTTCGGCGTCGTCCGGCCGCATGCGCACTTTGATCACCAGATTGCCGGTCTGGGTTTTTTCCTTGTACTGGTATTCGAGCTTGACCATCGGCCGCTGGCTCTCGTACGCGTGGATCTGGCCGATGACGATCTTGCCCGAGCTCGGCACCTTGTTCACCGCGAGGGTCGCGCGCAGCAGGTTGTCGGCGTCCGGGTAGTACCAGTTGCGCAGGGTGCCGTTGCTGTAGGTTTCGCGCAGTTCGGTACGTGGGTAGATGGCGTTTTCGGTTTTCGAGCCGGTCACCGGGGACCAGAAGAACAGGGTGCCGGTGTCGGAATGGAAGTACTGATCCTTGAAGCCATCCACCAGTTTTGAGGTTTCGACGGTGTACGGCGGGCTGCCAACAGGAACGCTGAGGTTCCAGGTTGCGAGGTCGATCATGACGGTTCTTCCAATCAATTCATCCGGAACGCCGGTGCCAGAAGCTCTAGCCCGCGCGTTTTCGGGCGTCTTTATAAGCGTAGCGGCAATTTTTGTTAATGCCCGCCCGGCGATTACTTGACGTCAAAGTCCTGTCGAAATGCCATCTCGCCCGGTTTTCGGGGGCTGTAGCGGTGACCGTTAGTCGGCTGGGTTGAGCATTGTCTAAATGATGGCGGGATGACAGCTTCTGCTTTCACCGATCCGCGTCTAGAGTGAAGGCTCAGTACGTCTATGGTTTTGCCGGCAACCGGTCCCGATAAGAGAAGCAGCATGGAATGCGCGCAACCCCAGCCAGGTGAAGGCAGCTCGGTCCTTTTGATCGTCGATGATTACCCCGAAAATCTGATCAGCATGCGCGCGTTGCTGCAGCGTCAGGATTGGCACGTGATGACCGCCGCCTCCGGTTTCGAGGCGCTGAACCTTTTGCTCGAACACGACATCGACCTGGTCCTGCTTGATGTGCAGATGCCCGGCATGGACGGTTTCGAGGTCGCACGGTTGATGCGCGGCAGCCAGCGTACGCGGCTGACACCGATCATTTTCCTCACCGCCAACGAGCAATCCCAGGATGCCGTGATCAAGGGCTACGCCAGTGGCGCGGTGGATTACCTGTTCAAGCCGTTCGATCCGCAAATCCTCAAGCCCAAGGTCCAGGCGCTGCTCGAGCACCAGCGCAATCGCCGTGCCCTGCAACGCCTCAGTCATGACCTGGAAGTGGCGCGCGCCTTCAATGCCTCGGTGCTGGACAACGCCGCCGAAGGCATTCTGGTGTTGAGCGAGGACGGCGTGATCCGCTTTGCCAACCCGGCGATTTCGCGACTGCTCAATGCGCCGGTGAAGGATCTGGAAGGCAAGGAGTTTCTCGATTTCCTGCAGAAGCCACACATTCCCCTGTGGGCCGATTCCGAGTTCTACGCCGGTTACCAGCGCGGTGAAACCCTGCGCCTGCATGATGCGTTGCTGCGCACGGCGCCCGGGCAGCAAGTGCCGGTGGCATTGTCCTGCGCGCCGCTGCCCTCGGAGCAGCACGCGATGGTGGTGACGGTGCTGGACATGTCGGTGGTGCGTCACTTGCACCAGCAACTGGAATTCCAGGCGGTAACCGATCCGCTGACCGGGCTGCTCAACCGGCGCGGGTTCTACCAGACCGTGGAAAACCTGTTGTTGCGCGGGGAACGCAGCGACAGCAGCTGGGTGCTGCTCTACCTCGATCTCGATGGCTTCAAACGGGTCAATGATTCCCTCGGCCATGACGCCGGCGACCGCGTGTTGCGCTGGGTTTCCGAGCAACTGAAGGCGTGCCTGCGGCCGTTCGATATTCTCGCGCGCATGGGCGGCGATGAATTCACCGCGCTGCTGGATCTGGAGTTTCCCGAGCAAGCGGCGAAGATTGCCGAAAAACTCATCGAACGGGTATCGGTCTGTCAGCAGATCGAAGGCCTGGATATCGTCCTTGGCGCCAGTATCGGCATCGCTACTTATCCCGACTGTGGGCGCAATCTCGACGGTTTGCTGCGCGCTTCGGACATTGCCATGTACGAAGCCAAGCGTGCCGGGCGTCAGCAATATCGTTTCTATGATCATGAAATGAACGGCCGCGCGCGTTCGCGTCTGATGCTTGAAGACAGCGTGCGCGAGGCCATCGAGAATCGTGATTTCAATCTGGTCTATCAGCCGCAAGTGGCGATCGGCAGCGGACAGATCCGTGGGTTCGAAGCGTTGCTGCGCTGGCAGCATCCGAGCGTCGGCGATGTGCCGCCGGGGTTGTTTCTGCCGTTGCTGGAAGAGGCGCGCTTGATCAGTCGCCTCGGCAGCTGGATCTATCACCGTGGCGCCGGCCAGCGCAAAGCCTGGGAAACCTTGTTCGCCGAAGATCTGGTGCTCGGCGTGAGCCTGAGCAACACCCAGTTCGGCCTGCCGAATCTGGTCACTGAATTGCGTCAAGTCATGGAGCGCCATGCGCTGCAACCTCAGCAACTGGAAGTTGAAATCACCGAAGAAGCGTTGATGCAAAACCCGGACGAAACCCGCAAGCAACTGCGGCTGCTGCGTCATCTCGGGGTGCGCGTGGCGCTGGATGATTTTGGTTCGGGGCCGTGCTCGCTGGCGCATCTGCGCGATCTCGAACTGGACACACTGAAGCTCGACCGCCACTTGATCGCGCGCTTGCCGGACTCGTCACGGGATGCGGCGCTGGTGCGCATGGTCATCGATCTGTGCAAGCAATACGGTCTGCTGGTGATTGCCGAAGGGGTGGAAACCCTCGAGCAATATCAGTGGCTGCAAACCCATGGTTGCGAATACGTGCAGGGCTTCCTCGTCGCGCGGCCGTTGATCGCCGAAGACGCGGTCAGCTTCGTCGAACCGTTTGACTGGAGCGCGTTGCCCGGTTGAATTCGCTACACTGGCGGACCTTTTTCGAACCGCGTCGCTCGTCCATGACTGTGTTGAAGTACCTCCAGGCCTACCCCGCACAATTGCAGGATCAGGTGCGCCAACTGATAGCCGAAGGGCGCCTGGGTGAATACCTGAATCAGCGCTATTCAGGGCGACACGACGTGCAGAGCGACAAGGCCTTGTACAGCTACGCGCTGGATCTCAAGCAGCAGTACATGCGCAATGCGCCGGCCATCGACAAAGTGCTGTTCGACAACCGCCTCGACCTGACCCACCGCGCGCTCGGTCTGCACACCACGGTGTCACGGGTGCAGGGCGGCAAGCTCAAGGCCAACAAGGAAATTCGCATCGCCGCGCTGTTCAAGGACGCCGCGCCGGATTTTCTGAAGATGATCGTGGTGCACGAGCTGGCGCACTTCAAGGAATCGGATCACAACAAGGCGTTCTATAAACTGTGCGAGCACATGCTGCCGGGGTATCACCAGATCGAGTTCGATCTGCGTGTGTACCTGACGTGGCGGGATATGCAGGCTTGACCAATCAGGAAGGTGTGGATGGACGTCAGCAAGACCAAAAGCAGTTTCTATCGCCGTTTGTACGTGGCTTATCTGATCGATAGCGGCCTGGCGCCGAGTGTGCCGACGCTGACCGAAGTCACCGGCATGCCGCGACGCACGGCGCAGGACACGATTGCCGCGCTGGCCGATCTGGACATCATCTGTGAGTTCGAACAGGAAGAGGGCGCGCGCAATCATGCCGGGCGCTATCGGATTCGTGAGTGGGGAGCGATTGATCGCGGCTGGATCGAGCGCAATTTGCGGCAGATAAAAGCGGTGCTGGAATACCCCTGATTCCTGCGCCGACGGTTCTTACGCCTTCGCGAGCAGGCTCGCTCCCACAATGGATATGCATTCCCTGTGGGAGCGAGCCTGCTCGCGAAAGGGTCTTCAGGACCGACGCATGCCGATGTGCGGAATGTCATCCTCCAGATATTCCTCGCCGACTGCGACAAACCCGTACTTGCCGTAATAGCCCTGCAGATGTGCCTGCGCCGACAGATAGATCGGCACCTGCGGCCAGTGCTTTTCGGCCTGCTTCAGCGCCTGTTCCATCATCGCGTGGCCCAACCCTTTGCCACGGCCGGCGGACGCGGTCACCACGCGGCCAATCACCACGTCGCCGCCCTGGGATTCCGGGTCGAGCAGGCGCAAATAAGCCATCAGCTGATCATCCTCCCAGCCCATCAGGTGATGGGTATCGCCCTCCAGATCCTGGCCGTCGAGGTCTGGATAAGCACATTTCTGTTCGACCACGAATACGTCAGAGCGCAGCTTCAACAAGGCGTACAACTGCTCTTTGCCCAGATCACGATGATGTTTGCAGATCCACTCGATTGTCATTTTTCGATTCCTTGACCATGTCGCCCGATACTAAGCGCAGCAGCGCCGTATGTCTGTATGGCGCAACAGTCTGTGATAAAGGTCAAAATGCCACTATTCCTTTCTCGCGCTGGCTGCGACTTTGTGTAATCTGCTCAAGAGCACTGTCCACGGGCTCCCATGAGCTAATGTTCAATGCTTGGGTTTTGCCGGTAAGGGGCCTTGGGTTTTGACGTGAAACCACGTCGGGCGGTTGCCCGCTGAGGATGTTCAAGCATGCTGCGATTGCTTCAAGCCGTTGCTTTGATCGGACTGCTGGTGCTGGGCCAGGATGCTGCGGCGCAGAAGCTGCGGCTGGCGTTCGATAACTGGCCGCCGTTTACCGACGATGCACTGGTCAATGGTGGCCTGGCCACTGACATTGTCAGCACCGCACTGGCTCGCGCCGGTTATGCCAGCGGTTACGAACAAGTGCCGTGGGCGCGAGCATTGCTGGGGATTGGCGAAGGGCGTTACGACGTGCTGGTCAATGCCTGGTACAACGACGAACGCACGCAGATCGGTCAGTTTTCCGGTGAGTACCTGATCAATCGCATCCGCTTCCTCAAGCGTAAAGACGCACCCATTGAATACAACAGCCTCGAGCAACTGCACACCTATCCGATTGCGGTGGTGCGCGGGTACGCCTATTCCGCCCCGTTCGATGCCGACACGGCGATGCAGAAAGTGCCCGTGCACAACTTCGCCATGGGCGTGCGCATGCTCGCGGCGGATCGGGTCAAGCTGACGCTTGAGGATGAGTACGTAGCGAAATATTACCTGGCGCGGGAATCGGCCAAGGTACGCAATTCGGTGGAGTTTTTACCCAAGCCGTTGAGTGAGAACAGCCTGCATATTCTGGTCAGCCTGAAGAACCCGCAGCATGAGCAGATCGTCGCCGGGTTTGACCGGGCGATTGCAGCGATGAAGGCTGACGGGACTTATGAGAAGTTATTGCGGCGGCATGGAATGTGAAGGGTGATCCGGCATTTTCTTTGTGGCTGATGACCTCTTCGCGAGCAGGCTCGCTCCCACAATTTGAAATGCATACCCTGTGGGAGCGAGCCTGCTCGCGAACGCGTCGTCTCAGGCGCCGCTGATTTCGGCAGTGTCCTTGATCAAATGCGCCGCCAATGTCCGAAGCGGCCCCAACTGCCGGCAAATCAGCGCCAACTGCGTTTGCACCAACCGCTGCCCTTCATCGATTTCATCCGGCATCTGTTCCAGCTCATTGGCCAGCGCTTCTTCTTCATCACTCTGAATCGCAATCGGCTGCTTGCTCGCCAGGCCTTGGGCGATTTCGTCGATGCTGGTCGCCAGTTTCACCCCGGCGCCTTCGATCAGATGCTCCCGCGCCTCCGCTGGCAACTGTGTTTCGCGGTGCGCGCCGAGCCCTGACAAATAGCTGAGCAGGGTGTGCGACAGCACCAGGAAACGGAAGCCGACATCTGCCTCCTTACGGAAATGCCCCGGCTCCATGAGCATGTTCGCCAGTGTCGTCGACAGCGCCGCGTCAGCATTATGGGCGTTGCGTCGGGCCAGGCGATAAGCGAGGTCGTCGCTCTTGCCGGCGGCGTATTGCTGCATGATCTGGCGCAGGTAGATGCTGTTGCAGGTCAGGGTGTTGGCCAGCACTTTGTTCAGGCGCCGGCCCTGCCAGTCCGGCAGGAACAGGAACACCGCCAGACCCGCAATCAAACTGCCGAGCAAGGTATCGAACAGCCTTGGCAGGAACAGCCCGTAGCCATCGCCGACCTGATTGAAGCAGAACAGCACCATGATGGTGATCGCCGCCGTCGCCAGGGTGTAGCGGGTGGTGCGGTTGGTAAAGAACACCACACCGGCAGCGATGGCGAAGCACGATTGCACCACCGGGTTGGGGAACAGATCGAACAGCGCCCACGCCACCGTCAGGCCAATGGCCGTGCCGATGATCCGCTGGCCGAGTTTGCGTCGGGTGGCGCCGTAATTCGGCTGGCAGACGAACAGCGTGGTGAGAATGATCCAGTAGCCTTGGGACGGGTGGATCAGGTGCACCATGCCGTAGCCGATGCTCAGTGCCAGCGGCAGGCGCAGGGCATGGCGGAACAGCAGCGAAGTCGGCGTCAGTTGTGTACGCAGGCGAATCCACACGTCCTTGAGATTGCGCGGTGAGCGGTCGAGCAGGCTGCTGTCGGAGGCATCCGCCAGGGCATCGGGGTTGCTGGCATCGCTCAGCAGGCGGTCGAGGGTGCCGAGGTTCGCTGCCAGTGCGCGCAACGAGCGCAGCAGGCCGCGCCATGCCGGATTGCTCTGGATGCGCAAGTGTTCGAGGGAGGCATGCAGGTCGTTCAGGGCTTCGGCGAAACTGGCGTCGTAGATGAACGGCTGGCGCATCTGGATGGATTCGGCCAAGGCCCGGCAGGCCTTGCCTTGCTGGCGCAGCAGGCGCTGGCAGCGGAACAGCACGTCGCTGTGGAAGAACGCCTCGGCCAGTGCGTTATACGGGTAGTGCGAAGAGCTGGCGCGTTCGTGAATGTCTTGGGCGAGGAAGTACAGCTTGAGATAACGGCTGACTTTCGATCCCGGTCGACCGTTGCCGACCCGGTGCAGGATGATTTCCTTGGCCGTGTTCAAGGCGGCGACCACCCGGCCATTCTGCTGCGCCAGTTCGAGGCGGCGGGCTTCGACGTCCATCTGCCGGATCGGCTCGAACAGCGAGGATTTCAGCTTCAGGTACAGGCCCAACTCGCGGAACAGCCGCGCCAGACTCTGCTGCACCGGTTGATTGGAAAACAGCGCCTGCCACAGCACCGAGAGCAGGCCGTACCACGCCGCGCCAGCGACCAGCAGCATCGGCTCATGCCAGAAATCAGTGACCGCGCCGCCGCGCTGATCGACCCCGATCATTGTGTACACCGAGAGAATCAGCGTCGCCGAGGCGATCGCACCGTAACGCTCGCCCAGCGCGCCGAGCATGGTCAGACCGAAACTGGCCAGCGCCAGAGCCACGGCGAAAATGATCGGGTAGGGAAACAGCAATTCCACCGACAGCGCGGCGATGCTGAAACACACCAGCGTGACCGCCAGAGCGTTGAGGCGACCCTGCCAACTGTCGTCGGTTTCGGCCAGGGCGCTGGCGATGATGCCGAGGAACAAAGGGATCAGCAGGCCCATTTCATCCTGATACCAGCACAGCGCCATGCTGCCGGTCAGGGCGATGAATACCCGCACGCTGTAGCTGAATTTATCCAGCGCCCACAGGCGCCGCAAAGACTGACGAAACGAGGTCGAGGACATGAAGTGCGAAGGCCTTCCGAGGCGATGCCGCTAAATTGAGCCAGTAATGACGCCGACGCAATGGCGTCGAGCACATCTGACAGCAAAAAGTGTTCCTTTTACTTACACCACAAACCACTGTGGGAGCGAGCCTGCTCGCGAAAGCGGAGTGTCATTCAACATTGATGTCGACTGGTACACCGCATTCGCGAGCAGGCTCGCTCCCACAGGGTTTTGTATTTAGCCTTGAGTTAAGCGTACTGCGCAGCAGCGTAGCCCGAGGCCCAGGCCCACTGGAAATTGAAGCCGCCCAGGTGCCCGGTGACGTCGAGCACTTCACCGATGAAGTACAGGCCGGGGCTTTTCAGCGACTCCATGGTCTTCGACGACACCTCGCGGGTGTCGACGCCGCCCAGGGTCACCTCAGCCGTGCGATAGCCTTCAGTTCCCGCCGGCACAACCTTCCAGCTGCCGAGTTTCTCGGCAATCTCCGCCAGTTCAGCATGGGTGTACTGCTTCATCGGTTTGGAGACAAACCAGTTGTCCGCCAGCAGATTGGCCATCTTCTTGGTGAAGATCTCGCCAAGCAAAGTCTTCAGCTCGCTGTTCGGACGCTCGGCGACTTGCTGTTGCAACCAGCTCGCCGCGTCGTGATCCGGCAGCAGGTTGATCTCTACCGTATCGCCAGACTCCCAGAACGAGGAAATCTGCAGAATCGCCGGGCCGCTGAGGCCACGGTGAGTGAACAGAATGTTCTCGCGAAAGCTCTGGTCATTGCAGCTGACCAGACAATCCACCGAGGTGCCGGACAGCTCTGTGCACAACTCCTTGAGCTGGTCGGTAATGGTGAACGGCACCAGCCCGGCGCGGGTCGGCAGCAGCTCATGGCCGAACTGTTTCGCAACCTGATAACCGAAACCGGTAGCGCCGAGAGTCGGGATCGACAGGCCTCCGGTAGCGATGACCAGCGATTGGCACTGGACCTGGCCGAGTGTGGTGTCGAGCAGATAACCGCTGTCGGTTTTTTCGATGGTCTGGATCGAGGTGTCCAGGTGCAGCTCGACGCCGGCCTGATCGCATTCATCAAGGAGCATGCCGAGGATGTCGCTGGATTTGTTATCGCAGAACAGCTGGCCGAGTTTCTTCTCGTGGTACGGCACGCCATGTTTGCCGACCAGACCGATGAAATCCCACTGGGTGTAACGCGCCAGCGCCGATTTGCAGAAATGCGGGTTCTGCGAAAGGAAATTGCTCGGTTCGGTGTACATGTTGGTGAAATTGCAGCGGCCACCGCCGGACATGAGGATTTTCTTGCCGGCCTTGTTCGCGTGGTCGAGCAGCAACACCTGACGCCCGCGCCCGGCGGCGGTCAGGGCACACATCAAGCCGGCCGCGCCAGCGCCAATGATCACGACTTCGGTAGAGCGCAAAACGGTGTCCTCACACAAAATTCAAAATCACCTGTGACCCATGTGGGAGCGGGCTTGCCCGCGATGAGGTCTGCACATTCAACATAAATGTTGTCTGTCAGGCCGTCATCGCGGGCAAGCCCGCTCCCACAGGGGATCTCCTCTGGATGGAAGATCGCTTACAGAATACGCACGCGCAACGAGCGGCCCTTGATCTTGCCGTCGTTCAGGCGCTGCAAGGCCTGCATGGCCACGGTGCGCTCGACAGCGACGTAGGCCTGGAAATCGAAGATGGCGATTTTGCCAACCTGCGCGCCGGGAATGCCCGCTTCGCCGGTCAGTGCGCCAAGAATGTCGCCCGGGCGCACTTTGTCTTTGCGGCCAGCGCCGATGCACAGGGTGGTCATCGGTGGTTGCAGCGGCGCCAGGCCCTGGGACTTGAGGTTGTCGATCTGATCCCAGTTCAGCGGCGCTTTCTGCAGTTGTTCGATGGCTTGCGCACGATGCGCTTCGGACGGCGCGACCAGACTGATGGCAATGCCTTTCTCGCCGGCACGACCGGTACGGCCAACGCGGTGGATGTGGATTTCCGAATCGCGCGCCAGCTCGACGTTGATCACCATGTCCAGCGCATCGATGTCCAGACCACGGGCCGCGACGTCGGTGGCGACCAGCACCGAGGTGCTGCGGTTGGCGAACATCGCCAGCACCTGATCGCGGTCACGCTGTTCCAGATCGCCGTGCAGGCCGACGGCGGAAATGCCTTTGGCGGTCAGGTGATCGACGGTTTCCTGAACCTGCTGCTTAGTGAAGCAGAACGCCACGCAGGACGCCGGACGGAAGTGGTGCAGGACTTTGGTCACCGCGCTCATGCGCTCTTCCGGGGAAATCTCGTAGAAGCGCTGCTCGATCTGCGTGTCGTCGTGGAAGGCTTCAGCCTTGACGGTCTGCGGATCGCGCATGAATTTCGAAGCCAGTTGCTTGATGCCCACCGGGTAGGTCGCGGAGAACAGCAGAGTCTGCCGGCGCTCCGGGGTCTTGATGATGATGTCTTCGATGGCGTCGTAGAAACCCATGTCGAGCATGCGGTCGGCTTCGTCGAGGATCAGCGTGTTCAGGCCATCGAGCACCAGCGAACCCTTGCGCAGGTGCTGCTGAATGCGCCCCGGGGTGCCGACGATGATGTGCGCGCCGTGCTCCAGCGAAGCGATCTGCGGGCCGAACGAGACGCCACCGCACAGGGTCAGGACTTTGATGTTGTCTTCGGCGCGGGCCAGACGACGGACTTCCTTGGCCACCTGGTCGGCCAGCTCGCGGGTCGGGCAGATCACCAGCGCCTGGCACCCGAAGTAGCGCGGGTTGATCGGGTTGAGCAGGCCGATGCCGAACGCGGCGGTCTTGCCGCTGCCGGTCTTGGCCTGGGCGATCAGGTCCATCCCCTTGAGGATCACCGGCAAGCTCTGCGCCTGGATCGGCGTCATCTGGGCATAACCGAGTGATTCGAGGTTAGCCAGCATGGCGGCGGACAGCGGCAGAGTATTAAAAGCGGTGGCGATGGTGGTCACGGGACTGGCCTGCAAAACAAAATGTCGCGCAGTGTAGCAGCCCCGTGCCAGTTTCCTCGACAGTTCTGGACGAACAGCGATTGAACCCGAGGCAGGGATTACCTGTGGCGAGGGGATTTATCTGTGGCGAGGGGATTTATCCCCGCTGGGGTGCGCAGCACCCCCCAATACCTGCCACCTCAATTCATCCGGCTGACCGCATCCAACCTTTTTGGGGCTGCTGCGCAACCCAGCGGGGATAAATCCCCTCGCCACGGAAGTCCTTCAGCAGCCACAGATGTCCTCCAGCACAATCAGTGTTCGATGTGCTCCTGCGGCCGTTTCGCCCGGCGCCCGTCTTCCTTGGACAGCTGGGAGAAAATCGTCGCCGCCAGCATCGCCATCACGCCGACCGTGACGAAGGTCAGCTGGAACGCACCGAGTACGGTTTCCACGCCATCGTTGCCGACCTTCGCAGTGAAGCCACCAAGCAGCGCACCGGCGCAGGCCACGCCGAGGCTCAGCGACAACTGCGCGACCACCGACAGCAGACTGTTGCCGCTGCTGGCGCTGGCATCGTCGAGGTCGATCAGCGTCACCGTGTTCATCGCGGTGAATTGCAGCGAGTTGATCGCACCGAGCACGGCCAGCAGGCACAACAGCAGCCAGTACGGCGTCTGCTCGCTGACCAGACCCATGCTCGCCAGCATGATCCCCAGCGCCAGCGTGTTGCCGGTGAGCACGATGCGATAGCCGAGGCGTTCGATCAGCGGACGCGCGACCCACTTGGCGACCATCGCCGCAGCGGCCAGCGGCAACATGCTCATCCCCGCTTGCGACGGCGAATAGCCCAACGCCACTTGCAGCAGCAGCGGAACCAGAAATGGCAGAGCACCGCTGCCCAGTCGCGCGAACAGGTTGCCGAGAATGCCGACGGCGAACGTGCGGGTCTTGAACAGCGAAGGCGCAAACAGCGGATTCTCGATGTGCCCGGCGCGCAGCCAGTACGCCGCCAGACAGGCCATGCCGGCGAACAGCAGCAACATCACCCGCAGGTGCGGTAGGTGCAGTTCACCAAGACCTTCCATGGCGATGGTGATGAGGATCATCGCCGCGCCGAAAAGCAGAAAGCCGAGGCTATCGAAGCGGGTGCGCTCGGTGCCGCGCAGGTCGGGAATGAACTTCCACACCGCATAACAGCCGATCACCCCGACCGGCAGATTGATCAGGAAGATCCAGTGCCACGTCACGTATTCCACCATCCAGCCGCCCATGGTCGGGCCGATAAGCGGGCCGAGCAGGCCGGGAATTGTGATGAAACCCATGATCCGCACCAGTTCCGAGCGCGGATAGGCGCGCAGCACCACCAGCCGCCCGACCGGCAGCATCAGCGCACCGCCGAGGCCCTGAATCACCCGCGCACCGATGAGCATGCTCAGGCTGCTGGACAAAGCGCAGAGCAGCGAGCCGAAGCTGAACAGCAGAATCGCGCCGAAGAAGATTTTCTTGGTGCCGAAGCGGTCGGCGATCCAGCCGGAGGCCGGGATCAGCAGGGCCACGGTGAGCATGTAGGCGATGATCACACCCTGCATGCGCAACGGGTCTTCCGCCAGATCGCTGGCCATGGCCGGCAGCGCGGTATTGAGGATGGTCCCGTCGAGTGACTGCATGAAGAAGGCGATGGCGACGACCCACGGCAACCAGCGGGCGGTGATGGCGTCGAGAGGCGGGCGGTTGGGCATGGAACCTCTTGTGGTCTGTTTGATGATCGTTCCCACGCTCTGCGTGGGAATGCCTCAACGGACGCTCTGCGTCCGCTTTTGGCTGGGACGCGGAGCGTCCCGGGCTGCATTCCCACGCGGAGCGTGGGAACGATCGCTGTCAGAGGGTCAGGGTCAACCGGCTGACCAGCGCCCCCGGCAACAGCGATGACGAGGTATTGCGCTGGCTGTAGGTACTCGCCGAGAGCAGCAATTCACGCTCGGTAGTCAACGCTTCCAACTGCGAGCCGAGCAGGTTGTAGGCGCTGTCGTCGAAACGCATGGTGCTGACCGGCGCCTGGATTTCGCCGTTCTCGACCCAGAAGGTCGCGAAACGGGTCATGCCGGTCATGCGCGCCGCCGGTTGATCCGAGTAGTTCAGGTACCACAGGTTGCTGATGTACAGCCCGGTGCCCAACTGCTTGAGGATCTCTTGCTGCGACAGATCACCGGCGGCCATGTTCAATGCACTGGGCATTTCGCCGCCGCCCGCACCGTTCGCCGCCAGACCATATTCGGCGGCGCTGCGCGAGCCGACCAGTTGATCACCGGCCCGGCCTTCGATGATCAGACGCAGATCGCTGCGCGGATATCCCTCGGCGGAAAACGCCGGGCTCAGGGATTCGCTGACCTTCTCATCCAGCGACACCAGCGGACTGAACGCCTGATCGCCGACGTAGAGTTTCTGCAACGGACTGCTCTTGCTGGCGATCGATTGCGCCGAGAACCCGCCCCAACTGAGCATGCCCATGATTTCTTCCAGTGCCGCCGGCGCCAGATAGGCGCGGTACTGTCCCGGTGCCAAAGTGCGTAACGGTCGGCCGAGAAACTCCAGCTGTTCGCGGGCCTGGGCGAAACGCCGGGCAAACCCTTCGTCGCTCCAGTCATGTCCGGCGTAGCTGGCCTTCACCGCTTCGCCGTTTTCATGGAACAGGCTGAAGTCGAAGTTGAAACTGTTGGCTTCATGCCAGCCGAACGCGCCGGCGGAACTGGCGAAACCGCGGCTGATCGGGCCGGCAGCATAGAAGCCGACCAGATCGAGACCTTCAGCGGCAGCGCAGATTTGCCCGACGACATCTTCGGTGTCCGGCAGCGGATGCGCTTGTACGTGCGTGCTCTGCCAACTGTTGTGATTGAGCAGCAGGTACGGATCCTGCGGCAGCAGCGGCAGGGTTTCGCGCAGTTGTTGCAGGCCCTCGGCGAGGCGTTGCAGATCGGCTTCCTGATCCCCGGACAAGGTGATCTGCAGGTCGGCGTGGCGACCGTCGTCGATCAGTTTCAGGCCGACGTTGGCCTGTTGCACTTGCCCGGCCTGGCGCACCTTGGCGTGATTGAAGCGCACGAACGCCGAGGCTTCGGCGGCGTAGCTGAGCGTGAACTGTTCCGGCTCGCGCACGCTGTCGCGCAGCCAGTTGACCATGACCTTGAAGGCGTCGGACTGACTCTTCGAAATGCTCATCAGGCGTCTCCCCCAAACACATCAATGTTGCTGAATACGCAGGCCGGCGAAGCGTGGCCGACGCGAATCACCTGGTTCGGTTCGCCCTTGCCGCAGTTCGGCGTGCCCAGCACCTTGACGGTGTTGGCATCGCCGACGGCGCGCAGGCTCTTCCAGAAGTGCGCGGAAATGGCCCGGTAGTTGGGATTTTTCACCACGCCTTTAAGTTCACCATGCTCGATCAACTGGCCCCATTCGCAGCCGAACTGGAATTTGTTGCGCGCATCGTCGATCGACCACGAGCGGTTGGTGCTCATCAGAATGCCGTGCTCGATACCACCGATCATCTGCTCCAGCGTCTGATCGCCCGGCTCGATGTTGAGGTTGGCCATGCGGTCGATCGGCGGCCGGTTCCAGCCGCAGGCGCGGCTGTTGGCAACGCCTTCGAGGCCGGCGCGATACTGCGACAGCGCCCCGCCCAACGGCCGCAGCAACAGGCCGTCGCGAATCAGGAATTGTTTGCTCGCCGCAGTGCCGTCGTCGTCATGGCCGTAGCTGGCGAGTTCTTCCGGGATGCCCGGGTCGAAGGTTACGTTGAGCAGGTTGGAGCCGTATTGCAGGCTGCCGAAATCGCTGGTCTTGACGAAACTGGTGCCGGCGTAATTGCGCTCATCGCCGAGGATGCGGTCGAGCTCCAGCGGGTGACCGATGGATTCATGAATCTGCAGCATCATCTGATCAGGCATCAGCAGCAGGTCGCGCGGGCCTTGCGGGGTGTTCGGCGCGAGCAGCAGTTGCAGGGCCTGGTCGGCGACTTGCGGACCGGCACCGACCAGGCCGCAGCGGCTGATGACGTCGGCGCCACCCTGTTGGCCGAAGTTCTCCCGGCCGAGGCTGCGGGTCTGGCTGTCGTTGCCGTCGTAGGCGGTGACGTCGAGGCTCGGATAAACGAAGCGCTGGGCCTGGCGCAATTCGGCGCCGGCGCTGCTCAGGTAGATCTGCTCGACGTTAGTGATGCCGATGCTCACCTGCCAATTGACCAGACGTTCATCCTTGGGCACCGAGGCGGACTCCGCACCGAGCAGATCGAAGCATTCGCTCAGGGACGGGAAGGGCTGTTCGAGGTTGGGGGAAAAATAATCAGCGCGGTCACTGGACAGCGTCTGCTCGCGCAGATCGAGCAAGGCGTGCGGCTTGAGCCGGCGGGCCTGTTGCTCGGCGCGCTCGAGGGCGGCTTGCAGGCCTTGTTGCGAGAGGTCATTGGTCGCCGCGTAGGCTTCGACGCCATTCACGCGCACGGTGAGCATCGCCCCTTCATCGCGGCTCAGGCTCGGCGGTTCGGCGACGTTCTTGCGCACCGACAGAAACTGCCCGGACTCGCGCACATACCGCAGGGAAAAAAATTCAGCGCCCGTGCGCAAGGCAGCAAAGCGCTGCTTGAGCTGGGGGTGGAAATCGAACATTCGGGAACCTCCTTGTAATGGAGTAGCGGCATGGCGACAGCGGGGAGGGGTGAAACGGTTGCGCGAGGTCTAGAGTAGGCCTGCGTGGGGGTAGGATCAAGTGAAGAGGGGGTGTAGGAGGATTTACTGTGCCCGATAGCAGATCGTTCCCACGCTCTGCGTGGGAACGCATCCCGGGAGGTATTACGACTTACTGGGTAACCGGTGTGATATCCCGCATCGGCTTGCCTTTGACCGGCGCGCCGTTCGCGACGTAATAAGCAGCGTTGCTGCGCGGCAGCGGCTTGCGGCCGCGGATCCTGTCGGCGATTTTCTCGGCCATCATGATCGTCGGCGCGTTGAGGTTGCCGGTGGTGATGATCGGCATGATCGAGGCATCGACCACGCGCAGGCTCTGCATGCCGTGCACACGACCTTCGCCATCGACCACGGCCATCTCGTCGGTGCCCATCTTGCACGAGCAGGACGGGTGGAACGCGGTTTCGGCGTGCTCGCGGATGAACTTGTCGAGCTGCTCATCGGTTTGCACGTCGATGCCCGGGCTGATTTCGCGACCACGGAACGCGTCGAGGGCCGGCTGCTGCATGATTTCGCGGGTCAGGCGGATGCCGTCGCGGAATTCCTGCCAGTCCTGCTCGGTGGCCATGTAGTTGAACAGGATGCTCGGGTGCTGGCGCGGATCCTTGGACTTGACCTGGATGCGACCACGGCTCGGCGAGCGCATGGAGCCCATGTGCGCCTGGAAACCATGTTCTTTCACACCGTTGCTGCCGTTGTAGTTAATCGCCACCGGCAGGAAGTGGTACTGGATGTTCGGCCATTCGAATTCCGGACGCGAACGAATGAAACCGCCGGCCTCGAACTGGTTGCTGGCGCCGATGCCGGTGCCGTTGAACAGCCACTCGGCACCGATCGCTGGCTGGTTGTACCAGAGCAGCGACGGGTACAGCGAAACCGGTTGGGTGCAGGCGTATTGCAGGTACAGCTCAAGGTGATCCTGCAGGTTTTCACCGACGCCCGGCAGATCGTGGACCACCGGGATGTCGAGGCTTTCCAGCAGTTTCGCCGGGCCGACACCGGAGCGCTGCAGAATCTGCGGCGAAGCGATGGCGCCGGAGCACAGCAGGACTTCCTTGCGCGCCTTGGCTTCAACACGTTCTTCAGCGTCGCCGATCAGGTAACGCACGCCGACCGCGCGCTTGCCTTCAAAGAGAATCTTGTCGGTCAGCGCGTGGGTGACGATGGTCAGGGTCGAACGCTTCTTGGCGATGTCGAGGTAGCCACGGGCGGTGGAAGCACGGCGGCCGTTCGGCGTCACGGTGCGGTCCATCGGGCCGAAGCCTTCCTGCTGGTAACCGTTGAGGTCTTCGGTGCGCGGGTAACCGGCCTGCACGCCGGCTTCAACCATGGCGTGGAACAGCGGGTTGTTGCCGGCTTTCGGCGTGGTCACGCTGACCGGGCCGTCGCCACCGTGGTAATCGTTCGGGCCGATGTCACGGGTTTCGGCTTTGCGGAAGTACGGCAGGCAATCGAGGTACGACCAGTCTTCCAGGCCCGGCAGTTTCGCCCAGCCGTCGTAGTCCATCGCGTTGCCACGGATGTAGCACATGCCGTTGATCAGCGAAGAGCCGCCAAGGCCCTTGCCGCGACCGCATTCCATCCGGCGACCGTCCATGTGTGGCTCTGGATCGGTTTCGTAAGCCCAGTTGTAGCGACGACCCTGCAGCGGGAACGCCAGCGCAGCGGGCATCTGGGTACGGAAGTCGAGGCGGTAGTCCGGCCCCCCGGCTTCGAGCAGCAGAACGGTGACGCCTTCGTCTTCAGTCAGACGGGTCGCAAGTGTGTTACCTGCAGAGCCGGCGCCTATGATGATGTAATCGAATTCTTGGGACATTGAATGCACCCTCTTTGAAGTTGGTCAGGTCAACTGTGACCGCGCACCTGTGGCGAGGGGATTTATCCCCGTTCGGCTGCGCAGCAGTCGCAGAGTCAGCGACTGGTTCTGTCTGGAGAATTGCAGTGTCTGGAGGGGGGCCGCTTCGCAGCCCGACGGGGATGAATCCCCTCGCCACAAAGGCCCCATCCAGACTCTGAGCCA
Source organism: Pseudomonas sp. CCNWLW23 (assembly GCF_037095675.1). NCBI lineage: Bacteria > Pseudomonadati > Pseudomonadota > Gammaproteobacteria > Pseudomonadales > Pseudomonadaceae > Pseudomonas > Pseudomonas sp. CCNWLW23. The sequence goes on along the minus strand of NZ_JBAWKM010000001.1, from coordinate 30,761 downwards.
GATCAGAACACCGAGACGTAATCGCCCAGCTCGACCTGTACCGATTTGATGCGCGTGAAGTTATTGAGAGAGCTGATCCCGTTCTCACGGCCAACACCCGACTGCTTGTAGCCGCCGACCGGCATTTTTGCGTCGGACTCGCCCCAGGCGTTGATCCAGCAGATACCGGCTTCCAGTTGATGGATCACGCGGTGCGCGCGGTTCAGGTCTTTGGTGACGATACCGGCGGCCAGGCCGAAGTCGGTGTCGTTGGCGCGGCGGATCACTTCTTCTTCGGTTTCGTAGGAGAGGATCGCCATCACCGGGCCGAAGATTTCTTCGCGCACGATGGTCATGTCGTCGGTACAGTCGGTGAATACGGTTGGAGCCACGAACGCGCCTTTGGCGAATTCGCCGTCGGTCAGACGACCGCCGCCGCACAGCACGCGTGCGCCTTCTTCTTTACCCTTGGCGATGTAAGCCAACACGCTTTCCATGTGCGGGAAGCTGACCAGCGGGCCGAAATTGGTGTTTTCGTCTTCCGGGTTGCCAACGCGGATGCGGGCAACGCGCTCAACGATCTTGGCTTCAAAAGCGGCTTTCAGGTGCGCCGGTACGAACACGCGAGTGCCGTTGGTGCAGACCTGACCGGAGCTGTAGAAGTTGGCCATCATCGCCGTGTCGGCGGCGCGATCGAGATCGGCGTCGTCGCAGATGATCAGCGGCGACTTGCCGCCCAGTTCCATGGTCACGTCCTTGAGCGACGAAGCCGAAGCGCTGGCCATGACTTTCTTGCCGGTGTCGGTGCCGCCAGTGAAGGAGATTTTTTCGATGCGCGGGTGCTCGGTCAGCCAGGTGCCGACTTCGCGACCGCTGCCGGTCAGGACGTTGAACACGCCGTTCGGTACGCCGGCTTCGGTGTAGATCTCGGCCAGTTTCAGGGTGGTCAGCGAGGTGACTTCGCTTGGCTTGAAGATCATCGCGTTACCGGCCGCCAGGGCTGGAGCGGATTTCCACAGCGCGATCTGGATCGGGTAGTTCCACGCGCCGATACCGGCGACAACGCCCAGTGGTTCGCGACGGGTGTAAACGAAAGAGGTGTCACGCAGCGGGATCTGCTCGCCTTCGATGGCGGGCACCAGGCCTGCGTAGTATTCCAGCACGTCAGCGCCGGTGACGATGTCGACGTACTTGGTTTCGGAGAAGGATTTGCCGGTGTCCAGGGTTTCCAGCGCGGCCAGCTCATCGTTGCGCTCGCGCAGGATGTCGACGGCGCGACGCAGGATGCGCGAACGCTCCATGGCGGTCATCGCGGCCCAGATTTTCTGGCCCTTTTCGGCGCTGACCACAGCGCGCTCGACGTCGTCTTTGGTCGCACGTTGCACCAGTGCGAGGACTTCACCGTTCGCCGGGTTGATGGCTTCGAAGGTGGCGTCGCTGCCGGCGTCGGTGTACGCGCCATCGATGTAGAGTTTTTGCAGTTCGAAACGGGCCATAGTGTCCTCGCAAGTGCATTGGTGGTTGGCGTTGACCACCGCGATCACGCTGCGGTGGAGTTCAGGGGCCGAGCATTTTCTGTGTGCTCTAGCTCACCTTCTTGGCCAATTGGAAATCCATGTATTCGTAAGCGATCTGTTGCGCCTGCGCCGTGTCGAAAGCGTCTCCCGACAGCGCGCCGCGCAACCACAAGCCGTCAATCAACGCTGCCAGACCCCGGGCGGCGCTGCGCGCATCTTCGAGCGGCAACACACGGCGGAACTGGCAGCACAGGTTGGAATACAGACGGTGATCGTTGATCCGCTGCAACCTGTGCAAAGACGGCTGGTGCATGCTGGTGGCCCAGAAGGCCAGCCAGGTTTTCATTGCCGGGCCATTGACCTGGCTGGCGTCGAAGTTGCCTTCGATGATCACCTGCAGATGCGCCCGTGGGCTGTCATCTGCCAGCGCCTGACGGCGCGCGGTGACGCTCTCGCTGAGGGCGGTCATCAGGTACCGCATCGTGGCGGCGATCAGGCCGTTCTTGTCCTGAAAGTAATGACTGATGATGCCATTCGAGACACCGGCCAAACGGGCGATCAGCGCAATGCTGGCGTCCCCCATTCCGACCTGATCGACCGCTTGCAAAGTGGCTTCGATCAGTTGTTGGCGGCGGATGGGTTGCATACCGACCTTGGGCATCTTGCACATCTCCTTAGGCCTTCCGAGGGGCGAATGACGCCGATCGGATTGAGGGCCAGTCTATTTTGTTTTGATTGAACGTTCAATCAACAAAGAATAAGATCTGCGACAATTCGTCGCTGCCTACAGAAAATTCCTACGCGTAATGACGATAAAAACCGACACCTGAAACGGCTCGAAACCTGCGCGGGGCATGGCGCGGTTCGCGATTCGATGGACGTGTTGAAAGGGCAAGACGCTCGGGGCCAGGTTTCGGATGAACGTCCGTCGCCTCTGGCCACGAAAGCGAATACGCAACGCCATTTCGGCAGGTTCGGGCTTTTTTCGGAGTGTCTTTATATCACCCGCCGGTCGGCTGCCAACTAACCGATTGGTCGGGTTCCGTGATGCCTTGTGTTCTTCTCTCGCACTGCCTGGAGCATTTGTGCCATGAGTTCTGCCTCGCTAATAAAGACCCCGCCCGAGAAGGTGACGGTCAACGGTTGGGTGTTCTACACCTCGACCGCGCTGATTCTGTTGTTGACCGCCATTCTGATCATCGCCCCGCAAGAGGCCGGCAGAATGCTGGGCATGGCCCAGGCCTGGTTGTCGCGCAGCTTCGGCTGGTACTACATGGTGGTGATCGCCGCCTACCTGGTGTTCGTGGTCGGTCTGGCGTTTTCCTCGTACGGCAAACTCAAACTGGGCAGCAAGGACGACACCCCGGATTTCAGTTACGGCGCCTGGGCGGGGATGCTGTTCTCGTCGGGCATCGGCATTTCGCTGTTGTACTTCGGCGCGTCCGAGCCGCTGGATCACTACTTCAATCCGCCGGAAGGCACCTCGGCCAGCAATCTGGCCGCGCGTCAGGCAGTGCAACTGACCTTCCTGCACTGGGGCCTGCACGGCTGGGCGATCTACGCTTTGGTCGGCCTGGCCGTGGCGTATTTTGCCTATCGACATAACCAGCCGCTGGCGCTGCGTTCGGCGCTGTATCCATTGGTCGGCGAGCGTTGGGTCAAAGGCGCTGCCGGGCACGCAGTGGACGGCTTTGGCATGTTCGTGACCCTGCTGGGGCTGGTGACCAACCTGGGGATTGGCTCGCTGCAAGTCTCGTCCGGGCTGGAAAACCTGTTCGGCATGGAGCACAGCAACACCAACCTGCTGATCGTCATCATCGTCATGAGCACCGTGGCGACCATCGCTGCCGTGTCGGGTGTGGAAAACGGCATCCGTCGTCTGTCCAACCTGAACATCGTGCTGTTCAGCGGCCTGCTGATTTTCGTCCTGCTGTTCGGCCCGACCCTGCACCTGCTCAACGGCTTCGTGCAGAACATTGGCGACTATCTCAACGGCGTGGTGCTGAAGACCTTCGACCTGTACGTCTATGAAGGCGACAGCGCCAAGTCCGACCGCTGGCTGGGCCTGTGGACGCTGTTCTACTGGGCCTGGTGGATTTCCTGGGCGCCATTCGTGGGCATGTTCATCGCACGGATTTCCCGTGGCCGCAGCGTGCGTGAGCTGGTCGCTGGCGTGCTGCTGATTCCGCTGGGCTTCACCTTGGCGTGGCTGTCGATCTTCGGCAACTCGGCGCTGGATCTGGTGATGAATCAGGGCGCGGTGGAGCTGGGCAAGACGGCGCTGGAACAGCCGTCGATGGCGATCTATCAGTTGCTTGAGCATTACCCGGCGTCAAAAGTCGTCATCGGGGTGTCGATCTTTGTCGGCTTCGTGCTGTTCCTGACTCCGGCCGACTCCGGCGCGGTGATGATGGCGAATCTTTCCTGCAAGGGCGGCAACGTCGATGAAGACGCGCCGCACTGGCTGCGGATCTTCTGGTCGGTGGTGATCACGCTGGTGACCATCGGCCTGCTGTTCGCCGGCAACTTCGAAGCCATGCAGACCATGGTCGTGCTGGCCGGCCTGCCGTTTTCGGTGGTGCTGATCTGCTTCATGTTCGGCCTGCACAAGGCGATGCGCCAGGACGTGCAGATCGAACAGGAGCAAGCGCAACTGGCCGAGCGCGGGCGCCGTGGTTTCAGCGAGCGCCTGACGCAACTGGATCTGCAGCCGAGCCAATCGGTGGTGCAGCGCTTCATGGACAAGCACGTCACCCCGGCGCTGGAAGATGCAGCGGCGCAATTGCGCAATCAGGGCATTGAAGTGCAGACGCTGTTGGGCAAGGCCAAGCGCTGCATGGGCGTGCGGGTCGAGATGGAGGAGGGTAACCCTTTCGTTTACGAAGTGAGCCTGGATGGTTATCTGGCGACCCCGACCGAATCGGCGCAATCAGATGAAGCGCGTCAGCGTTATTACCGCGCTGAGGTGTATCTGCACAATGGCAGCCAGGATTACGACTTGATGGGCTTCACTCCTGAGCAGATTACGCGGGATGTGCTGGATCAGTTTGAAAGCCATCGGCAGCTTCTTGGCCGGGTGTACAGCTAAACAGCTAAACCAAAAGGGGCTCGATTGAGCCCCTTTTGCATGATCGTTCCCACGCTCCGCGTGGGAATGCATCAATGGACGCTCTGCGTCCGCTGTTGTGGGACGCGGAGCGTCCCGGGCTGCATTCCCACGCGGAGCGTGGGAACGATCACGCCGCGATCCTCTCGCGGCGTTTTTGTGTCTGCGGGGTTTAGCCCAGATTCTTGCCCAACAACGCGTGATACAACTCGCTGTCGCCGAGAATCCCCACCACATGATTGTTATCGTGCAGCACCAGCTTGTTGCCGGTCTGATAACGGATCTGCAGCGCATCACGCATGCCGATGTTCGAGTCCACCAGCGTTGGCTTGCGCTCCAGGCCTTCCACTGCTTGCCCCGGTGCCCAGTTCTGCAGGTTCAGCACCGAGCCGTTCTGCCGTGCGCCTTTGATGGTGTTGCCTTCGGCCAGGTCCAGCCACGAGTCGCCGCCCGGGTCGAGGCACACCGAACCGTTGATGCGTTTGCACTTGTCCAGCGTGCGCATCAGGCTGCGGCCGCAGAGCACGTTGAGCGGATTGGTGTGGGCGACGAAGGTCCGCACATAGTCGTCCGCCGGGTTGAGGACGATCTCTTCCGGCACGCTGTACTGGATGATCCGGCCGTCCTTCATGATCGCGATGCGGCTGCCGAGTTTGAGTGCTTCATCAAGGTCGTGGCTGACAAACACGATGGTCTTGCTCAGCTTGCGTTGCAGTTCCAGCAGTTCGTCTTGCAGGCCCTGGCGGATCAGCGGGTCGAGGGCCGAGAACGGTTCGTCCATCAGCAGAATGTCGGCGTCCATGGCCAACGCACGGGCGAGGCCGACGCGCTGTTGCATGCCGCCGGAAAGTTCGTCCGGCTTCTTGTTGCGCCATTGGGTCAGGCCAACCAGTTCGAGTTTCTCATCGACCAGTTTCTTGCGTTCCTTCTCCGGTCGACCCTGCATTTCCAGACCGAAACTGATGTTCTCGCGCACTGTCAGCCAGGGCATCAGGGCGAACTTCTGGAACACCATGGCAATGCGCTTGGTGCGCATCATCTTCAGCTCGGCGGGCGTGCAGGACGCGATGTCGATCTGACGGTTTTCATGCTCGACGAACAGCTTGCCGCGGCTCACGGTGTTGAGGCCATTGATGCAGCGCAGCAGGCTCGACTTGCCCGAGCCGGACAGGCCCATCAGCACGCAGATCTCGCCCTTGTTGATGTCCAGCGTGGCTTTTTCCACGCCGACGATCTGACCGGTCTTCTTCAGGATCTCGTTGCGGGTCATGCCCTGATCGAGCAGCTTGAGTGCCTCGCGCGGGTCCTTGGAGAAGATTACGTCAACGTCTTCGAAGCGAATTATGCTCATGCGTCACCCCCTACTTTAGCGTCGGGTTGTTTGCAGATACGGTCGAGCATGATCGCCAGCAGTACGATTGCCAGGCCTGCTTCGAAGCCCAGCGCAATATCAGCAGTGTTCAGTGCGTTGACCACCGGTTTGCCGAGTCCGTCGGCGCCGACCAGTGCCGCGATCACTACCATCGACAGCGACAGCATGATGCACTGGGTGATGCCGGCCGCGATGCTCGGCATGGCGTGCGGCAGTTCGATCCTTGAGAGCAATTGGCGACGCGAGCAGCCGAAGGCCTTGCCGGCGTCCATCAGTTCTTGCGGGACATCGCGGATGCCCAGGTAGGTCAGGCGGATCGGCGCCGCGATGGCGAAGACCACCGTGGAGATCAGGCCCGGAACCACACCCAGCCCGAAGAGGGTCAGGGTAGGAATGAGGTAAACGAAGGTCGGTACGGTCTGCATCAGATCGAGCACCGGCCGCATCATGGTGTAGAACATCGGTTTGTGCGCGGCGACGATGCCCAGCGGCACGCCGATCAACACGCAGACCAGGGTGGCGAACAGCACCTGGGCGAGGGTTTCCATGGTTTCCTGCCAGTAACCCAGGTTGAGGATCAGCAGGAACGAGGCGACCACGAACGCGGTCAGGCCCCACTTGCGTTGAATCAGATGGGCAATGATGGCAATCAGGCCAATCAGCACCAACGGGTTGAACCAGGTCAGCGCAAACGTCACGCCGTGGATCATCGTTTCCAGTGTCACGGCGATTGCGTCGAAGGTGTTGGCGCCGTGTTGCGTCAACCATTCGACGAAGCCCGCGATGTACTGGCCTAAAGGTATTTTCTGATCAATCAGCATGGTAGTGAACGTCCGCATGCAAGGAAATTAACAGCCCGGGCAGGCACGCCTGCCCGGCATAAGCGGTGCCCCTCAAATCAAGGCGCGAGCTTGGCTTTCACGGCCTCCAGGCCTGGTTTACCGTCAATGGTGGTCACGCCAGCGAGCCAGGTTTCGAGCACCTGTGGATTCTTTTTCAGCCAGGCCTTGGCGGCCGCGTCAGGCTTCATCTTGTCGTCGAGAATGTTGCCCATCAGTTCACTTTCCATGTCGACGGTGAACTCCAGGTTTTTCAACAGCTGACCGACATTGCTGCATTCTTCGGCGTAACCCTTGCGGGTGTTGGTCGCCACGGTGGCTGCGCCGAAATCGGGGCCGAAGAAGTCGTCGCCGCCGGTCAGGTATTGAATCTTGAAGCGCTTGTTCATCGGGTGCGGTGCCCAGCCGAGGAAGACCACGGCGGTGTCGCGCTTCTGCGCCCGGTCGACTTGCGAGAGCATGCCGGCCTCGGAAGATTCGACGATCTTGAAGCCAGCGGTTTTCAGGCCGAAGGCATCCTTGTCGATCATGCTCTGGATCAGCCGGTTGCCGTCGTTGCCCGGCTCGATGCCGTAGATCTTGCCGTCGAGCTCTTTCTTGAATTTGGCGATGTCGGCGAAGTCATGCAGGCCTTTGTCGTACAGGGCTTGCGGCACGGCGAGGGTGTACTTGGCGCCCTTGAGGTTGGTGCGCACGGTGTCGACGGTGCCGGCATCGCGATACGGCTTGATGTCGTTCTCCATGGTCGGCATCCAGTTACCGAGAAACACGTCCATGTTTTTGCCGTCGGCCAGCGACTTGTAGGTCACGGGCACGGAGATCATGGTGGTTTTGGTCTTGTAGCCGAGGGCGTTGAGAACAACGGAAGTGGTAGCGGTGGTGGCGGTGATGTCGGTCCAGCCGACATCGGAGAAGTTAACGAGGCTGCACTGTGCCGGTTCTGCGGCTTGCGCCAGTAACGGCAGACTCAGCAGGGCGGCCAACAACAACGACGGGGAACCTTTCATGGATGGACTCCTTGGTGTTTTTTTTGGCAGTGTTCCGACTGTGGACCACCGCACTTATGGGTTGCGGTTGGTGGCGTTCTGACGACAGCTCTACCGCAGCGCCTTGCAATCGAGTCATCCCGATCATGTACCAGTGAAAATCTGACGCCTACAGGGAGGGTCGTATCCAGTACAGGGATGGTCGCTTCCAGTGTCGGTGACGTCGCTTACAGCTTTTTTCCGCCCCCGATGACCTGCTCGACTGCATAAAAACGGCGTATTTGCGGGGCGAAAACGTAACGACGCTGCTGGACATGACTGCGTCGGTGTCAGACGCCGAGCGCGCCGACAAAAGCCCGATGATGCCGGCATTCGGCGGATCGCAGCTTGAGCGTAGCAGCTCCGCCAGCGGGCGCTTTTGCCGCCCGGACCGGTATTCTCAGGAGCTTCGCAGCAATGGCTATCAGCGTTTTCGACCTGTTCAAAATCGGCATCGGCCCTTCCAGTTCCCACACCGTCGGGCCGATGCGCGCCGCCGCATTGTTCGTCGAGTCGCTGCGCGGCAAGCATCAGCTGGAACAGGTGCGGCGCATCGAGGTGCAGTTGTTCGGCTCGCTTTCCGCCACCGGCATCGGTCACGGCAGCGACAACGCAGTGATCATGGGCCTGATGGGCGAGTGGCCGGACGCAATCGACCCGGCGCAGATCGGCCCGCGCATTCAGGCGCTGCGGGAAACCCATACGTTGTTATTGGATGGTCGCCTGTCGGTGCCGTTTGTGTGGGCGCGGGACATGCGCCTGATCGATGAAAACCTGCCATTCCATCCCAACGCCATGACGCTGGTGGCCGAAGGCGAGTTCGCTGAGCTGCACCGGGACACCTACTATTCGGTCGGCGGCGGCTTCGTCGTTGATGAGGCGCAAGCGTCCAGTGGTGTGGTCGATCTGGATCGCACCGAATTGCCCTACGACTTCTCCAGCGCGGTCGAGCTGCTGCAGTTGTGCAAAACGCACAACCTGCGCGTCGCTGAACTGATGATGGCCAACGAAAAGGTCTGGCGCAGTGAAGAAGAAATCCGCGCCGGGCTGATGAAACTGTGGCGAGCGATGCAGGATTGCGTCGAGCAAGGCCTCAAGCACGAAGGCATTCTGCCCGGCGGCCTGAACGTGCGGCGGCGTGCGGCGAAGTTGCACCGCAGCCTGCAAGAGCTGAACAAACCGAACGTCATCGGCTCGACCCTGAGCGCGATGGAGTGGGTCAACCTGTTCGCCCTGGCCGTCAATGAAGAGAATGCCGCCGGCGGGCGCATGGTTACCGCGCCGACCAACGGCGCGGCGGGGATCATCCCGGCGGTGCTGCACTACTTCATGAAATTCAGCGAGGCAGTCACAGACGCCAACGTCGTCGACTATTTCCTCGGCGCGGCGGCGGTGGGCATTCTATGCAAAAAGAATGCGTCGATCTCTGGGGCCGAGGTCGGTTGCCAAGGCGAGGTCGGTTCGGCTTGCGCGATGGCAGCGGCGGGGCTGGCGGAGATTCTTGGCGCCACGCCCGAGCAATTGTGCAACGCGGCGGAAATCGGCCTGGAGCACAACCTGGGCCTGACCTGCGACCCGGTCGGTGGTCTGGTGCAAGTGCCGTGTATCGAGCGCAATGCAATCGCGGCAGTGAAAGCCATCAACGCGGCGCAAATGGCCCTGCGCGGCGACGGGCAGCACTTCATCTCGCTGGACCGGGTGATCCGCACCATGCGCGATACCGGCGCCGATATGCATGACAAATATAAAGAAACTTCGCGCGGTGGCTTGGCGGTCAGTGCGGTTGAATGCTGACCGTGAACCCGTGGCGAGGGGATTTATCCCCGCTGGGCTGCGAAGCAGTCCCAAATCCTGCAATCGAGTTTTGCCTGACACACTTTGGTGAATGGATTTACGACTGCTGCGCAGCCGATCGGGGATAAATCCCCTCGCCACAGGTTGATCTGGCAGAGTGGAGCGCCAGACCAGTCAAAACTGCTCAACAAAAGAACACCCCAATCCAGCCGCGCCACCTTTTGGCGCGTCGCAATCAGACAAGCGTCACTGTCAGTCGTGACTTGTCGGTCGTTACCTGACCGTCCGTCGTCCGTGCTTGCGGTGACACTCTGTGCAAATCCGCTGCAGGCCAGTTCCCACAAGTGCTACCGATCTGCTCACGGGCTGCGCGGCAGGGCTCTCGCGGCATCTGATGGCACTTCGAAATGGCGTGTTCCGAGGTCTCGTATAGACGCGTCGCGAGGTCGTTTTCAGGAGTTATTGAATGGCCGTCCAATTTCAGGCACGGCAATTGCTCTGTCATAACAAAGCCTGCTTTCTCTATGAGACGCGGGCAATAACAAGAGCCTCCGCCTGAGGCCGCCACCCGCTTTGTGTGAGGAGATACCGCGATGACGTCGTTCAACTCCGGGGCCCAACCCCAGAACCGTGCGCCTCAATCCATCGGCTTTCTGCTGCTGGACAATTTCACGCTGATTTCCCTGGCGTCCGCCGTTGAGCCGCTGCGCATGGCCAACCAGTTGTCCGGTCGCGAGCTGTATCGCTGGAGCACCCTCACCGTCGATGGCGGCCAGGTCTGGGCCAGTGACGGTTTGCAGATCACTCCCGACGCCTCCATGCACAAAGCCCCGCCCCTGGACACTGTGATTGTCTGCGGCGGCATCGGCATTCAACGTACCGTAACCCGTGAACACGTCTCGTGGCTGCAAAGCCAGGCGCGCCAGTCCAAGCGTCTGGGCGCAGTGTGCACCGGCAGTTGGGCGCTGGCCTGCGCCGGTCTGCTCGACGGCTTCGATTGCAGCGTGCACTGGGAATGTCTGGCGGCGATGCAGGAAGCTTTCCCGCGCGTGGCCATGAGCACACGCCTGTTCACCCTCGACCGTAACCGCTTCACCAGTTCCGGCGGCACCGCGCCGCTGGACATGATGCTGCACCTGATCAGCCGCGATCACGGTCGTGAACTGTCGGCAGCGATCTCGGAAATGTTCGTCTACGAGCGCATCCGCAACGAACAGGATCACCAGCGTGTGCCGCTCAAGCACATGCTCGGCACCAACCAGCCGAAGTTGCAGGAAATCGTCGCGCTGATGGAAGCCAATCTGGAAGAGCCGATCGATCTGGATGAACTGGCGGTGTATGTCGCGGTGTCGCGTCGACAGCTGGAGCGGTTGTTCCAGAAATACCTGCACTGCTCGCCGTCGCGCTATTACCTGAAGCTGCGCCTGATCCGCGCCCGGCAACTGCTCAAGCAGACGCCGATGTCGATCATCGAAGTGGCGTCGGTGTGTGGTTTCGTCTCCACGCCGCACTTCTCCAAGTGCTACCGCGAGTACTTCGGCATCCCGCCGCGTGACGAACGCGTGGGCTCCAACACCACCCAGCAGGTAGCGATGCTGCCGCTGCCGCAGGCCATCGTGATGTCGCCGCTCTCGGGGCCGATGTCGGCGCTGAGTCAGGCGCGCAATGAGTCGACGTTTGCCAGCGTAAGGCTGTAGACCGAGTCTGACCGTTCCCACGCAGAGCGTGGGAACGGTCAGGTGGGAGCGAGCCTGCTCGCGAAGGGGTTTCTCAGGCGCTGTGGGACTGCTGGTAATCCGAGAGGGCCGGCAACAATTGCTTGTCGATCGCCTGACGCACCGCCGGCTGAATGCTGGCGCCGCTGGTGTACATGTCCTTGACCATCTTGCGCAGTTCAAATGCGCGAACATTGTCCAGGCCGCGCACCGCACACTCGCAGGCCTGCTCGGCGGTGGTACCGCTCGGCACCTGAATACCCAAGGCCTTGAGCTGGCCCAACAGATCTTCCTGGTCAATCAAATCGGCGTACATCATTACGCAAATCCTTCTGTGGCAACGGAGGTCTTGGCTCGATTCTGGTGGCCCCGACCGGACGCGGCAAGGGCGTTTTGTCGCGGTGGCCGGGACGACTATGAACAGGTCGTTTTCGGCTAACCGACTGGATGGGCGACTAGGCACACTGGCTCCAGCTCGCTTCACGAAGGTTTGGTCACCCTCGCCTGGCAGCTCCTCAACAGTACCCTCCTCAGCTCCGATCCTGTCACGGCTTGATCGGAGTTTTTTTTGCCTGTGATTCAGTTAGTAGCGCGTTGTTTGGACTGACGCTTTCGCGAGCAAGCTCGCTCCCACAGTTGAAATGCATTCCAATGTGGGAGCGAGCCTGCTCGCGAAGAACGATGACGCGGTTCAACGTTGCAACACCAGAATCCGCGACAACAACTCATCCCGGTCGACATAGCAGCCCTGAAAATGCCGCGCCCCGGTCGCTGGATCAAAGGCATTGCGTGCATGCAGCGTGCGGCGGTTGTCAAAGCACCACAACTCGCCCGGCTTGAGCCGCTGCATCAGCCGGAATCGCGGCTCGCGGGTCATCGCAATAAAGCGCCGATAGGCTCGATACAGCAACGGCATCTGCGCCACCGACGTATCGAACGCCCCACGCAGAAAGTTGGCCATGCGAATCTCCGCCACCCGGCCCAGCGCATCCACAGCGATGATCGGCGCCAGGCAGCGATAATCGCTGTGCCGGTCCTTGTTGCGAAATTCCACAGGGATTTCACACAGGGCCTCAAACAGCTGCGGCTCCTCCTGACGCAAGGCGTCGGCGATCGCAAAACCATCGACGAAAATGCTCTCGCCACCCTCGGCATCATTCACCAGGCAATGCAGAAATTGCAGCCCCGGTTGCAGCTCTCGTGTCGGCAAATCCGTGTGCAATGGCAGGTTGAAGGAGGTGTAGGCGTTGCTGTCGGCGTCGGCTTTGGATTGCACATTGAACAGCACGCCGAAATTGCTTTCGCGGATGAAGGAAATCCGTTGCGCGATGAGCTTCAGCGAGCCCGGCTCGGTGGGCACGCCGCGCACTTGGGTCAGGCCGATGTCGCGCACGGCGAGCAACCATTGCAGCAGCGCGGCGTTGTCGTTCATCAGCGCGGTGTAGTCGAACACCGGCAACTGCAGATCGCTGTGCCACAAACGGGGCTGCGATTTGCCCGCCAGGCGTTCGGCGCGGGATTCATCGTCATAGGCATGTGCGCGCAGCCAGCCCGGATCGAAGCGGCTCAGGTGACCATCCTGCCAGTCGATGCGCAGGCAACCATCGCTGTCGATGCGCGTGGCCAGCGGTCGCAAATCCTCTGCGGCATCGACGCTCTCGAAAACCTGCTCGCGAGTGACGCTGTAGAAACATTGATCACACGGGCAATTGTCGCGCAGCCATACGTGGTGAAACGGGCTGACACGCCCGTCAGCCCATTCGATGACAACGCGATCCGCCAGACCCTGCACGCCACCGAGCGCGCTGATCAACGGATAAGTACGAAAATCGGCAACAGCGACGGCGGTATTCATGGCGGCTCCTTGGCAGTGGGGGATTTACCGAGCGGGTGGCAGCGCGATCACGCGGCCGATGTAAGCGGGAGCGGTCAGGTCGGTCTGATCGGCGACGATGGCTTGCAGGCGATGCAACGTATCGGGGCTGAACGGCGCCGAGCGCGGGCCGGCGAGGTCGACGTGCAAAAGCATCTGTTCATTGCCGGCCAGCGCTTGCTCATCGCCGACCTTGTGCAGGCTGTGATAGAGGTGCAGGCGCTTGCTGTCGTGGCCGATGATTTGCGTGCGCACTTCGACCTCGGTGTCGAGCTTCACTTCGTGCAGATAATTGAGGTGCAGCTCAAGGGTGAACAGCGAGTGGCCGCTGGCCTCGCGGTTGCTGCTGTCCATGCCGAGGCGGTCCATCAGCGCATCGGTGGCGTAGCTGAAGATCAGCAGGTAGAAGGCGTCGCGCAGGTGGCCGTTGTAGTCGACCCAGTCGGGGGTGATGGTGGTTTGGTAGGTGGTGAGGTGGGGCATGGTTTCGGTTTCCGCAGTTGATGGGTGAAGATCAAGAGCAACCCCCTCACCCCAGCCCTCTCCCCCAAGGGGGCGAGGGGGAAAGGGAGCCGATTTTCGAGCCTTTCAAGTCCAGAGTTCGACGCAGTGGTCAAGTCGGCGTAGCTTGCAAAAACACCTCGGTCAGTCCCCTCTCCCTCCGGGAGAGGGTTAGGGTGAGGGCAGCGGTGCCATGTCATACGCATTACTCGCTGAAACTCATTCCATGCTTTTCCTTGGTGGTTTTCACCGCCTCGAGCACCGCCAGCAAACAGTCATCACGATAGCGCTCCAGCGCCGAAATGCTGTGCCGACCGAGCTGATCGGTGGTGCCATCGACCACATCATCGATCAACTTGTCGGTCAGCTCCGGTGCCGGCAGATACGTCCACGGCAACTGCAACGCCGGGCCGAATTGCGACATGAAGTGGCGCATGCCGGCATCGCCGCCGGCCAGGGTGTAAGTCAGGAAAGTGCCCATGAACGACCAGCGCAGACCGGCGCCAAAGCGAATCGCATCGTCGATTTCGCCAGTCGTCGCGACACCGTCGTTGACCAGGTGCAGCGCTTCGCGCCACAGCGCTTCGAGCAATCGGTCGGCGATGAAACCCGGCACTTCCTTGCGCACATGCAGCGGGCGCATGCCGAGGGATTGGTAGACTTGCATCGCCGCTTGCACCGCCTCCGGCGCGGTGTTTCTGCCGCCGACCACTTCCACCAGCGGCAACAGATAAACCGGGTTGAACGGATGCCCGACCACGCAGCGTTCAGGGTGCGTCGAACTCTCATAGAACTCGCTGGGCAAAAGGCCTGAAGTGCTGGAGCCGATCAGCGCATCGGGCTTGGCGGCGGCGCTGATCTTGCTGTGCAGGTCGAGCTTCAGTTCCAGCCGTTCCGGGGCGCTTTCCTGGATGAAATCGGCGTCACGCACACATTCCTCGATGGTTGCGACAAAGCGCAGACGATCCTGCGAAGCACCCGGCGCCAGGCCGTTTTTTTCCAGCGCGCCCCAGGCATTGGCCACGCGTTGGCGCAATGCCGCCTCGGCGCCGGGCGCCGGGTCCCAGGCCACTACATCAAGTCCGTGGGCGAGGGCGCGGGCGACCCAGCCACTGCCGATGACACCACTGCCGAGAGCGGCGAAGGTTTTGATTTCGGTGATAAAGCGCATGACGATTTCCTGGAGAGAGTTCGGTGATCCCTGTGGAAACTCTGTTCTCGTGGCGAGGGGATTTATCCCCGATCGGCTGCGAAGCAGTCGTAAAACCTGTGCTCTCGGTCTATCTGATGCCCCGGGTTGTCAGGTTTTGGGGCGGCTTCGCCACCCATCGGGGATAAATCCCCTCACCACAAAATTTATGTTCACAGGGAAATAAGGTGAGGTTCAGCCGCGCTGGGTCAGGCCCATTTTTTTGCGACCTTCGGCCGGCGTCAGCACGCGGGCACCGAGGCGGCTGAGGATTTCCGTGGCGCGTTCAACCAATTGGCCATTGGTCGCCAGCACGCCTTTGTCCAGCCACAGGTTGTCCTCCAGCCCGACCCGCACGTTGCCGCCCAGCAGCACCGCTTGCGCCGCCATCGGCATCTGCATGCGGCCGATGCCGAAGCCGGCCCACACCGCGTCGGCGGGCAGGTTGTCGACCATGGCTTTCATCGTGGTGGTGTCGGCCGGCGCGCCCCACGGGATGCCCAGGCACAGTTGAAACAGCGGGTTGTCGAGCAAGCCTTCCTTGATCATCTGCTTGGCGAACCACAGATGCCCGGTATCGAAAATCTCCAGCTCGGCCTTCACCCCCAGTTCGGTGATGCGCTTGGCGCCGGCGCGCAGTTGCGCCGGGGTAGAGACGTAAATGGTGTCGCCGTCGCCGAAGTTCAGCGTGCCGCAATCGAGGGTGCAGATTTCCGGCAGCAGTTCTTCAACGTGGGCGAGACGGGTCAGCGGACCGACCAGATCGGTGTTCGGGCCGAACTCCATCGGCTTCTCGCCAGGGCCGATTTCCAGGTCGCCGCCCATCCCGGCGGTGAGGTTGACGATGATGTCGACGTCCGCCTCGCGGATGCGCTCCATCACTTCGCGGTACAGCGCCACGTCACGGCTGAACTTGCCGGTCTGCGGGTCGCGCACATGGCAGTGCACGACGGTGGCGCCGGCCTTGGCCGCTTCCACCGCAGCAGCGGCAATCTGTTTCGGGGTGACCGGCACGTGTGGGCTCTTGGCGGTCGTGTCGCCAGCACCGGTGAGTGCGCAGGTGATGATGACGTCGTGGTTCATGGTGCGTTTCCTTCAGGCGTGATGGGTCTGTCCGCAGCCCGTGGCGGGGATGCGAAGCGTGGTTCAGTGGCCTCTCCCATCTGGGAGAGGGGGTTCAAAAAAGGGTTATTTGCTGGTCAGCTGGAGGTTTTCAGCAGCCGGTTTGCCATCGAAAGTCGTCACACCTTCAAGCCAGCGCTGTTTGTCTTCGGGGTGATCCTTGAGCCACTGCTTCGCCGACTCGAAGGCATCCTTGTGATCGAGCAGCGGCTGCATCATCCGGCTCTCGGATTCAGCGGTGAACGTCAGGTTGGTCAGCAGGCGGCCGATGTTCGGACATTGCTCGGCGTACTTCGGTGACGTGACCGTCCACACCGTGGCCATGCCTTCGTTCGGGCCGAGGGCGTCTTCGCTACCAGTCAGATAGGTCATCTGGATATTGACGTTCATCGGGTGCGGCGCCCAGCCGAAGAACACTACGGCTTCCTTGCGGCGCACGGCGCGATCGACGGCGGCGAGCATGCCGGCCTCGCTCGATTCGACCAGCTGGAATTTGCCCAGACCAAACTGGTTCTTGGCGATCATCGCTTTGATCTGCGTGTTGGCGCCCGAGCCTGGTTCGATGCCGTAGATCTTGCCGCCCAATTCCTTCTCGAACTTGGCGATATCGGCGAAGGTTTTCAGCCCCTTGTCGGCCAGATAGGTCGGCACGGCGAGGGTGGCGCGGGCGTCTTTCAGGCTCGGTGCTTCGAGCACTTTGACCTGATTGGCCTCGACGAATGGCGTGATGGTCTGGGTCATCAGCGGGTTCCAGTAGCCGAGGAACAAGTCCAGGCGCTGATCGCGAATCCCGGCGAAGATGATTTGTTGCGAGGCGCTGGTCTGTTTGGTGCTGTAGCCGAGGCCGTCGAGCAGGACCTGGGTCATGGCACTGGTGGCGATCACGTCAGTCCAGTTGACCACGCCCATGCGTACGTTCTTGCAGGAGGCCGGTTCGGCCGCCATCACGCCGGTGCTGAAGAAAGCGGTACCGCTGAGTGCAAGAACGCAGCTGCTGATCAGTCGTTTCATGTCGGGTTCCTCGGCAGTTCGATTATTGTGGTTCCCGGCATCTGCGCGCCGGTGAGGCCAAGTTACGCAGCTATGCACCCGTGAAAGCGCACTGCGGCGACTGGCATTTGCACTGTAGCGACCTGCACGCTTGAACGCCGCCGATAATCGGCGTATCAACGAGCCACGCGACCCGCCAACCGAGTGCGCCCATGTCCCAGGATTTCTACTTTTTGCTGATGCCGGGGTTCTCCGCCATTGGCTTTATTTCCGCGATCGAACCGCTGCGCGTAGCCAACCGCTTTCGCGGCGAGTTGTACCGCTGGCATGTGCTCAGCGCCGATGGCGGCGCGGTACTGGCGAGCAACGGCATGTCGGTCAACGCCGATGCGGCACTGGAGCCGCTGAAGAAAGGCGCGACCTTGCTGGTGGTGGCCGGCTTCGAACCGCTGAAGTTCATCACGCCGACGCTGGAGCACTGGCTGCGCAGGCTGGACAAGGACGGCGTAACCCTCGGCGCCATCGACACCGGCAGCTTCGTCCTCGCCGAAGCGGGCCTGCTCGATGGCCATCGCCTGACCCTGCACTGGGAGGCGATCGATGCGTTCAAGGAATCTTATCCACAGCTCAGCGTGACCCAGGAGCTGTTCGAGATCGACCGGCGGCGGATCACCTCGGCGGGTGGCACGGCCTCGATTGATCTGATGCTCGACCTGATTGCCCAGGCCCACGGCCCGCAACTGGCGATTCAGGTCAGCGAGCAGTTTGTGCTCGGGCGCATACGCCCACGCAAGGATC
This sequence comes from Pseudomonas sp. CCNWLW23, assembly GCF_037095675.1. Classification (NCBI taxonomy): domain Bacteria; kingdom Pseudomonadati; phylum Pseudomonadota; class Gammaproteobacteria; order Pseudomonadales; family Pseudomonadaceae; genus Pseudomonas; species Pseudomonas sp. CCNWLW23. Next base: position 12,941 of record NZ_JBAWKM010000001.1, on the reverse strand, counting down.
ACCAGCGCATGGAAGTCGCCACGCGTTACGGCATCAGCAACAAGAAACTGGTGCAGGTGATCGGCGAGATGGAACAGCACAGCGAACCGCCGCTGACCACGTTGCAACTGGCGGAGTCGATCAAGGTGACCCGGCGGCAACTGGAGCGTTTGTTCCGGCTGCACCTGAACGATACGCCGAGCAACTTCTATCTGCGGTTGAGGCTGGAAAAGGCCCGGCAGTTGCTGCGCCAGACCGATATGAGCGTGCTCGAAGTCAGCATTGCCTGCGGTTTTGAATCACCGTCGTATTTCACCCGCAGTTATCGCGCGCGTTTCGCCCGCTGCCCCCGCGAAGACCGGCGTACCGCACAGATCTGAAAGTCAAAAGATCGCAGCCTTCGGCAGCTCCTACAGGGAAATGCATTCCAAAGTAGGAGCTGCCGAAGGCTGCGATCTTTTGATCTTGCTCTTGGTTACTTCTTCACCAACGCTGAACACGCCGCCTTGTAAGCCTCATGCTGATACTTGTTCAACGTCCCCGGCAGTTCAAAGTTGTGCTTCTTGGCCTGGGCATTGATCGTCTGCGGCGACAGCAGCGTCACCTCACAACCATCCAGCAACTGAAACACACCCTCGATCTTGAACGTCGTCGGCCCACCGGCAAACTCGCCTTTTTTGCTGCGCTTCTTGATCGCGATCCGGTCCACCGAGTTTTCCCGCACAAACGACGCGACCTGCGCCGCAAACCGCCGCACGTTCGCCGCCTCGTCATCGTCATCCAGAGCAATCTTCTTCGTGGCGAGAGGGACGTGGCTCAACGTCGAACCGTCGAGCGCCGCCACCGCGATGATCGCTTCGCTGCCTTTGATTTCAATGCCGCAGATGTTCATGGGAATTCCTTTGAATAAAGAGGGCAGCCTACAGCTCAAGCTGACTGGTTGTGATGCCGAACGCGGCGGCGATTTTCTCGCGGGTGGCCTTGCGGGGTTTGGCGACTGTTTCCTGCTGGGCAAAAGCCGGTTGCGAGATGCCCATGCGCTTCGCCACTTCTTCCTGAGTCAGGTTGAGATATTCGCGCCAGGCGCGGATCGGTGTTGCGCCGTCAACCATATGGCTGACCACTTCATGAGGAATCATTGATTTATCCTTTGTATGTTTATTCCTGCCCGATCGACTCCAAAAACTCCGACCGTTCATCACTCATCCGCGCGACACAATCATTCTGCGCAATGGTGAACGCCTTGCTCCCCGCCGTTGCCGGGAACGCTTCCACCGCGCAATCCGCATCCCGCGTCTTCAACCATTGTTGCTGGGCGGTTTTCAGTTTGGCGGTGATGTCGGCCAGTTGCGTCGGGTTCTTGCCGTAGGCGGCCTGCATGCGTTCGTTGAGGCTGGCGTAGTTGTCCTTGAGCAGGTCTTCGGCGGTGCTGCGGCTGTAGGCGGAGCATTCCAGGGTCTGGATGTCGTTTTCCACCGCGTCGCACGGGTTGTTCTCGGATTCTTCGGCGGCGTGGGCGCCGGTCGCAATCAGTGCCAGGGCGAGGAAGATCGATTTCATTGGGGTCGCTCTAATCCGTTGGTAGGTGCAGGCTGCGGCAGATTCTGGCGCAAGCGCGCGGGCTTGAACAGCCAGCCGAGGAGGGCGGCCGACGACCCTTTGTCGCGGATTGACGCTTTCGGCAATTCCCCTGTCGTTTTTGCACCCGGTCGCCCCGGCACCGAGGCATATGCTGGCCCCAAAGCGCCGGCAGACGATTCGGCGCATGAATTGCCAATAAGGGGACGCCTGATGAGCCCAGCCGAATTACACGCCGACAGCATCGTTATCGACGGTCTGATCATTGCCAAATGGAACCGCGAGCTGTTCGAAGACATGCGCAAGGGCGGTCTGACGGCGGCCAACTGCACTGTGTCGGTGTGGGAAGGCTTTCAGGCGACCGTGAACAACATTGCTGCCAGCCAGAAACTGATCCGCGAGAACAGCGACCTGGTGATGCCGGTGCGCACCACCGCCGACATCCGTCGGGCCAAGGAACAAGGCAAGACCGGCATCCTCTTCGGCTTCCAGAATGCCCATGCCTTTGAAGACCAGATTGGCTATGTCGAGGTGTTCAAGCAGCTCGGCGTTGGCATCGTCCAGATGTGCTACAACACCCAGAATCTGGTCGGCACCGGGTGCTACGAGCGTGATGGCGGCCTGTCAGGTTTCGGTCGCGAGATCGTCGCCGAGATGAACCGCGTCGGCGTCATGTGCGACCTGTCCCACGTCGGTTCCAAGACCTCCGAAGAAGTCATTCTCGAATCGAAAAAACCGGTCTGCTACTCGCACTGCCTGCCGTCGGGTCTCAAAGAGCACCCGCGCAACAAATCCGATGCAGAGCTGAAGTTCATTGCCGACCACGGCGGTTTCGTCGGCGTGACCATGTTCGCGCCGTTCCTCGCCAAGGGCATCGATTCGACCATCGACGATTACGCCGAAGCGATCGAATACACCATGAACATCGTTGGCGAAGACGCCATCGGTATCGGCACCGATTTCACTCAGGGTCACGGTCAAGACTTCTTCGAATACCTGACCCACGACAAGGGTTACGCCCGCCGCCTGACCAGCTTCGGCAAGATCATCAACCCGCTGGGCATCCGCACCGTCGGCGAATTCCCCAACCTCACCGAAACCCTGCTCAAGCGCGGCCATTCCGAGCGCGTGGTGCGCAAGATCATGGGCGAGAACTGGGTAAGCGTCCTGAAAGACGTCTGGGGCGAATAAGCCGCCACACTTCTGAATCCTTTCTCCCGGCCATCCGCGCCGGGGGCAACACACAAAATTTTCTGGAGTTAAGTTTCCATGGCCAAGATCGCCCCGCAATTGCCAATCGAAGTCGACAGCGAGACCGGTGTCTGGACCTCCGACGCCCTGCCAATGCTCTATGTGCCGCGTCACTTTTTCGTCAACAACCACATGGGCATCGAGGAAGTGCTCGGCGCTGAAGCCTATGCCGAGATCCTCTACAAGGCCGGCTACAAATCCGCCTGGCACTGGTGTGAAAAGGAAGCCGAATGCCACGGGCTGGAAGGCGTCGCGGTGTTCGAGCACTACATGAAGCGCCTGTCGCAGCGCGGCTGGGGCCTGTTCAAGATTCAGGACATCGACCTCGACAAAGGCACCGCCAGCGTCAGGCTCGAACACTCGGCATTCGTGTACGTGTACGGCAAGGTCGGGCGCAAGGTCGATTACATGTTCACCGGCTGGTTCGCCGGCGCCATGGACCAGATTCTCGAAGCCCGTGGCAGCAAGATCCGTACTGTGGCCGAACAAGTCTACGGAGGCTCCGAAGAGGGCCACGATGACGGCTTGTTCATCGTCAAGCCGTTGTAAGCCGAGGACCGTGCCATGGCTTTCGAAGCAATGTTCCAGCCGATCCAGATCGGCAAACTGACCATCCGCAACCGCGTGCTCAGCACCGCGCACGCCGAGGTCTACGCGACTGACGGTGGCATGACCACTGACCGCTACGTCAAATACTACGAAGAGAAAGCCAAGGGCGGCATCGGCCTGGCGATCTGCGGCGGTTCGTCCGTGGTGGCGATCGACAGCCCGCAGGAATGGTGGAGTTCGGTCAATCTGTCCACCGACCGGATCATTCCGCACTTCCAGAATCTGGCCGACGCCATGCACAAGCATGGCGCCAAGATCATGATCCAGATTACCCACATGGGCCGTCGCTCGCGCTGGGACGGTTTCAACTGGCCGACCTTGATGTCGCCGTCGGGCATCCGTGAACCGGTGCACCGCGCCACTTGCAAAACCATCGAGCCGGAAGAGATCTGGCGAGTGATCGGCAACTACGCCCAGGCTGCGCGCCGGGCCAAGGCTGGTGGCCTCGATGGCGTCGAACTGTCGGCCGTGCACCAGCACATGATCGACCAGTTCTGGAGCCCGCGCGTCAACAAGCGTACCGATGAATGGGGCGGCACCTTCGAAGGGCGGATGAAGTTCGGCCTGGAAGTTCTGAAAGCCGTGCGCGCCGAGGTCGGTGACGACTTCTGCGTGGGCATGCGCCTGTGCGGTGACGAGTTCCACCCGGACGGCTTGTCCCACGAGGACATGAAGCAGATCGCCAAGTATTACGACGACACCGGCATGCTCGATTTCATCGGCGTGGTCGGCTCGGGTTGCGACACCCACAACACCCTGGCCAACGTGATTCCGAACATGAGTTATCCACCGGAGCCGTTCCTGCACCTGGCTGCCGGGATCAAGGAAGTGGTCAAGGTGCCGGTGTTGCACGCGCAGAACATCAAGGACCCGAACCAGGCCACGCGCATCCTTGAGGGCGGTTACGTCGACATGGTCGGCATGACCCGCGCGCACATTGCTGACCCGCACCTGATCGCCAAGATCAAGATGGGCCAGATCGACCAGATCAAGCAGTGCGTCGGCGCCAACTATTGCATCGACCGTCAGTATCAGGGCCTGGACGTGCTGTGCATCCAGAACGCCGCGACCTCCCGTGAATACATGGGCGTGCCGCACATCATCGAGAAATCCACCGGGCCGAAACGCAAGGTGGTGATCGTTGGTGCCGGCCCGGCCGGGATGGAAGCCGCACGCGTGGCTGCCGAGCGTGGCCACGATGTCACGCTGTTCGAGAAAAAAGACTTCATCGGCGGGCAGATCACCACCGCATCGAAAGCACCGCAGCGTGACCAGATCGCCGGCATCACCCGCTGGTTCCAGCTGGAACTGGCGCGGCTGAAAGTCGATCTGCGCCTGGGCACGGCGGCGGATGCCGACACCATCATGGACCTGCGTCCGGACGTGGTGGTGCTGGCGGTTGGCGGTCATCCGTACCTTGAGCAGAACGAACACTGGGGCGCGGCCGAGGGGCTGGTGGTCAGCAGCTGGGACGTGCTCGACGGCAAGGTTGCGCCGGGCAAGAACGTGCTGGTCTACGACACCATTTGCGAGTTCACCGGCATGTCGGTCGCCGACTTCCTCGCCGACAAGGGCAGCCAGGTCGAGATCGTTACCGACGACATCAAACCGGGCGTGGCCATCGGCGGCACGTCGTTCCCGACCTACTACCGCAGCATGTACCCGAAAGAAGTGATCATGACCGGCGACATGATGCTGGAGAAGGTCTACCGCGAGGGCGACAAGCTGATCGCAGTGCTGGAGAACGAATACACCGGCGCGAAAGAGGAACGGGTGGTCGATCAGGTGGTCGTCGAAAACGGCGTGCGCCCGGACGAGGAAATCTACTACGCCCTCAAGGACGGCTCGCGCAACAAGGGCCAGATCGACGTCGAAGCGCTGTTCGCGATCCAGCCGCAACCTTCGCTGAGCGAAGCGGGCGACGGCTACTTGCTGTTCCGCATCGGCGACTGCGTGGCGCAGCGTAATACACACGCCGCCATTTACGACGCACTTCGGCTCTGTAAGGATTTTTGACGGCTCAGCTGCAAGCCACAAGCTTCAAGCTGCAAGTAAATGCACAGCCGATCCATGCTGCTCTTTCTTGCCGCTTGTAGCTTGCAGCTTGCCGCTCGCCAGAGGTGACTCTGATGTTGAACACCCTTCTTCCAATCCTGTTGTTCGCAGCCCTGGGCCTTGCGGTCCTCGGCGCGTTGCGGCGGATGAACATGTGGCGCCGGGGGCGGGCGGCGAAGGTCGATCTGCTCGGTGGTCTGCTGGCCATGCCCAAGCGCTACATGGTCGACCTGCACCACGTCGTCGCGCGGGACAAATACATTGCCAACACCCACGTCGCCACGGCGGGCGGTGCGGTGGCGTCGATTGTGCTGGCCATTCTGGTGCACGGTTTCGGCCTGCATAACCGCATCCTTGGCTACGCCTTGCTGCTGATGTCGGCGGTGATGTTTGTCGGCGCGATCTTCATGTATCTGCGCCGGGTCAATCCGCCTGCGCGTCTGTCGAAAGGCCCGTGGATGCGCCTGCCGAAAAGCCTGCTGGCCTTCTCCGCGTCGTTTTTCCTGGTGACCCTTCCGGTCGCCGGGATCCTGCCGGAAAACTTCGGCGGTTGGGTGCTCGCCGCCATCCTCGGTGTTGGTGTGCTGTGGGGCGTGTCGGAACTGTTCTTCGGGATGACCTGGGGCGGGCCGATGAAGCACGCCTTTGCCGGTGCGCTGCACCTGGCCTGGCACCGTCGCCCGGAACGTTTCGGCGGCGGGCGCTCGACCGGTTTGAAGCCACTGGATCTGAACAATCCCGATGCGCCACTGGGCGTGGAAAAACCCAAGGATTTCACCTGGAACCAGTTGCTCGGTTTCGACGCCTGCGTGCAGTGCGGCAAGTGCGAAGCAGCGTGCCCGGCCTTCGCCGCCGGCCAGCCGCTGAACCCGAAAAAACTGATTCAGGACATGGTCGTCGGCCTCGCCGGCGGCACTGACGCGAAGTTCGCCGGCAGCCCGTATCCAGGCAAACCGATCGGCGAGCATGGCGGCAACCCGCACCAACCGATCGTCAACGGTCTGGTCGATGCCGAAACCCTGTGGTCGTGCACCACCTGCCGTGCCTGCGTCGAGGAATGCCCGATGATGATCGAGCACGTCGATGCGATCGTCGACATGCGCCGGCATCTGACCCTGGAAAAAGGTGCGACGCCGAACAAGGGTGCCGAAGTCCTCGAAAACCTGATCGCCACCGATAACCCCGGCGGTTTCGCCCCGGGCGGGCGGATGAACTGGGCGGCGGATCTGAACCTCAATCTGCTCAGTGAGAAGAAATCCACCGACGTGCTGTTCTGGGTCGGCGACGGCGCCTTCGACATGCGCAACCAGCGCACCCTGCGCGCGTTCGTCAAAGTGCTGAAAGCGGCAAACATCGACTTCGCCGTGCTCGGCCTCGAAGAGCGCGACAGTGGTGATGTGGCGCGGCGTCTCGGCGACGAGGCTACGTTCCAGTTGCTAGCCAAGCGCAACATCCAGACGTTGGCCAAATACAGCTTCAACCGCATCGTCACCTGCGATCCGCACAGTTTCCATGTGCTGAAAAACGAATACGGCGCCTTCGATGGCAACTACCTGGTGCAGCACCACAGCACCTACATGGCGGAAATCATTCAGGCCGGCGCGCTCAACCTCGGTCAGCACAAAGGCAACAGCGTGACCTATCACGATCCGTGCTACCTGGGCCGCTACAACGGCGAGTACGAAGCGCCGCGCGAAGTGCTGCGTGCCCTCGGCATTGAAGTCAAAGAGATGCAACGGTCCGGCTTCCGCTCACGCTGCTGCGGCGGTGGTGGCGGCGCGCCGATCACTGACATTCCGGGCAAGCAGCGTATCCCCGACATGCGCATGGAAGACATCCGCGAAACTGGCGCCGAACTGGTGGCGGTGGGTTGTCCACAGTGCACGGCGATGCTCGAAGGCGTGGTCGAACCGCGTCCGCTGATCAAGGACATCGCCGAACTGGTCGCCGACGCGTTGCTTGAGGACGCCGCGCCAAGCAAGCTTGCCACGCCGGCCAAACGTGAACCTGCGGAGGTGCACTGATGAGCGACATTATCCGCCGCGACCCGCGCGCCGAATGGATTGCCCGTAACCGTTTGCACCCGCTGCACGCGGCGATGCAACCGGCGCAGCACAGCTGGATGGGGCCCAATGGCGTCATCCGCAAGAATCTGCACGGCATGGGTTTTATCGGCCCCAACGGCATCAAACGGATCGACCGCAGCGGCGCGCAGCAGGGCGGGGCGGTCAAACGCTCGGCTGCTGTTGAAGTGCAGTTGCCGCTGCATCAGGTACCGGCTCCGGCGTTCTACATCAGCGTGGTGCCGGATATGGTCGGCGGTCGCCTGAGCAGCCACGACCGCGATCTGCTCGGCCTCGCTCACCAACTGGCCGGCACTGATGGTGCGGTGCTTGCTGTGGTGTTCGGCGAGCACAAGGAAAGCGCTTTCGAAACTGCTGGCGTCGATCGCCTGCTGGTGCTGGAAGGCGAGGAATTCAGCGGTTATGCACCGGAGCAGCGGGTGCAGGGTTTGCGCGCTGTGGATAACCAATTCAACCCGCGTCACTGGTTGCTGCCGGACAGCCGCAGCGGTGGCGGCGAACTCGGCCGGCGCTTTGCTGCAGCCTTGGGTGAGCGCCCGGCCACGCGGGTCTGGCAGGTTAAGGATCAAGAATGCATCGGCCGCGCCGGGGCCGGATTGCAAGACTTGGCGCGTCCAGTGGCGCGGTTGATTCTCGCCGCTGCCGAATGCGCAGAGCCGGTCAGCGAAACCCGTCACGAAGCGTTGCCAGTGGAGTTATCCACAAGCGTCGCGCGCAGCTTGTCGCGAATCGAGGATCTTGGTGCCGTGGCGGTGGATCCGGCAGCGATTCCGATGGCCGAAGCCGAGTTCATCTTCTCCGGCGGTAATGGTGTGAAGGACTGGCAGTTGTTCCACGAAACCGCCGCAGCCCTCGGCGCCACCGAAGGCGCTTCGCGGGTTGCGGTGGACGACGGCTTCATGGCGCGGGACCGCCAGGTCGGCGCGTCCGGCACCTGGGTCACCGCGCGGGTCTATGTGGCTGTGGGTATCTCTGGCGCGATCCAGCACCTGCAAGGCATTGGCGCCTGCGACAAGGTGGTGGCAATCAACCTTGATCCGGGTTGCGACATGATCAAGCGTGCCGACCTCTCGGTGATCGGCGAAAGCGCAGAGATTCTGCAAGCGTTGATCGAAGCGGTCGCGGCTTACCGCAACGAAGCCAAGCGCGATGCGGCTTAAGGAAACGCTATGAACACGAACGTTATCAGTCTGGTTTCAATCGGCGCTCACCCGACCTCAGGTCGGCCACGGCGCGCCGATCAGGATGCGCGCGCGGTGGAACTGGGCCTGCAACTGGCTGGGGATAACCTGCAAGTGCTGCACGCCGGTGATGTAGCCGAACCGGCCCTGCGCGCCTATTTGGGCATGGGCCTGGAACAGCTGCATGTGCTGGAACAACCCGCTGGCGCCGACGCCTTGCCGGCGCTGACCGCATACCTGCGCGATGCCGGAGCGCAAGTGGTGCTGACCGGTAGCCAGGCGGAAACCGGCGAAGGTTCAGGAATGTTGCCGTTCCTGCTGGCCGAAGGTCTGGGCTGGCCGCTGGTGGTGGGCCTGGCGCAGGTCGAATCGATCAATGATGGTTCAGCGCTGGTCCTGCAAGCGTTGCCGCGCGGCCAGCGACGCCGCTTGAAGGTCAAACTGCCGTTTCTGGCCACTGTGGATAACGCCGCGCCGAAGCCTCGGCAGAGCGCGTATGGCCCGGCACGACGGGGCGAATTGGCCGCCGATGACGTTGAAGTGGTGGAGGACCATTTGTTGGCCGTCGCCACACTGCAACCGGCCAAGCCACGGCCCAAGCGCTTGAAGGTGATCAAGGCCAAGAGCGGCGCCGACCGGATGAAGGCCGCGACGGCCAAAGCCAGTGGCGGCGGGGGGCAGGTGCTCAAGGGCGTTACCGCGCAGGCTGGGGCTGAAGCGATTCTGAAGTTGCTGATTGAAGAAGGCGTTGTCCGCTGAAAAGCCCCTCACCCTAGCCCTCTCCCAGAGGGAGAGGGGACCTACCGCGGCGAATTGGCCAAGTACACCGACCTGCGACATGGCGGTGGCCTTGGTCTGGCCAAGCCTGAGATCAATACAATGTTTCAGGTCGATGTAACCTCACCAGTCGACGCGGTCGGCCCCCTCTCCCTCTGGGAGAGGGTTGGGGTGAGGGGAAGCGGCTTACCCACATTCCCTGTTGGCGAAGCTGTGGATAACGTGTTCGCCCTTGCTCGCATCCCACGCCATTCAAGCCTTTCAGCCATAAGATCAAAAAACGATCAGCGTAACTCACGGATTTCTCTGGCTTTTCCGTCGGTATAAATAGAGAAGTTGCCCCCAATCTCTGTTGGCGCTTCTGTGGATAAGATGTTCGCTCTCAGCTGTAGGCCATATGGAGCAGGGCTTACATCGGTTTGATCAATTATTGATCAAATGTGATCCCCGGGCGCCGAGAGCTGTTAAGACGAAGGGGTTTTCCCCAGTCATAGGTGTTTTCCACAGAAGATTCAAAGTTGTCCCCGATCTCTGTTGGCGCTTCTGTGGATAACGTGTTTGCTACCCGCTGGAGGCCTTGGAAACCGTGGCCTGCATGGCGTTGATCAAAAAACGACCGATCGTTTTCAGAAACTGTGATTCATAATAAGTCACGGTTTTTCTTTGCAAGTCAGCAAGATATTTTTTGACTCATCCACAGTTACCCCCATTTGCTGTGGGCGGTTATGTGGATAACTTGTTTGCGGAAGGCTGGAGGGCTTGATGGGTATGGGGGCGGGGGTGATTGGTCGGAAATTGATCAACTGAAAGATGTAGCGTGGGTCAGGACGCCTTCGCGAGCAGGCTCGCTCCCACAGGGGAATGCATTCCACCTGTAGGAGCCGCCGCAGGCTGCGATCTTTTGCTTCTGATCAGCCCTGAACCGGTACACCTTTGAGGTAAGGCGCAGGCTCGGCCCCGAGGTTGTTCAACATCCGCTCGCTGTACCAGTCGACGAAGTTGACCACGCCGAATTCATAGGTCTTCGAGTAAGGCCCCGGCTGGTAAGCGGTGGAGTTGATCCCGCGCTGGTTTTCCTCAGCCAGACGGCGGTCCTGATCGTTGGTCGCGTCCCACACCTGGCGCATGCGCTCGACGTCGTAATCGACACCTTCCACCGCATCCTTGTGCACCAGCCACTTGGTGGTGACCATGGTTTCCTGAGCGCTGATCGGCCACACGGTGAAGACGATGATGTGATCGCCCATGCAGTGGTTCCACGAGTGCGGCAGGTGCAGGATGCGCATCGAGCCCAGGTCCGGGTTCTTGATGCGGCCCATCAGTTTCGCGCAGCCTTGCTTGCCGTCGAGGGTCATCGATACGGTGCCCTTGAGCAGCGGCATGCGCACGATACGGTTGCGCAAGCCGAAACTGGCGTGGGCGTAAGGGATCTTTTCCGCTTCCCAGGCAGCGGCGGAGGCGGCGACGTGATCCTTGAACGCCTGATCGGCGCGCGGGTCGGTGACGTCGTCCCACTCCAGCAGGGTTTTCAACAGTTCCGGGTGCGACGCGTTGCAGTGGTAGCACTCGCGGTTGTTTTCCAGCACCAGTTTCCAGTTGGCTTTCTCCATCAAGGTGGTGGTAATCGCCACCTTGGTGTTCTCCATGTCGTACGGTTCCATGTAATGGTTGAGCGTCGACAGGAAGTCATCGATGGCCGGCGGGTTCTCCGCCAGGCTGATGAAGATGTAGCCGCCAGCGGTTTTCACGTTCACCGGTTTCAGGCCGTATTGCTTCATGTCGAAGTCGGCGCCCATCTCGGTGCCGGCGAACAGCAGGCGACCGTCCAGTTCGTAAGTCCACTGGTGGTAATGGCAGACCAGTTTGGCGACTTTGCCTTTATCACTGGTGCACAGGCGCGAGCCACGGTGACGGCAGACGTTGTGGAACGCGTGCACCACGCCCTCGGCGCCGCGAATGACGATGATCGGGTTCTTGCCGACCTGCAGGGTCAGATAGTTGCCCTTGGCCGGGATCTCGCAGGTCATGCCGGCGATCAACCATTCCTTCTGGAAGATCTCCTGCATATCGATATCGAACAGACGTTCGTCGCTGTAGAACGGCTGTGGCAGCGAAAAAGTGCGCTCGCGCTCCTGAAGCATTTGTGCGGTGGCCTTGCGTGCGGGTTCCAGCGGATCGCCCAGGCTGATTTTTGCGGTGACGTCCATCGATGTAATCCTCATGGCCCTCTGCGTGGCCGGCGAAAGTGGCTGATCAGGTGTGCTGCAAAACGGTTGCTACGCAAGGTGTAAAGAAGTCGTCTTGTGTTGGGCGAGTGTGGGGCCGGCGCTGGGGGGAACCTTATCCATGCGCGACATGGCGCAATCTGTTCCCGACGCGCAAGTCCCGGTGTTCAAGGGCTGGTCGCGATAAGTATGTCAATGTCGCGGATAGGTAAACGCGCGGTCTGCGCTATACGCAGAATCGCCGACAAGAGGCCGACAGTCGGCCGTGGAGAACAGCATGTCCAACAGCTTCCTGAATCCGGTCACCACCCAGACCTGGGCCAATGGCCGACACATTGTCCGTTGCGTCAAAGTCATCCAGGAAACCTGGGATGTGCGCACCTTCTGCTTTATGGCCGACCAGCCGATCCTGTTCTTCTTCAAGCCGGGGCAGTTCGTCACCCTGGAGCTGGAAATCGAAGGCCAGCCGATCATGCGCTCGTACACGATTTCCAGCTCGCCGTCGGTGCCGTACAGCTTTTCGGTGACGATCAAACGCGTGCCGGGCGGCAAGGTCTCGAACTGGTTGCACGACACTTTGCATGAAGGTCAGGAGCTGGCGGTGCACGGCCCGGTCGGGCTGTTCAACGCGATCGACTTCCCGAGCCCGAAGGTCCTGTATCTGAGCGGTGGCGTCGGCATCACCCCGTGCATGTCGATGGCGCGCTGGTTCTACGACACCAACGCCAACGTCGACATGACTTTCGTGCACAGCGCGCGGTCGCCGAAAGACATCATTTACCACCGCGAACTCGAGCACATGGCGTCGCGGATCGACAACTTCAGCCTGCACCTGATCTGCGAAAAACACGGCCTCGGTGAGCCATGGGCCGGTTATCGCGGTTACCTGAACCACAAGATGCTCGAACTTATGGTTCCGGACTTCCTCGAACGCGAAGTGTTCTGCTGCGGCCCGACGCCATACATGACTGCGGTCAAACGCCTGCTGGAAGCGGCCGGCTACGACATGTCGCGCTACCACGAAGAATCCTTCGGCGCCACGCCACCCGAGGCCCGCGCCGACGCGGTGGAACAGGCCGAACAAGCCGCCGATGCGCCGGAAATCGACGCCGCGGATCTGCACCAGGTGGAATTCACCGCGTCCGGCAAGAGCATCCGCGTCGGCCCGGGCGAAACCGTCCACGCGGCAGCCGCCAAACTCG